>NZ_CP017480.1:1575000-1890000 GCF_001887595.1 Luteibacter rhizovicinus DSM 16549
CGGCACCGGGACGGTCGCCGGGAATCAGGCGACCGAGGAGAAAGGTCCACAGGGAAACCGTGACATAGCCGCCGACGATGGCGAGAGCGATGCGAGCGATCGTGGCGCCATGGCCACGACGAGGTACGGGTGGGGAGGTGCCCCTCATGACGATCCTGGAGACGGGGAACGGGGCGTCTCGTCGGAGATGAAGCAAGGCGGCCCGGCCGTTAAATGAGAATGAATCGCATCCTAGGGTTGGGCCGCTGGTTCGTCAAGGAAGAGCTTCGCCGATGAATCGGCTCCCACACGTTCTTATTTGCGGTTATCGCGCGGGATGAAGCCGGGGAGGCCGGTGTGGACGACATCGTTGAGGCGGAGGTCGTTGAGGGTGATGCCTTCGCGGATCTCCTGGAGCGCTTCGGGAGGTAAGGGTGAGATCTCGAAGTTCTCGCGTATGTGAGCGGGGTTGGTCGAGGTGGTGAGGAAGGCGGTGCCGCGCTGGACGGCCCAGGCGAGCGCGACGTGCGCCGGCGTTTCGCCGATGCGCGCGGCGATCGTCTTCAACACCGGGTCATCGGGCACGCGCGGCTCCATGCCATGGCCGAGCGGCGCGAAGGCGAGCAGCACGACACCGTTCGCCTTGCAGAACTCGAGCAACTCCCACTCGGGAAGATACGGATGCGATTCCACCTGCACGATCGCCGGCTTGATGCGTGCGTTGGCGACGATCTCCTTCACCGCCTCGAGCTTCACGTCGGACAGACCGATGACCTTCGCCAGCCCCTCGTCGACGAGGCTTTCCATCGCACGCCAGGTATCGAGCAGGGTGATGCCCTTGTCGTAGAGCGGACCGCCATCGGCACCCTTCGGATACTGATCGTCACCGGGGGCGAAGGCGAATGGCGTGTGGATCAGGTACGCGTCGGCATAGTCGATCCGCAAGCGACGCAGGCTCGCCTCGAGCGCAGGCTTGACGCGCTCCGGTCGATGATTGTTGTTCCACAGCTTCGTCGTTACGAAAAGGTCTTCGCGGCGAACGACGCCGTTGTCGATCGCCTCCTTGATCACATCGCCGACGACGTCTTCGTTGCGATAAGCCTCGGCGGCATCGAGGTGGAGAAAGCCTACCTCCAGTGCCTTCTTGATGGCGGCCCGTCCCTTCTCGCGGTCGGGAATCAGGGTGCCGAAACCGACGGCAGGGATAGCCCCCGTGCCATGGGCGAGGGGAATGCGTGTATGGCGAAACGTATCAAGGGCACTCATGGTTTTCCTCCGTTAGTGGGGCCACCTGCCATCGATCGCTCGTCACGGTACGCCGCTCTGCGCTGGAATGCTTCGTCGGAATGACCGCCAAGTGCGACGGATAGCTGCACGGTGTCCTGGAATTGCGCGGTCTTCGCCTGGATCTGGCCGATCAGCGCGCGCTGGTAAGAACGTTCGGCGTCGATCACCTGCAAGACGCCGGTCTCGCCGGCCTTGTAGCCTTCACGATTCAAGGCGAGGCTGAGTGCGGCGGAGGTGAGCGCACGATCTTGCGCAGCGACTTCCTCGCTATCGTGGTTGATCGCCTGCAGCACATCGGCCACCTGACCGAGCGAGGACACGACGGTCTGCTGGTAGGTCGCGAGCGCGGCTTTGTAACCATCCACCGCACCGCGCTGGTTCGCCTTGAGCGTGCCGCCGTTGAAGATCGGCGCGGTCAGGCCGGCCGCGAGACCCCACAACGTGCCGAGGCCGGGCGCTGGTCCGACCCGCGTGAGCGATCCGGAGAGACTCAGATGCGGGTACAGATCGGAGGTCGCGACGCCAATCGCGGCGCTCGCGGCATGGAGCTGCGATTCCGCCTCGAGAATGTCGGGGCGATCGTGCGCGAGGTCCGAGGGCAGCGTGACCGGTAGCTGCGCGGGAAGCGCGAAGTCGGCGAGATCGAAGTCCGGCGGTACCCAGTCGGCCGGACCCTTGCCGGCCAGGACGGACAGCGCATGGGCGGCGGTGTCACGCTGCTGCGCCAGCGGCGGAAGCAGGGTTTCGTCCTGGGCGAGTTGCGTCGTCGCCGTAGCCACGTCGACCTGGGTGGCGCTGCCGTACCGGTGTGCGGTCTGTACCAGCTCGAGGTTCTTCCGGTCATTGGCGAGCAGGCTCTCGACCGCGGCGATCTGCGCGCGCGCCGAGGCCAGCGTCAGGGCCTGGGTGGCGACATCGCCTGTCACCGTCAGGTAGGCCGCGTCGAAGCGATGCCGCTGCGAATCGGCAAGTGCGGCCTGTTCTTCGATGCGGCGGCGTGTGCCGCCGAACAGATCGAGGTCGAAGCTCACCCGTGGGCCCACGGCGTAGAAGTTGGAGGTAGCGAAGCCCGTGGCGCCAGCACCACGCTGGCGTCCGCCTTGCGCCGCGAGATCGACCTGCGGGCTCAACGCGCCGCGGACCGAGGTCACGGCCTCGTTGGCCTGCGCGATCGTCGCATCGGCCGCCTCCAGGCCGAGGTTGCCTTCGATCACCTTGCGCATGACCTGATCGAGTTTCGGTGAACCCAGCGATGACCACCAGTCACCATCGATCCGCTTGTCGAAATCGATGTGCTGCGCCGTGTTGCCGGCGAGCGCCTGCTCGGCCTTCACGTCGTAATGCGTCGACGCAGGTGCCGCAGGCTTTTCGAAATCGGGCCCGACCATGCAGCCGGCGAGCAGCGCGAAGGTAGTGGTGGCAAGTGCCGTTTTGACGAGTTTCATGGTCGACTCCGGAAGTCAGTTGACCGGGCGCGGTGGACGAAGGAAGAGAACGAGGGGGCTCACGATGAGCATCGCGATCATCAGCAGCTTGAACTGGCCGATCACGGCGACCATCGCTGCCTGACCGGTCACGAGCTCGTTGATCTGTGCGAGGTGCGCGCCAGCGAGCGCGCCGGTCGCGTGGGCGACGGGACCGTAAGGCCGCACGTGTTTCGCCAGCGCGAGGTGCACGGCCTGCGTGTTGTTGTAGAAGTAGACCTGCACGATCGCGATGCCGATCGTGCTTCCGTAGAGGCGCGCGAGGTTGAAGAACGCCGTGCCTTGCGAACGCAGCGCGGGGCTGAGCGTGCTGAAGGCAGCGCGAGTGAGTGCCGGCATGAGGATGCCGAGGCCGCCGCCCTGCAAGGCACCGGCGATGATCACCGGCCAGCGATCCATCAAGGGCGAGTAGCCGAGCATGTGCCAGTTGCCGTACACCACCAGCGCCATGCCGGCGACGATGACCCAGCGGTTGCCGATCGCCTTCGGCAGGCGCCAGGTGAGGATCAAGGCACCGATCAGCGCGGCTCCGCGAGGAATCGCCAGATAGCCGGCCGTATCGGCGGGATAGCCCATCAGCTCTTCGAGCATCGGCGAGGTCAGCGCGAGGGTCGGCAGCAGCACGAAGCCGAACACGAAGTACATGGCGGCGGAGACGGTGAAGTTACGGTCCTTGAACATGGCGCGGTTGAGGAAGTGCTCCTCCCGGGTCATGACGTGCACGACGTAGAGGTAGAAGCCGACGACCGACGCGATCGCCTCTGCCCAGATTTCGGGCGAACAGAACCACTCCAGACGCTCGCCACGGTCCAGGAACATCTGCAGCGCCGCGATCCCTACACTGAAAGTGACGAAACCGAAGACGTCGAAACGCGCGCTGCTCGCGGCTTTCTTCTCGCGAAGGAACAAACCCATCGCGACGAAAACCATCACGGCCGCGGGGAGGCTCACATAGAAGATCGTGTGCCAGCCATGGAACTCGCTCAGGTAGCCACCGATCGCCGGGCCACTGAGGATGCCGAGCAAGGCGGTCACCGCCCAGACGATGCCGATGCGGCCATGACGCAGCGGCGGCAGCTCGTCGAGCAGGATCGCCATCGACAAGGGCGCCAGCATGGCGCTGGCCGCACCCTGGAAGAGGCGTGCAGCGACGAACTGCAGCGGCGTCGTGGCAAGAGTTACCACCACGAGGGCGAGCGCGAACAGCGCCATCGAGGTCTGGAACATCACTTTCCTGCCGAACCGACCGGCCAGCCAGTGCGTCGTCGGCATGACGATCGCGCTTGCCGCGATGTAGGACGAGAAAATCCAGCCCACCTCGTCATCCGACATGGATAGCCCACCCTGGATGTGCAGCAGCGCCGCATTCGGGATGGAGATATTCACCGCCGACATATAGGTCGCCATCAGGCCCGCACCGATGAGGACGCGATGCGCGCCTGGCGTGCTGTGGGGTGCAACGCCGGTGTTCACGGCGCGACGCCTGCCGCTGCCGATGTCGTGGTCGCTTCGCTGCGCGTGTCCACCTGCGCGGTCACGCTGATACCGGAGTAGAGCGGCCACTTCGGATCGACCGCGTCGAGTTCCAGGCGCACCGGCAGGCGCTGCACCACCTTGACCCAGTTGCCGGTGGCGTTTTCGGGGGGCAGCACGGCGAACTCGGAACCCGTGCCCGGGCTCATGCTGATCACGTGCGCCTTGAAACGCTGGCCCGGATACGCGTCGACTTCGATGGTGGCGGTCTGACCGGTGCGCATGTGCGTCAGTCCGGTTTCGCGGAAGTTGGCTTCGATCCAGACATCCCGAGTCGACATCATCGAAAAGACGGTCGTGCCGCCGCTGACGAAGTCGCCCACCTGCAGGTCGTCCACGCGGGTAACGATGCCGTCGTCCGGAGCGACGACGTCGGCGTAAGAGAGGTCGAGCTTCGCCCGGTCGAGCTGTGCCCTGGCTTCGAGCACGGTCGGGTGCTGGTTGACGTCGATATCCGGATCGCCGTTGAGGCTGGCGATCGTGTTGGACACCGCCTGCTGCGCCGAGGCGATGTGCTGCCTTGCCACCCTGACATCGGTGTCCGCCCGCTCGAAGGACGCGCGCGAGGCGAAGTCGGAGGCGAGCAGAGCCTTCTTGCGCTCGAATTCCTTGCCGTCGAAGTCCGCGGAGTCCCTGGCGGACTGCACCTCGGCCAGCTGCTGGCGATACGTGGCCTTGAGCGCCTCGATCTGGAGCCGCGCCGTGCCAAGACGGGCTTCGGCCTGTTCGACCGCGATCCGGTAGGGCTGCGGGTCGACGCGGAACAGCAGCTGTCCTTTGCGGACGCGCTGGTTGTCGTGCACGGCGATATCGACCACCTGGCCGGAGACCCGGGCGTTGATCGAGTCCTTCGCCGCACGGACGAAAGCGTCGTCGGTCTCGACATCGCCATGGCCGCTAAGGAACCGGGCGCCACCCACCCCGATCATCAGGAGGGGGAGCGCAGCCATCAGGGGCCAGCGCAGCCGGCTGGCCAGGCTGGGACGTGTCGGGTTCGCCTGGCCCGCCGGGCCCGGGCCGCCTGGGACGTTGTCGGGGTTGTTGCTGTTCATAAGATGCAAATACCGGTGAGACCAGGGGAATTGAATTTTGTACCGTTTCGTATAATATGTTTGGGCAGACCCGACTTCAAGGGTTTTTATGCATGGCGGTACAAAAATGGAAACGAACGAGAAACGCCCGCGCGGCCGGCCCCGGGCCTATGAGCCTGACGTCGCCCTGCGCCGCGCCGCGGATGCTTTCTGGAAAACCGGCTATGCCGGCACCTCCCTGGACGACCTTTCGGCGGCAACCGGCATGAACCGGCCGAGCCTTCGCGCCGCCTTTGGCGACAAGCACACGATCTACATCCGGGCGCTCGAGGATTACTGGGGGCTCAAGTTCGCGACGATGGGCGTCGCACTGTCGAGTGCTGGCGCCCTCCCCGAGGTGCTCATGCGGGTGTACGACGCGGCGCTGGACATCTACTTCTCTGGTGACGAGCACGTGCGCGGCTGCTTCGTCGTCGGTACGGCGATCACCGAGGCACTCGGCGATCCGGAGATTCAGGACATCGTCACCCGTGGCTTTCGCAAGCTCGACGCCGACTTCGAAACGCGGCTGCGTGAGGCGCGTGATGCCGGTGAGTTGAAGAAGGATGCGGACGTGGAGGCGCTCGCCATGCTGGTCTCCGCGACCATGCACACGATCGCCATGCGCGCCCGCGCGGGTGCTCCGCGTGACGAGTTGAGGAAGCTCGCGGTAAAGGCCGTCGGCGTCATCTGCGGATGAATACCGGCCTGCCCGATGTCATCGCCGGGCGGTTATCCGTTTTGTTCTGCGGGATCAACCCCGGGTTGGCGGCCGCTGCGTCGGGGCATCACTTCGAAGGGCGCGGGAACCGGTTCTGGCGGGTGATCTACCTGGCCGGCTTCACCGCGGAGGAGCTCCGGCCGCAGGACGCCCGGCGGATCCTCGACTATGGCTGCGGACTCACCACGGTGGTCGAAAGACCGACCGCAGGCGCCGATGAGTTATCGAAGCAGGACTTCGTCGAGGCGGCGGCCGGCTTCGAAACGAAAGTCGCGACCTATGCGCCACGCTTCGTCGCCTTTCTCGGTAAGGCCGGCTACGCCGCGCTCACCGGAGCACGCGAGATATCGTGGGGGCGCCAGGCAACGGCGTTGCAAGGCGCCACGGTGTGGGTGCTACCCAATCCCAGCGGGCGGAATCGGGCTTTCTCGCTTGAACAACTCGTCGATGCCTATCGCGAATTGTTTGTAGCGGCTCATGTGGGAGCCGCTTCAGCGGCGAGCTCTTCCTTCGATGCTGACTGAGGCCAGCAACCTGGGAGGAGCGCTGCTTCGCAGCGCGGGTTATTTACCATTCGCCGATGAATCGGCTCCTACATGTCTTGATTAATGCTCCAGCGGGACATCCTTGGTTTCGCGGACGAAGAACAAGCCGATCACGACGGTCATCAAGGCCACGACGACCGGATACCAGAGGCCGTAGTAGATGTCGCCCTTCCAGGCGACCAGCATGAAGCCGATGGTCGGCACGAAACCGCCGAACCAGCCGTTGCCGATGTGATACGGCAGACTCATCGAGGTGTAGCGGATACGCGTCGGGAACATCTCCACCAGCCACGCGGCGATCGGGCCGTAGACCATCGTCACGTAGAGTACGAGGATGGCCAGCAGCACGATGAGCATGGGGTAGTTGGACTGGCTCGGGTCGGCTTTCTCCGGATAGCCTGCGGTCTTGACCTGTGCCGCGATCTTTCCGGTGAACTCCTTGCCCTTGGCGGTGAAGTCCGCTTTCTCCAGACCGGCGCCTTCGAACGACTCGATCACCTCGTCACCGATCTTCACCGTGGCCAGCGTACCGGCCGGCGCGGAGGCATTGGTATACGGGATACCCTTCTTCGCCAGCACGCTCTTGGCGACATCGCAGGAGCTGGTGAAGGTCTTCTTGCCGACCGGATCGAACTGGAAGGAGCAGGCATTCGGATCGGCGGTGACCACCACCGGCGCCGTCGCAGCGGCCGCTTCGATCGCCGGGTTACCGAAGTGCGTAAGACCCTTGAAGATCGGGAACATCGTCAGTGCCGCCAACAGGCAGCCGGCCAGCACGACCGGCTTACGGCCCACCTTGTCGGACAACCAACCGAAGAACACGAAGAAGGGCGTACCGATCAGCAGCGCTGCGGCGATCAACAGGTTCGCTGTCGTGCCGTCGATCTTCAGGCTCTGGGTGAGGAAGTACAGCGAGTAGAACTGCCCCGTGTACCAGACCACCGCCTGCCCGGCCGTGGCGCCCAGCAGGGCGAGAATCACCAGACGCAGGTTCTTCCACTGGCCGAAGGCTTCGGTCAGCGGCGCCTTGGACTGCTTGCCCTCGGCCTTCATCTGCTGGAACACCGGCGACTCGTGCAGTTGCAGTCGGATGTAGACCGACACGCCCACGAGCACGGCGGAGATCAGGAACGGGATACGCCAACCCCAGGCTTCGAAGCTTTCGGTGCCCAGGCCCAGGCGCGTGCCCAGGATCACCAGCAGCGAGAGGAACAGGCCGAAGGTCGCCGTGATCTGGATGAAGCTCGTATACAGGCCCCGCTTGCCTTGAGGTGCATGCTCCGCGACATACGTCGCCGCACCACCGTACTCGCCGCCGAGCGCCAGTCCCTGTAACAGACGGAGGGCGATCAGGAGCACCGGCGCGAGGACACCCATCGTCGAGTAACCGGGTAACACGCCGACCAGGAAGGTCGAGGTACCCATGATGATGATGGTGATCAGGAACGTGTACTTGCGGCCGATCAGGTCGCCCACGCGTCCGAACACGATGGCACCGAAGGGACGCACGGCGAAACCGGCGGCGAAGGCGAGCAGCGCGAAGATGAACTGGCTGGTCTCGTTCAGGCCGGTGAAGAACTGCTTGCCGATGATCGCGGCAAGCGAGCCGTAAAGGTAGAAGTCATACCACTCGAAAACCGTGCCCAGGCTCGACGCGAGGATCACGCGTCTGTGACTGGTTCCGATGCTGCCGTCGGCACGAAGGCCGCTAGCCGTAGTCGCCATGTCGCTCTCCAATCAGAACCGGTACATACCGTTGAGGGTGAGTTCGTTACCCGAGGTCTTTTCGCGGCCAAGGCCGTTGACGGTGGTCGAGTCGAGGTTGGAGTGGATCAATTCCAGGCTGAAATCGAACGGTCCCGTGGTGTATTGCAGGCTGCCCGCCGTCTGGCGGTTCTTCAGCAGGCCGACGGTGTTGGCGGCACGCCAGCGCAACACGTCGTTCGTGTTGGGCTTGGCCATCGAGGCGAAGCCATACAAGGTCCAGTGCGAGTCGAACTTGTAACCGGCCTGCAGGTAACCACCCTTCTCCTTGATGTCGCCGAACTGCGAGAGGTTGCCGAAGATCTCGCCGATCGCGTTGCCGGAGTACACCGCCGTCTTCAGGATGAACTGACCGGGCGTCCACATGCCGCCGAGTTCGACGGCCGTGCTGGAGAGGTTCTTCTTGATCGGCGTCGGGGTATTGCCCTCGACACCGCTGAGGTCGATCTTGCTGTAATGACCGGCGAGGAACGCGGCCCAGTTGCCGCCCTTGGCGGTCAGGCGTGCTTCGAACTGCGGCCTGAAGCCCGCATTGCCCTGGGTAAGGAAGTTGTTCGTATCGGTCCCGCCGGCACGACCGTTCCAGGTGCCCTGCAAGGCCGCGATATCCAGCCGCCACTTGGTCCCTTCGGCGCCGTGGTTGAGATCCTGCATGAAGATCGCGCCCGGGAAGCGCCAGCCGATCACGCCGCTGCCGTAACCCAGCGGGAAGGCGATATGCGAGAGCGACTGCGGGATGTAATCCAGCGGGAACATCAGGTCCCACATCTGGCCGACGCGGATCGTCGTGCCGGAGTTGGGATTGCTTATATCGAAGTACGCCTGACGCAGCCGCTGCTCGGGCTGCGAACCCGCGTAGGCACCCGTGCCGTTGAAACCGCCGAAGAAGTCCATCTCGATGCGACCGCTGCCGTTCCAGTTCTCGTTGAACTTGGCACCGGCGAAGTCGAGCCAGAAGCGCGTGTTGCGGACGTCGACGCCGCTGACCCGGCCATTGGCATGGCCGGCGCCATCCGACGGAATCGGGTATTCGGCGTTCTGGCCGTTACCGTAGGTGTAGGCCCGATTCTGGCTGAAGGCGCTGACGTCGATGAAACCGTGCAGGGCCAGCGAGACACCCGGCGCGGTGCCGGTGCTGAAGGCTGGCTTCGCCGGTACGGTCGCGACGACCTTCTCGACCTTGCTGACCTTTTCGTCGGTCGCCTGGGCCTGGGTCTGCGCGGCCTGGGCCGTGGACGTGGCCTGCGTGGTCGCGGCCTTCTGCTCCTGGATCATCGCCTTGAGCTCGGCGAGCTGCTGCTCGAGCGAGTTCACGCGGGCTTCGAGTTCCGCCTCGTGACTTGTCGTCTTTTTCGATTTCGACTGGGCGTGGGCCATATCCGGCAATGCGGCCATCGGCAGCATCAAGGCGCAGGCGACACTCAGGGCGATGGCCTTGCGGCCACCGGAACGGTTCGTCTTCATCATGGTCTCCCCAACCATTGGCGAGCCGAGCATGTGACACCCGGGCCCGGGCATCCATTCGCCAAAGGTCGAACCTCGACCAAAGTCGTAGCAGGGTCGCCATCTTATGTTGCGCCGCGACGTTACACTTCGTGGCATAGCCACAAGCCAATCTGCAGGAAGAACGCATGTCCGATATCCACCCGGTCGATCCCGCCTTTGCCGCCAGGGCGCATATCCGCAAGGACGACTACCAGCGCATGTATGCCCGGTCCGTCGAGGATCCCGAGGGCTTCTGGAAAGACATGAGCGGCCGGCTCGATTGGGTCACGCCGCCGACGAAGATCAAGAACGTCTCGTACGACCCCAAGGACCTGTACATCAAGTGGTATGAGGACGGCACCCTCAACGTGGCCGCCAACTGCCTGGACCGTCACCTGGAGAAGCGCGGCGACAAGACCGCGATCATCTTCGAGGGCGACGACCCCAACGAGTCGCGCAGCCTGACCTACCGCGAGCTCCACCGCGAGGTCTGCAAGTTCGCCAACACGCTGAAGAACCTCGGCGTGGCCAAGGGCGATCGCGTCATCGTCTACTTGCCGATGATCCCGGAGGCCGCGGTGGCCATGCTGGCCTGCGCACGCATCGGCGCCATCCATTCGGTCGTCTTCGGCGGCTTCTCGCCGGACTCGCTCGCCGGCCGCATCGCGGATTCCGGCGCCAAGCTGGTGATTACTGCCGACGAAGGCTGCCGCGGCGGCAAGAAAATCCCGCTCAAGGCCAACGTGGACGAGTCGCTCACCCGTCCGCATACCAACAGTGTGGAGACGGTCATCGTCGTTCGCCGGACGGGTGGTGCGATCAACCTGCAGTCTCCGCGTGACCGCTGGTACCACACCTTGATGGAAGGGCAGTCCACGGACTGCCTGCCGGAGGCGATGAACGCGGAGGATCCGCTGTTCACGCTCTACACCTCGGGCTCCACGGGCCTGCCAAAGGGCGTGCTGCACACCAGTGGCGGCTATCTCGTCTATGCGAGCATGACCCACGAGCTGATTTTCGACGTCCGCGAAGACGACGTTTACTGGTGCACGGCCGACGTGGGCTGGATCACCGGCCACAGCTACGTGGTCTACGGGCCGCTCGCCAACGGCGCGACCGTGGTGATGTTCGATGGCGTGCCCAACTATCCGGATTTCAGCCGCTTCTGGCAGGTCGTCGACAAGCACCAGGTCACCCTGTTCTACACGGCACCGACCGCCATCCGCGCGCTCATGCGCGAGGGCGAGGAACCGGTGAAGAAGACCTCGCGCAAGTCCCTGCGCCTGCTCGGCACGGTCGGCGAGCCGATCAACCCCGAAGCCTGGAACTGGTATTACCGCGTGGTGGGCGACGAACGCTGCCCGATCGTCGACACCTGGTGGCAGACCGAAACCGGCGGCATCCTCATCACGCCGCTACCCGGTGCGACCGACCTGAAACCGGGCTCGGCGACACTGCCGTTCTTCGGCATCACGCCCGCCATCGTGGATACCGATGGCAAGCCGCAGGAAGGCGCATGCAGCGGCAATCTGGTCATCACCGATTCCTGGCCCGGCCAGATGCGCACGGTGTATGGCGATCACCAGCGCTTCGTCGATACCTACTTCAAGACCTATCCGGGTAACTACTTCACGGGTGACGGCGCACGTCGCGACGAAGACGGCTACTACTGGATCACCGGCCGCGTGGACGATGTGATCAACGTCTCGGGTCATCGCATCGGTACGGCCGAAGTGGAAAGTGCACTGGTCGCCAATCACAAGGTGGCCGAAGCCGCCGTGGTCGGCTGCCACCACGACATCAAGGGCCAGGGCATCTACGCCTATGTCACCCTGGTCGCGGGCGAGACCGGCAGCGAGGAGCTGCGCAAAGAACTCATCGCCGGCGTACGCAAGGAAATCGGTCCGATCGCCGTACCGGATTTCCTGCAGTGGGCACCGGGTTTACCGAAGACACGTTCGGGCAAGATCATGCGTCGCATCCTGCGCAAGATTGCCGAGAACCAGCCCGACCAGCTGGGCGACATCTCGACGCTCGCCGATCCTTCGGTGGTGAAGAGCCTGGTGGAAGAACGACTGATCAAGTAGCACTCCATGTCCGATGTCCTGATCGCCGACGACCATCCGCTGTTCCGTGACGCCTTGCAGCGTGCGGTCCTGGCAGCGTTGCCTGATGCCACGGTGCACACGGCGGACAGCGTGCCGGCCTTGTTTGCCCTGATTGAATCGCTGCCCGACGCCGACCTGCTATTGATGGACCTGCATATGCCGGGTGCGCGCGGCTACTCCGCGCTCGCCCACATACGCGGCCAGTATCCCGGCCTGCCCACCATTGTGGTCTCCGGCCACGAGGAGGCGCAGGTGGCCCGGCGCGCGTTAGCGCATGGCGCCTCCGCGTACATTCCAAAGTCGGCGGCGGTGGACGATATCGTCGAGGCCGTGCGGGCCGTGCTCGATGGCGACGTGTGGCTTCCGCACAAGCTGGTCGGCGGCAGCGTCGAGCTGAAACCCGACGAGGCAGCCGTGGCAGCACGCGTTGCCTCGCTCACGCCGCAACAATTCCGCGTGCTCAACATGATCGCCGAAGGCCTCCTCAACAAGCAGATCGCCTACGAACTCACGGTGTCTGAAGCGACGGTCAAGGCACACATGACCGCGATCATGCGCAAGCTCGGCGTGTCGAACCGAACCCAGGTGGCGCTCGCCGCAAGTCATCTCGACGTGGAGAGGGAAGCGTTTCCCAACAACGCCCCGGAAGCCTGACGGCTCTGTCAGGCCGCGTTTGTCCCGGCGCGTTTCACCAACGCAACCAGGAGAGCACGAAGCGCCGCCGGGCGCACCGGCTTGTGCAGCAAGGGATAACCCAACGCTCGCGCGCGCTGCTTCAGTTCCGTGCTTCCATCCGCCGTGACCATCGCTGCCGGCGGTAGCGTTCCGAGCTTTTCACCGAGGACGCGCAGTGCGGCCAGACCATCCATGTCGTCGCTCAAATGGTAGTCGGCGAGGATCAGGTCGACGTGCGTGGTCGACAAGGTGTGCAACGCACCGTCGACATCGATGGCCACGCGGCAGTCCACGCCCCAGCGACCCAACAACGCCTTCATGCCCTCGAGAATGGTTTCATCGTTGTCGATGCAGAGGACGGTCAACGGCAATTGTTCACCGCCACCGGGACGCGCCATCGCCGGCGCGCGCTTGCGCGATACCTGCGCTGTGCGCGGCACCGAAATACTGAAGCAGCTTCCGCGACCGACGCGCGATTGCAGGGCCAGGCGATGATGAAGAATGCCGGCCAGACGATCGCAGATGGAGAGTCCCAACCCGAGTCCTTTCTCACCCCAGGGTGACGGACGCTCCAGTCGCTGGAACTCGCCGAAGACGCGCACCTGCTGTTCGTTCGCTATCCCGGGTCCTGTATCCCACACTTCGATGCGGATCTCGTCGCCGTGCCGGCGCGCGCCCAACAGCACACCACCGACGCGCGTGTAGCGCAGGGCGTTGGACAGGAAGTTGGCAACGATACGGCGAAGTAACTGCGCATCGGAACGTACCGACAGGGTCGTCGGCACGACATGCAGGCTCAGTCCGCGTTGCTCGGCGACCACGGCGAATTGCTGTCGCAGCGAATCGAACAGGTCGGCGAGCGCGAACGGCGCGACCTCCGGGCGATAACTTCCCGCGTCCAGTCGCGACACGTCGAGTAGCGCATCCAGCAAATCTTCAGCTGCACGAAACGAGGCATCGATACGTTCGGCGAGCTGCGCCACATCGCTGTCGAGGCCGGGATGCTGACGCAGGGCGGAGGTGAACAGGCGCGCGGCGTTGAGCGGTTGCAGCAGGTCGTGACTGGCAGCGGCGAGGAATCGCGTCTTCGACGCGTTCGCGGCTTCGGCCTCGCGGCGGGCGATCGCCGTCGCGGTCAAAGCCTCGGACAGTTCGGCCGTGCGCACTTCGACGCGTTGCTCGAGCGTCTCGTTGGCATCGATCAGTGCCTGTTCGACCGACTTGTATGCGGTGACATCGGTGAACGTCGTGACGAAGCCACCGCCCGGCAGCGCACGTCCACGCATTTCAATCACGGTGCCGTCGGGTCGAATGCGCTGAAAAACATGCGGCGACCCAGCGCGCATGTAGCGGATACGCTTGCCGACGTGCTCGTCCACTTCGCCCGGACCGCATTCACCGTGTTCGGCATTCCAGCGGATCAGGTCCGCGACGGGGAGACCGACATAGACCATGCCTTCCGGATAATCGAACAACTCGACATAGCGTCGGTTCCAGGCGACCAGCCGCATCTCGCCATCGACCACGCTGATGCCTTGCGACACATTCTCGAGCGTGGTCGACAGGAGCTCGCGATTGAAGCGCAGCTCCTGGGACGCTTCGTCCATCAAGGCCATTGCCTCGGCGATATCCAGACCGGTGCCTGACAAGGCGCCCATCAGGATGCGCCGGGCGCTCGCCGCACCGACCGCGCTGGCCAGCAGGCGCTCGGTGAACTGGATCAACGGCCGGTCTGCCGAATCCGTCGGTGTCAGCGTAACGCCGTGACGTTCGCCGTACTCGTTGAACGCACGGGCGGTGACCCGCTCGCCGACGATACGGCCGGCGATCGTCCCCAGGTCCCGCACGGTAACGCGACCTTTCCAGTCGCCTGCGCCCGTGACGCTGCGCACGTAGGGGTCGACGAACAGGGCGGCATGCAGACGCTCGGCGACGCTTGGCCTGAAACGTAGCGAGATGAAGACCAGGCATGAAACATTGAACAGCAGGGACCAGAAGGTGCCGTGAGTGACCGGTTCCCAACCACTGAGGTGGAAGAGTTCGTTCGGCTTGAGCCAGCTCATGCCAAAGGGCCCGTTATCGACCCAGCCGCTACGCATCCATCCTGCACGCGTCATCGCGGGGAACAGGAGCGTGTATGCCCAGACGACGAATCCGGCCAGCAGTCCGACGTAGACGCCGACGCGACTCGCGCCACGCCAATACAAGGCCGACACGATCGCCGGCGCGAATTGCGCCACCGCGGCGAAGGAGAGCAGGCCGGTCGCAGCGAGATTCTCGGCGTTGGCGATGATGCGGTAGTAGACGTAGGCGAGCGCGGCGAGGACGACGATGGAGACGCGACGGACGAGAAGCACGATGCCGGAGAGATCGCCGCGCCGCTCGAGATCGAATCGACGGATGCGCAGCAACGCCGGCATGACCAGGTCGTTGCTTATCATCGTCGCCAGCGCGACCGCTGCGACGATCACCATGCCGGTGGCTGCGGAGAAGCCGCCGACAAACGCGAGGAGGGCGATGCCGCTGTCGCCCAGCGCGATGGGCAGGTTCAATACCCATGCGTCGACGTGAGCGTTGGTCACCTGGGGAAGGCTGAGACCGGCGCTGACGATGGGAAGGACGGCTGCCGAAATCAACACCATATAGAGCGGGAACAACCAGCGCGCCTTGCGCAGGTCGCGCGGATCTTCGCACTCGACCACGCCGATCTGGAACTGCCGGGGGAGACAGAACATCGCGCAGAACGCGAGCAGGGTCTGCGCGACGAAGCCGGGCGGCATGCTGCCTTTTTCGATCTGCAGCACGGGCGCATGCAGGGTCTGCGCGATGCCCGGCCCGTGCAGATAGGCATAGACACCGATGGCGACGAAGGCGAGCAGTTTGACCAGCGACTCCACCGCCACGGCGAGCATCAGGCCGTGATGGTGCTCGGTCGCATCGATGTTGCGCGTGCCGAACAGGATCGCAAACACGGCGAGCAGGGCGGCGCACCATAGCGCCGTGTCGCCGAACCACCAGGCCGAGTTGCCCGCGCCGAGCACGGCGAAGGACATGGCCACCGCTTTGAATTGCAACGCGATGTACGGAATGATCGCGACAACGGCGATGATCGCGACGAGGGCCGCGAGGCCATGCGACTTGCCGAAGCGCGCCGCGATGAAATCGGCAATGGACGTGATGTTGCGTTGTCGGGCAACCAGCACCAGGCGCTCGAGCAAGCCGAAGCCGAAGACGAACAGCAGCAACGGACCGAGATAGATCGGCAGGTAAGCCAGGCCCGATCGCGCCGCCGTGCCCACGGCGCCATAGAACGTCCATGAGGAACAATAGACGGCCAGGGCGAGGCTATAGACGAGCGGCCGCAACCTGGGCTGGCGAGGGTAGAGCGGCCGACGGTCGCCAACATAGGCAATAGCGAACAACATGCCGACATAGGCAAGCGCGACCAGCAGCAAAAGCCAGCCTGCGATCACGATGAGTGCTCCGCGTTCTGTACGACCCTGATTCTAGGGCCTCGCGCGAATAGAATGCGCAAATGACTTCGACCCTTGCCGATGTGCCACCGCTCGCCGATGACGAGATCCATGTCTGGCAGACCGCGTGGAGCGCCGACCGCGGCGAGCTGCCCTTCACATCCCTGCTGGCGGCGTATGCCGGCCCGGGCGCGCCCGCGGTGGTGCGTGGCGAACACGGGAAGCCGCATTTCCCGGGTGCCTTCGGCAGCCTTGGGTTCAACTGGTCCCACAGTGGCGAGAGGGCGTTGTTCGCCGTGGGCCGCGGTCGGGAAGGCTTCGAGATCGGTGTGGACGTCGAGCGCGTTCGGCCCAGGCCACGGGCGCTTGAGCTGGCGACACGCTTCTTTGCCCCCGACGAAACGGCCATGTTGGCATCGTTGCCGGAGGCGCTTCGACTGCGCGCCTTCCTCCGTTTGTGGACCGCCAAGGAAGCCGTATTGAAGGCTAACGGCGGCGGCCTGTCATACGGACTGCATCGCGTGGCTTTTAGGCTGGACGACGCATCGGTGGTACCGGTCGCTTTCGAGGGTGAGATCGGACCGGCTTCCGCGTGGGGGATCGATGCCCTCGATATGGGGGACGATTGTCTTGCCGCGGTGGCATGGCGCGGAAGTGAGCGCAGGATCCGCGTCTTCACATATGCGCTTTGAACCTTTTCTCATCGAGATGTGTCTGATGTTCTGTGAGTGCGCGTGTGTGTGTGTGAGCCGTGCGCCAGATGGAGTGGGCGCGTTATGCTGGGACGACAGTCATTACGCACGTCGCGATGGCGACGTGCGTTTTTTTATGGATAAACGATGACCCTACTCAGCGTAAACCTGAACAAGATCGCCGTCCTGCGCAACTCGCGCGGCGGCCACGAGCCGGACATCGCGACGGCCGCCAACACCTGTATCGACGCCGGTTGCGGTGGGCTCACCGTCCACCCGCGCCCCGACATGCGCCACGTCACGCCGTCGGATGTTCGTACCCTGGCTGGCTTGTTGCGCGGCCGTGTCGAATACAACATCGAAGGCAATCCGTTTGCCGGTCCGCGCGGTGCCTATCCCGGCCTGATCGAACTGGCGCGCGAGGTGCGGCCGACGCAGGTCACGCTCGTCCCCGACGGCGACGGGCAGATCACCTCCGATCACGGCTTCGACCTGACCAGGGACATCGAGACGCTCAAGCCGGTGGTCGCGGCGTTTCGCGAACTCGGGTGCCGTGTCAGCGTCTTCGTCGACGCCGGCGGCGAGGGTTTTGCCGAGGCTGCCGCGATCGGTGTCCAACGCATCGAGCTTTACACCGGCCCCTATGCTGAAGCTTTCGCGGAAGGCGACGCGCGCAAGGAGCTCGCGTCGTTCGCAGACACCGCGCAGAGAGCGCAGAGGGCAGGCGTGGCGGTCAACGCCGGTCACGACCTGAGCCAGGCGAACCTCGGTACGTTCAAGTCGGCGATTCCCGGCCTGGCTGAGGTATCGATTGGGCACGCGCTGATCAGCGAGGCGCTGTACGAAGGCCTGTCGAAGACCGTCAAGAACTACCTCGACATCCTGTCCTAAGGCGCCGCCTGCCGTTGTAGGAGCCGATTCATCGGCGATCCCGCGGCAGCGGGCCAGGGTGAGGCAAGCACCCGATCGCCGATGAATCGGCTCCCACAGAAAGCAGGGTTTCCGCCCCCCAGTTAGCGGACATAAAAAAACCCCGCCGAAGCGGGGTTTTTCAGTTCTTACCGGACGACCGCCATCAGTTCGAGTTAACGAAACCGATCTTGGTCAGGCCCTGGCCCTTGGCGTCGGAAAGCACGCGTGCCACGACCTCGTACTGAGCCGCGTCATCCGCATCGATCTGCAGTTCCGGCTGGTTCGACTGCTGGGCGATCACCGCGATCTGAGCCTTGAGGCCCAGTTCGTCAACCGGCGTATCGTTCCAATAGAGCGAGCCATCCTGGCGAATCTGCAAACGGACGGGATCCGGCGGATTCTCTGGGTTGACGACGTTCGGATTCGGCTGCGGAAGATCGATCTTGATCTTATGCGACAGCATCGGAGCCGTAATCATGAAGATGATGAGGAGCACCAGCATGACGTCGACGAGCGGCGTCACGTTGATGTCGGCCATCGGGCCACCAGAGTTGCCTGAGGAGAATGCCATGTTCGTTACTCCTTGCCGGTCGACATAAAGCCGACGTGGACCATGCCGGCATCCTTGGCATCGCCAAGGACCTTCTTCACCACTCTGTATTCCGTGGTGCGGTCTGCACGGATCTGGAGCTCCGGCTGCGGCGACTTCGCCGCCGCAACCGCGAACTGTGCCTTCAGCTCAGCCTCGCTGACTTCGCCGTCATTGAGGAAGTACGTACCGTCCGGCTTGATCGCGAGATCCATCGGATCGACCGGGGTGTCATCCTTAACATTCGGATTAGCCTTCGGCAGATCGATCTGGACCTTATGGGACATCAGGGGAGCCGTGATCATGAAGATGATCAGCAGAACCAGCATCACGTCGACGAGCGGCGTGACGTTGATTTCCGACATCGGGCCGCCGCTGTTGCCCCCGCTACTCATAGCCATGGGTCAATTCCTCACTTCTTGACGGAGACGACCGGACCGGTGCCTTCGACGCGGGCACCCGTGGCGAAGAAGTCGTGCAGGTCGTGCGCGAATTCGTCGAACTGGGCGTAGGTCAGGCGGTTCGAGCGCATGAAGAAGTTGTACGCAAGCACGGCCGGGATAGCGGTGAACAGACCGAACGCGGTCATGATCAGAGCTTCACCGACGGGACCGGCGACCTTATCCATCGACGCGGAACCGGAAGCGGCAATACCGATAAGTGCGTGGTAGATACCCCACACCGTACCGAGAAGACCGATGAACGGTGCCGACGAACCGACCGTAGCGAGCAGGGTCAGGCCGCCTTCCAGACGCAGGCTCTCACGAGCAACGGCCTGGCGAAGGGCGCGATCGATGAATTCCGAACGCGACAGGGTCTCGGCGAGGCGACCACCGGCAGCTGCCTGGTGGTGAGCGACGGCCGAAGCGGCGTCGAGAGCGATCTTCGAGAACGGTTCGCCCTTCGGCTGCTCTTCGAGCACACGAATGGCTTCCTGCGTCGACGAGGTGTTCCAGAAACCCTGGATAACCTTGTCGGCGCGCGAACGCACCATGCTGTTACGGATGAAGTTGGCGACGATGAAGTACCACGAGAGCACCGACATCGCGATCAGTACCACGAACACAATCCAACCGAGGAAGTCGAAGTTGTGGATCAGGTGGTCGAAGCCCATCTGCTTGAGGGCGTCGGCATTGGAGTTTTGACCTGGATTAGCAGGCTGAGCGGAGGTGTCTTGCAACATAACGCTACCCTTGGGAAGTCAAGCGTGAACTTAATAGCTGTAAGCGAGGAGACTTACAGCTGGTTTAGGTTGAACGTAACGGGGACACGTGCATAGCCTTCGACGGCAGCACCGCCTCGCTTGCCCGGGTTGAATTTCCAATTCCTGGCGGCGTCTTCTGCTGCCTTGTCCAATTCGCGGAAACCGCTCGACTGGTCAACCTTGATGTCCTTCGGCGAACCGTCGACACCTACGAGGACCAGAAGTACCACAGTACCTTCATGCCGCTGACGAACCGCCTGCGGCGGATACTTCGGCGGGTTGCGCTGACGGTACGACAGATTTTCGCTCGGCGCGATATCCGCCGGCGGTGCTGGCGGCGCGGGAGGTGCCGGCGGCGGAGCCGGAACAGGATTCGAACTCGCCTCGTCTACTGCCGGCGGCGGTGGAGCCGGCGGCGGAGGTGTCGGGGGCGGCTTCGAAATCTGCACGATTTTCGGCGGCGGCTGCTTGGGGGGCTCCGGCGGCGGCGGCGGGGGGGGCGGGGGCGGCGGCGGCGGTTCAATAAAGTCGACCTGAACTACCTTCTCTTTCTGCTTTTCCTGCGACTTCGGCGGCGCCATGGGCGCTACCAGCAGCAGGAAGGCGAACGAGTGCAGAGCGATGGCGACTGCCAACGCGCTGGTGCGCCCCCAACTAAACGGCGCTTGGCCGGTTGATTCGTTACTTGAGGCCATCAGTCACTATCAAGAGCTAATCAAGCGGAAGTGAACCCGCACTGCTCTTCCGGCGCTCGGCGATTGACATTGCCGAAAGCGCTGGTTTCTGCAAGCGGAAAGATAAGCAAATTACACCAGCATATGGCATTTGTATAGCACCTGAAGGGAAGAATCGTGGCAGTGCCAAACCATCCCTTCCGGTACTTTACAAACGCTTACTTAGTGTTCTCTGCCTTGCTCAACCAGGCGTTGGCCTTGGCAGACGTTTCAGGATCCTGAGCCGCGAGCTTCATGTCCGCGATAGCACCCTGCTTGTTCTTCTGACCACGCTTGGCTTCCGCGCGCACCATATAGGCCTGGCCTTTATGCTGAACGCCCTTGCTGATGGCATCTGTCGCCGACTTTTCAGCGGCGCCGTATTGATTCTTCTGGAGCTGGAGGCGCGCCACGCTGAGCGAGACGTCGCCGTTGGTCGCGAGTGGTGCTGCCTTCTGGTAAGCCGCGAGAGCGCCGCTCTCGTCGCCACCGGTGATGGCGGCATCACCCTGGAGCTTGTAGACCTCGGCGGAGGGCTTGACCACACCCTTCGACAGACCGTCTTCGAGGACGGCGACCGCCTTCTTGGCGTTGCCTTCCTGACGCTCGCTGTGTTCCTGGCCGTCGATCAGGTAGACCTTGGCGAGGTTCACGTAGAGCTTGGCGCCGTTTTCGTCGGCGTGGAATGCGCCGGCGGCGCGACCCTTCTCGAGCAGGGCGATCGCCTCGGGGTACTTCTGTGCCTGGATCAGCGCCGAAGCAGCGTTCTGCATCGCCGTCGGGTCGTTCGGGTTCTTCGCCAGTTCGGCCGAAGCGAGCTCGGCGGCCTTGTCGCCCTGGCCGGTCTCTGCATAGCTGGACGTGAGGATCTGGTCCCACGAGCCCTGCGGCTTCGCGTCCGGCATCGACTTCGCCTTGGTGATGGCGGCGATCGCTTCCGGATACTTCTCGAGGCGGTAATCGATGTTGCCCTCGAGACCGTAGGAGTCGGCCGTTTCCTTCTTACCCTGGTCGCGCCATTCATGCAGCGACTGCAGGGCCGGAGCGTACTGCTCGTCGGCGACGAGGAACTGCGTGTACATGTACTTCAGCTGGAAGTACGTGTCGTTCGGCATGACGCCGATGTCGAGCGCCTGCTTGAGCGTGGTGATCGCGCCCTTGATGTCGCCGTCGTTGTATTTCATGTTGGCGATGCCCTGGAGGGCGAGCGCCTGGGCGTACTTGCTGCTGGTAGCCGTACCGTCGGCAAGCGGCTGCAGGATCTGCAGTGCCTTGTCCTTCTCGCCGTTGTTGGCGGCGTCGAGGCCTTCGTTCAGCGCCTTCTGGTCCTTGTCGCTCTTCAGATCGAGCTTGGGTTCCGTCCGGGTGGCGTTCGGATACAGCGCTTCTTTCTTATCCTTGGGTGCGGCGTCTTTCGCGACGACAGCGCCACTGGCAAGGGAAAGGGCGATCGCAGTAGCGAGCACCATCTTGATCAAGGAACCCTGTTTCATTGACTGACCTCGGCTGAAGGAGTCGTCGCACAGTGACGTGCTCCGGGGGACTACAGAGGTTAACCCGATTCTATTCCTAAGAACAAGTCGCAGTGCCGCAAAAATGGTGAGTCAAAACAATGACTTGTTATATGAACGTTGGCGCTGACGAAATTAGGCCAACTTTCGGCCCTTGAAAACGCTGTTTTCATCCCACCTCATAGGAGGTTGGGCCGGAGAGACAACAGGTTCAATTCGCGGGCGTATGGAGCAAAAAAAAGCGCCCGGAGCATCGCTGCCGCCGGGCGCTTCGAGACGCGTGAATCGGTATGAGCGTCGCCTCGACGTCAGACGTCGAGGTTGGCAACCTTCAGCGCGTTCGATTCGATGAACTCGCGACGCGGTTCGACCGCCTCGCCCATCAGCATCGAGAACATCTGGTCCGCGGCGACGGCGTCTTCGACACCGACCTGGAGCATGCGACGGGTTTCCGGATTCACCGTGGTTTCCCACAGCTGCTCCGGATTCATTTCGCCCAGGCCCTTGAAGCGCTGGATGGTCCGGCCCTTCTTCGCTTCGTCCAGCAGCCAGGTGCGGATGTCGGCGAAGTTGAGGACGCCTCGCGAACCGTTGCCGCGACGAACCACGGCGCCCGGCTGCAGGCGGAGTTCCGCCAGCTGCTGCGAGATGGCCAGTATCGAACGGAACTCGATGCCGCCGAAGAAGGCCTGCGGCATGATCCAGGTGTGGCTCAGGCCGTGCTGCATGCGTTCGACTTCGATCGCCGCACCCTGCTCGTTCAGTGCCGGGCGGAAGCGCAATGTGTAGGTCGGCTTGCCGAGCCCGCTCGCGCTCAGGCGCTTGGCCAGACCGTCGAGCCAACCCTGCATCAGACCCGCGTCCGTCCACACCGCGTCGACCATCGGCGCGTGCTCGAGCATCGCGGTCAGCGAGGCCACGTCGAAGCGATGGCTCAGGCGGGCAATCTGGTCGAGCGCCGTCTGGTAGTCGTGCAGCAGCTTTTCGAGGGCTTCGCCGCCGATGCCCGGGGCGCCCTCTTCCGGCGTCAGCGACGCGTTGTCGACGGCGCTGGAGATCAGGTAGTCATTCAGGACGGCATCGTCCTTGATGTACATCTCCTGCTTGCCCTGCTTCACCTTGTACAGCGGCGGGAGGCCGATGTAGACGTGGCCGCGCTGGATCAGCTCGGGCATTTGGCGGTAGAAGAAGGTGAGCAGCAGCGTACGAATGTGGGATCCGTCCACGTCCGCATCGGTCATGATGATGATGCGGTGGTAGCGCAGCTTGTCCGGGTTGTATTCGTCCTTGCCGATACCCGTACCGAGCGCGGTGATCAGCGTGCCGACTTCGGCCGACGAGATCATCTTGTCGAAGCGCGCCTTCTCCACGTTGAGGATCTTGCCCTTCAACGGCAGCACGGCCTGGGTCCGGCGGTTGCGGCCCTGCTTGGCCGAGCCACCTGCGGAGTCACCCTCGACCAGGAACAGTTCGGACAGCGCCGGATCCTTCTCCTGGCAGTCGGCGAGCTTGCCCGGCAGGCCGGCGATATCCAGCGCGCCCTTGCGGCGGGTCATTTCGCGAGCCTTGCGCGCCGCGTCGCGGGCGCGTGCCGCGTCGACGGCCTTGCCAGCAATGGCCTTGCTCTCGCCCGGATGCTCGAGGAGGAAGGTGGCCAGCTTGTCGTTGATGACCTGCTCGACCGCCGTCTTCACCTCGCTGGAGACCAGCTTATCCTTGGTCTGCGAGGAGAACTTCGGGTCAGGCACCTTCACCGACAGCACGGCAATCATGCCTTCGCGCATGTCGTCGCCGGACAGGGCGACCTTGGCGTTCTTGGCCAGGCCTTCCTTCTCGATGTAGTTCTGCAGCGTGCGCGTCAGGGCGGCGCGGAAGCCGGTGAGATGGGTGCCACCGTCGCGCTGTGGGATGTTGTTGGTGAAGCAGAACATCGTTTCCTGGTACGCGTCCGTCCACTGCATGGCCACTTCGACCACGATCCCTTCGCTCTCGGAGCTGAAGCTGATCACGTTCGGGTGCAGCGGATTCTTCAACTGGGACAGGTGCTGCACGAAGGACTTGATGCCGCCTTCGTAGGCGAAGATGTCCTTGCGCTCATTGCGCTCGTCCACCAGCTCGATCGTGACGCCCGAGTTGAGGAAGGCCAGTTCGCGCAGGCGCTTCGCCAGGATGTCGTAATGGAACTCGATGTTGTTGGTGAAGGTCTGCGGACTGGGCAGGAACCGGACCATCGTGCCGCGACGATTGGTGTCGCCAAACACGGCGATCGGGGCGATCGGGTCGCCGTGGGCATATTCCTGGCGATTTTCCTTGCCGTCGCGCCAGATGGTCAGCCACAGCTTTTCGCTGAGCGCGTTGACCACGGAGACGCCGACGCCATGGAGGCCGCCCGAGACCTTGTACGAGTTCGCATCGAACTTGCCGCCGGCGTGGAGCACGGTCATGACGACTTCCGCCGTCGACCTGCCCTCTTCCGGGTGGGTTTCCACCGGAATGCCGCGACCGTTGTCGGCCACGCTGACCGAACCGTCCTGGTGGATGATGACCGTGACGTAGTCGCAGTAACCGGCCAGGGCTTCGTCGATCGCGTTGTCGACGACTTCGAAGACCATGTGGTGCAGACCGGTGCCATCGTCGGTGTCGCCGATGTACATGCCTGGGCGCTTACGAACGGCGTCCAGGCCCTTGAGGACCTTGATGCTGCCGGAATCGTAGGCGTTCGAATTGGTCGGATCGAGAGGTTCGTTCATGCGATGCCTGGTGGTGGCGCAGGTTTCGGTCCCGGGCGATGCGCAATGGCTCGGGACAGTCGATCGATTATAGCAAAGCCGAGACGACACCCTGTTCCACGTGGAACACAGTGACCGGCTGCTCGATGAGGGCGGATGGGATCTCGGTTCCCGTCACGAAGACCTGGACGTCACGGCCGAGAAGCTGGGCGACGACCCACTCTTGATGGGTACGATCGAGCTCCGATGCAAGGTCGTCGAGGCAGACCACAGGCCACTCTCCGCGGATTTCAGCGTGCAGTGACGCCTGCCCAAGAAGGCATGCCAGAGCGCAGAGCTTCTCCTGCCCACGGGACAGGTGTTCCCGCAGCGGTGCGTGCTCGAAGCTGACGGTGAAGTCGGCGCGGTGCGGGCCAACCGTGGTGTGGCCACGAGCCAGATCGCGGTGCCTCCGCTCTGTCAGCGTGGCTAGAAGATCGGCGGTTTCGTCCCAGCCCGGCTTGTAGCGGAGCGCGAACGCACCGAGCTCGGGCAGGACGTTTCCCATAAAACCCTGGATGTGAGGTAGAAGCCGCGCGATGTAGTCACGGCGCATGGTGGTGATTGCCTCCCCCGCTCCTGCCAGTTCGGATTCCCAGGGCTCGATGAGACTGGGTTCGGCCGGCCCGCCATTCCGCAGCAGTACGTTCCGCTGCTTCAGCGCGCGTTGATAGCGCCGCCACTGCCCCACGAAGGAATGTTCCACGTGGAACAGGCCCCAATCGAGGAACCGACGCCGTTCATCCGACGCCCCGGCGATCAGGTCGTGCGAGCCCGGCTCGAAACACACCACGGCGCATTCCTGGACGAGAGCGCCCAATGACGCAGCGGCATCCCCGTCGACCCGTGCTACCCAACGTCCGCTCTCACGGCCAAGGCCAAGACGCCGGATCCGCCCGTCATCCGAATGGACCTCAGCAAACACTGAAAGCGTTGCAGCGCCGCGCTTGAGAAGAACATCCCGCGATCCGGCACGAAACGAGCGGCCATGCGAAAGCAGATAGGCCGCCTCCAGCACGCTGGTCTTCCCGGCACCGTTGGGACCGACGAAAACATTGATCCCGGCGGCCGGCGACAGAGTTACCCCATCAAGGCAACGTAAACCGGCGATTCTGAGCGAGTCGAACTTCATGCCAAACAGGTTCCCGTCCAAAACGAACGACGCCGGGGTGTCGAAGACATCCCCGGCGTCGTGGGCCGAACTCTAGCTTGCCTGGCCGTCAGAGGCGAAGCGGCATCACCACGTGACGCGCCTCGTCATTGCCCTCTTCCTGGAGAAGACAGCTGGACTGGGCATCGCGCAGGTTGATCCGAACCTTATCGCCACGAAGCGCGCTCAGCGCATCGAGCAGGTAACCCACATTGAAGCCCACGGCCAGATCGTCGACGACGGTTTCGGCTTCGACTTCTTCCTGGGCTTCTTCCTGCTCGGGGTTGTGCGCGACGATCTTGATGCGGCCTGGCGTCAGCTCGAGCTTCACGCCGCGGTACTTCTCGTTCGACAGGATGGCTGCGCGCTGCAAAGCGCTTTTCAGCACATCGCGTTCGATCGTCGCTGATTTATCGGCACCGAGAGGGATAACGGCTTCGTAGTCTGGAAAACGACCATCGATGAGCTTGGAGGTGAACATGACTCCACCGCGGCGAACGCGAAGATGGTTACGGCCGAACTCCAGTTCGACCGTGCCCTCCCCCGACTCGAGCAGGCCGATCAGCTCATTTACACCCTTGCGGGGAATGATGATCTGGCGACGTGCGGAAACGGAGCTCTCGAGCTTGGTTTCCTTGAGTGCCAGGCGATGGCCATCGGTAGCGACGCAGCGCAGCGTGTGCTCCTGGAGATCCAGCAGCATGCCGTTGAGGTAATAGCGGACGTCCTGGTTGGCCATGGCGAAGGCCGTGCGGTCCATCAGATCGCGAAGGACTTCTTCCGGCAGCGAGACACGCTCGACCAGTTCGATTTCATCGACGACCGGGAATTCCGTAGCGGGCAACGTGGCCAGGGTGAACCGGCTACGGCCTGCGTTGAGCGCGATACGTTCGCCGTTGAGCTTGATATCGATCTTGGCGCCATCGGGTAGCGCACGAACGATGTCGAACAGCTTGCGAGCCGGAATCGTGATTTCGCCTTCCTGGACCGCATCGGCGGCCGTGGTGGCGACCATCTCGACTTCGAGGTCGGTACCGGTGAACGAGACCTCGCTACCGGAGGCACGAACCAGAAGGTTGGCCAGTACGGGCAGGGTCTGTCGACGTTCTACGACGCCTACCACTTGCTGCAGAGGTTTGAGCAGAACTTCCCTCTGGATGCTGAATTGCATGCGCCCCTTCTCCTGCTTTTAAGTTTTTAAGATTTTATAGTGGTTGTAGTAGGGCCGGTGGATATCTGGAGAAGACTGAATTTTTTAACTATTTCAGTTGCTTACTGTTTGATATCGACTGGACCTGTTGGGCGCTTTCATGTGGGTGGCTTGTGGATAACTTCGAGGGTCAAAACCATCCTCCGTCCATCCACCTATTATCCACAGGTTCTCAGCCCGTCAATATGCGGATGAGCTGTTCCCAGTCCTGACGCATACGCACATCTTTCTCACAGAAACCGCGGATCGTCCGGCAAGCGTGGAGCACGGTCGTATGGTCACGGCCGCCAAAGGCTTCCCCGATCTCCGGGAGGCTGTGGTCGGTCAGTTCCTTGGACAGGGCCATGGCTATCTGACGGGGACGCGCCAGGGAGCGTACACGGCGTTTGGAGAGCAGGTCAGACAGGCGAACCTGGTAGTAATCGGCCACCATCTTCTGGATGTTGGGTACGGTCACAGCCTGTGCGTGCGTATTGAGAAGGTCGCGTAGGGTCTCCTCCGCGAAGTCCGTGGTGATCGGCTTACGGTAGAAGTTAGCGCGAGCCGCCAGCGTGTTGAGCGCGCCCTCGAGGTCACGCACGTTGGAACGGATGCGCTTGGCCAGCAGCATCGCCACGTCCTCCGACACTTCCATGCCCTTGTCGGCTGCCTTGGAAAGGAGGATCGCTGCGCGCGTCTCGAAGTCCGGCGGTTCGATCGCCACCGAGAGACCCCAGCCCAGACGGGACTTCAGCCGCGGCTCGAGCTTGTCGAGCTCCTTCGGATAGCGGTCGCAGGTGAGGATGATCTGCTGCTTTGCTTCAAACAAGGCATTGAACGTGTGGAAGAACTCTTCCTGCGTCGTGTCCTTGCCGGCGAAGAACTGGATATCGTCGATCAGCAGCGCGTCCACCGTGCGGAAGCGGCGCTTGAACTCGTCCATGCTCTTCTGCTGCAGGGCCTTGACCATGCCGCTGACGAACTGCTCGGAGCGCAGGTAAAGCACCTTGGCGTCCGGGTTGTTCTGCATGAGCAGGTTGCCAGCCGCATGCATGAGATGGGTCTTACCCAGGCCCGTGCCGCCATAAAGAAGCAAGGGGTTATAGGCACGACCAGGATTCATCGCCACCTGCATCGCCGCGGCCTTGCCCAACTGGTTCGACTTACCCTCGACGAAGGTATCGAACGTGTAGTGCGGATCGAGGTTATGCACGTGGGGCGCTTCGGGCGCGGCCTCGCGGGCAGGGCGCGCAGGCGCCGCCGCCGGGGACGACGCCACCGGACGCTGGGGTACAGCTCGTGCGGCGGACGAGCCCACTTCCAGTCGCACGGGCACCGGATGTCCCAGGAGGTGTTCGGCGATCGTCTGGATCTGTTTCAGGTACTCATCGCGGACGGTGTCCAGCGAGTACGGATTCGGGGCGTAAAGATGCAGCCCGCTGGCGTCTTCCCTGGCCTGCAAAGGCATCAACCAGGTCTGGACGTCCTCGGCGCTCAATTCGCCTTCAAGACGCTCGAGACAGCGCCTCCAAAGATCACTCATCGGGTATTCTTGCCACAGAAAGGGCGCTTGCGCGCGGGGTGGACGGCGAAGTCTACCAGCGATCCGCCCCTCCCTCGGGGTTCGCCTTGCCGCGCCCCCGCCGCTGTCCCGCGGCCAAGCGGTTGACACCTCAGCGGAATGTCGGCCATACTTTCCGGCCATATTCATTCTTCACCCGGATTAAGAGTCATGAAGCGGACTTTCCAGCCCAGCAAGCTCAAGCGCGCCCGCACCCACGGTTTCCGCGCCCGCATGGCGACGGCCGATGGTCGCAAGATCCTGAACGCGCGCCGCGCGAAGGGTCGTAAGCGCCTGATCCCGTAATAGGTTCGCCTGTCGTGCGAGCCGCAGCCCTGCCGCGTGATGCGCGGCTCCGCCGCGCCGCCGACTTCGCAGCATTGCGAACTGTCAGCGGTCGCCTCGGCGGCCGCTGTTTTCTTTTGCGCTTCGGAAATAACGACGTCGACACGGCAAGGCTTGGCCTGGCCATCTCCAAGCGCTGTTCCAAGCGCGCGGTCGACCGTAACCGGATCAAGCGCCTGGCACGTGAGGCGTTTCGCCGCGCGCGCATTGCCCTACCCCACGTCGACATCCTGGTCATGGCGCGCGACAGCGCGGTCAAAGAGACCGGCGAAGCCTTGCTGGCCGAGCTCGACATGCTCCTGCGCAAGGTCCGGCCGTTGAAGCGCGAAGGCGCCGACGGCACAATCGCGCGTTGACCTTCTTCTCACCGTCGTCCCCGCCTTTCCCCGTTAAGGGTCCAAGGCGTCATCCGGATCTGGCCCTGCAATGAATCAAACGCGCACGCTCCTCTTCTTCGCGCTCATGTTCGTGGCGTATCTCTTGTGGACGGAATGGGAGAAGGACTACGTCCATCCTCCGGCTCCCCCTGCGCCCACGGGCCAGACCACGGCTGGACAGACCGGCGCGGACGCTGCCGTGCCTGGCGCGACGAGCCCGGCCGGTGTCCCGAACGACTCCGGTGCCCCGGCAGACGGCAAGGCTGAACTGGTCACGCTGTCTAATGACCTGCTTCGCCTGACCATCGATACCCGCGGTGGCAGCATCGTCCGTTCGGAACTGCTGGCTTATCCGACCGAGCCGGAAACCAAGAAGAACCCGACGTCGCCGCCAGTTCGCCTCCTCGACGACGAAGGCGCGCACTTCTTCGCCGCCCAGGACGGGCTGGTCAGCAGCACCGGCGCGGCCCCGGATCACCGCGCGCTCTTCCACGCCGAGAAGACCGAGAACGTCCTCGCCGACGGCCAGAAGTCGGTCAGCGTCGATCTGACCTGGACGGATCCGTCCGGCGTGAAGGTGACGAAGCGCTACACCTTGAAGCGCACCGATTACGTGGTCGACCTCGACCAGCGTATCGAGAACGGCTCGACGGCCGTCTGGAACGGTAACGCCTACCACCAGCTGCAGCGCGTACCCGCCGAGAAGGTCAACTGGTTCAAGGCCTATACCGATCCGGCGCAGCACAGCTTCTTCGGCGCCGCCTGGTATAGCCCGGAGAGCAAGTTCGAGTCGCTTCCCTTCGTCGACTTCACCAAGAAGCCGCTCAACCGCCAGATCACTGGCGGCTGGGTAAGCATGCTGCAGCATTACTTCTTCGTCGCCTGGATTCCGCCGGCAAACGAGGCTGTGACGTACAGCAGCAACATCGTCGATCCGAACTCGGCGACGCCGCGTTACCTCGTGCGTGCCTTCGGTCCGGCGATCCAGGTTGCCCCGGGTCAGGCCGCCGACAGCATTGCTCGCCTGTATATCGGTCCGAAGCTGCAGGGCACCCTCGACGTCATCGCCCCAGGCCTCGAGCTGACCAGCAACTACGGCTGGTTCACCATCATCGCCCAGCCCCTGCACTGGTTGCTGTCGCAGCTGCATGCGATCAGCGGTAACTGGGGCGTCGCGATCATCCTGCTCGTGTTGCTGATCAAGGCCGCGCTGTACAAGCTCACCGATGCGCAGTTCCGCTCGGGTGCGCGCATGCGCAAGCTGCAGCCGCGCGTCGCCGCGCTCAAGGAGCGTTACGGCGACGATCGCGTGAAGATGCAGCAGGCGATGATGGAGCTGTACAAGAAGGAGAAGGTGAATCCGATGGCGGGCTGCCTGCCCATCCTGATCACCTTCCCGATCTTCATCGGCCTGCTCCGCGTGCTGTCGGAATCCATCGAGCTGCGCCACGCGCCGTTCTTCGGCTGGATCCACGATCTGTCCGCGCCGGATCCCTTCTATGTGCTGCCGGTGCTGTACTTCATCGTCACCCTGCTCACCCAGCGCATGATGCCGACGGCGGGTATGGACCCGACCCAGGCCAAGATGATGAAGGTGATGCCGTTGATCTTCGGCGTCTTCTTCGCCTTCTTCCCCTCGGGCCTCGTGCTCTACTGGACGATCAACGGTGCGACCAGCTTGCTCCAGCAGTGGTACATCAACCGCAGCGTCGACAGGGCCGACATCAAGGCCAAGACCGCATAACCCCCGGGCGGCGCGTCGAAAGACGCGCCGCTTGGCTATCGAAGGCAGGCCATGAATCACGGCGACGACACCATCGCGGCCATCGCTACCGGCGCCGGCGCGGCCGGGGTCGGCGCCGTTCGCGTTTCGGGGCGTCTGGTTCCCGAGATTGCGAAAGCCTTCCTCGGTCGCGAACCGTCGCCACGTCATGCCCACTTCGCTGCGTTTCGCGACGGCGACCGTGAGCTCATCGATCGCGGGATCCTGATTCACTTCCCCGGCCCCGCCTCCTACACAGGCGAGCATGTGCTCGAGTTGCAGGGGCATGGCAGCGCCGTGCTTCTCGATGCGCTGCTTCGCCGTTGCATTCAGCTCGGTGCGCGGCTCGCGCGCCCCGGCGAATTCACCGAACGTGCGTTCCTCAATGGGAAGCTCGATCTGGCACAGGCTGAGGCAGTGGCCGACGTTGTCGCCGCCACGTCGGAAGCGAGCGCACGTGCCGCACTTCGATCGATGGAAGGTGTGTTCTCCGCGCGTGTCGATGACTTGCTTGCGGAGATGATTGCACTACGCGTCCACATTGAAGCAGCGATTGATTTCCCGGAAGAGGAGATCGACTTCCTCGCCGATCCGGTGATTGGTGAGCAACTCGCATCTTTGCGCACGAACCTGAATGCATTACTCGTGGAAACGCGTCGTGGCGTTCGCCTCAACGACGGCATCACGGTGGCGATCGTCGGTCGGCCGAATGCCGGCAAGTCCAGCTTGATGAACGCGCTTGCGGGGCAGGAGCGCGCCATCGTGACGAACATCGCGGGTACGACGCGCGATGTGCTGCGCGAGTCGATCAGCATCGATGGCGTGACGCTCGAGTTGGCGGATACGGCGGGGCTTCGCGATTCGGTCGACGTGGTCGAACGCGAAGGTATCCGACGCGCGCGTGCGCAGCTCGAACGTTGCGATGTCGCCATCCTTGTCACCGAAGCGGAACATGCGTCAGCGGATCTCGCCTTCTTCAAAGGGACACCGGCACAATCCGCTCGCATTGTCGTCATCAACAAGATCGATATCGCGCATGTGCCGGCGCATCGCGACGCGCACGAGGGTCACGACACACTCTGGCTATCGGCGCTGACAGGCGACGGCCTGGACGCACTTCGCGCGATGTTGAAGGATCTCGCGACCGCGGGTGCCAGCGATGGTGCATTCAGTGCACGGCGCCGCCATGTCGTCGCGCTCGAGTCGGTTGATGAACACCTTTCACGAACGGCGGACGCGTTGCACGGTTCGCACGCCGGGGAACTCGCTGCGGAAGAGTTGCGTCACGCGCAGCAGGCCTTGGGCGAGATCACGGGCGCGTATTCGTCGGACGACCTGCTCGGGGCGATTTTCAGTTCGTTCTGTATCGGCAAGTGAGTGAAGCCGCATCAACCTATGCTTAGGACGTGGCGCTATTCAAGCGAGAGAGAAATTCCTCAAGAATCGGCGATGTGTTGCTTCTGCTGTACCCCACGACAAGATCAAGCATCGGCGGATTCTTCAGCGGTCGGCTGGTAACCGACCACGGCATCAAGTCCTGGATGTACGCCGGAATCAATGCGAGTCCGCGCGTCGAAGCGACGAGGGACATCACCATCGCGGGATTGTCGACGTCCTGCGCGGGTTCGATATCGACGCCTGATCGTGCGAGGTAATCGTCGATCACCGCGCGCAATACTCTCGCCTTGTTGCCCATGGCGACATACGGCTCGCCGACCATGTCCTTTGGCTCGACGACCTTGCGCTTCGTCAGTCTGTGATCGCTCGGCATGAGCATCACCAACGCTTCCTGGCCAATCACCCGGTATTCGAGATCGTGACCGGGCTCTGCGCGCATGAAGGCCACGTCCAGCCTGCCGCGTGCGACGGCGTCGGCAAGGTCGGGCGAGTAGTCACTCGACACCGTGACGTCGATGGTCGCGAGGTCCTGGTGTAGCAACTGCATCGCCCGCGGTAACCACTTCATTTCCAGGCCGGTGAGGAAACCGAGCGCGAAGCGACGTTTGGTCGGTTGCGCGGCGCGACGTGCCGCCTCGACGGCCGCGTCCACTTGCAATAACGCCAGGCGCGCGTGATCGATGAATGCCTTGCCTGCTTCGGTAAGGACGACGCCTCGCGCGCTACGCGTGAGCAACGCAACGCCGACCTGATCTTCGAGGTCGCGTATCTGCCGACTAAGTGAGGGCTGTGAGGTATGCAGCCGCTTCTCGGCCGCCTCGGTAAGACTGCCCGTTTCGGCGACGGCGATCAGGTAGCGAAGGTGCCGAAGTTCCATGGGCCATGCCTAAGAAGTATGTCCACAAGCTTACAAAGTCTTTTTCAGGCGCGCCATAGAGGCATAAATTGCCCACCAAGCCGCCGATCAACACCATTCGCTTACTCTCCGGCGCATTCGATCCCTTCAAAAGCCATATCTCTGAGGAATACGTCATGAGCAACCAACTTTTTGATTTGACCGGCAAGACCGCCCTGGTGACCGGTGCTTCGCGTGGTATCGGCAAGGCCAGCGCGTTGGCCCTCGCCAAGGCCGGCGCCCAGGTCCTCGTCCATTACAGCCGTGGCGAGCAGGAAGCCCAGGCCGTGGTCGAGGAAATCCGGCAGGCAGGTGGTAAGGCCGAGAAGGTCGGTGCGGATCTTCGCGCTGCGCAAGGCCCTCACCAGCTCGCCGCCAAGGTGCGCGAGATCATCGGCGGTCGCCTCGACGTGCTCGTCGCCAACGCAGGTATCGCCGTGTCGGCCACGATCGAGGACACCACGGTCGAGAACTTCGACGACCTCTTTGCTGTGAACGTGCGCGCCCCTTACTTCCTCGTGCAGCAGTTGCTTCCGGTGATGTGCAAGGACAGCACTGTCGTCCTTCTCTCGTCTCTCGCCGCCGATGCCGCCGTCGGTACCTTGTCGGCCTACTCGGCAACGAAGGGCGCGATCGACACGCTGGTGAAGCATTTCGCAGCGGCACTCGGCGAGCGTGGTATCCGCGTCAACGCCGTCGCACCCGGCGTCGTGCCGACCGACATGTCGAGCTTCGCGAAGAGCGACGAAGGCCGCGACTTCACGCTCAGCATCCAGGCCTTGAAGCGAATCGCGACCGCCGACGATATCGCCGACGTCATCACCTTCCTCGCTTCCGATGCATCGCGCTGGGTGACCGGTGACACGCTGCACGTCGATGGCGGATCAAAGCTCTGATTCACTCCCCACATCTATTCGAAGACATCTCATGAACAGCAAAACTCCCACGCTCTACCAGTCCAATAGCTCACCGAACTCGCGTCGTGTTCGCATCTTCATCGCTGAGAAAGGATTGACGATCCCGACGGTCGCCATCGATCTGGGCAAGGGCGAACAGCACGGTGACGCCTACCGCGCGATCAATCCGCGTCGCGTCGTGCCAACGCTCGTCCTGGAAGACGGTACGTCCATTGGTGAAGTACCGGCTATCCAGCGTTATCTGGAAGACGCCTATCCCGATCATCCGCTCTTCGGTACGACGGCTGCGGAGAACGCGCTCATCACGATGTGGGAGCGCCGCTTCGAACTCGAAGGCTTCGCGTCGGTGATGGAAGCGATTCGGAACGTGCTTCCCGGCCTGCAAGGTCGCGCTATCGCGGGACCGCACGATTACGAGCAGATTCCGGCGCTCGTGGAGCGAAGCAAGCAGCGCGTCACGAATTTCTATGGAGACCTCGAGGCGCGGCTGGCGGAAGTGCCCTTCGTTGCCGGTGAGCGATATACCGTGGCTGATATTACGGCGCTGGTGACCGTCGACTTCGCGACGAAGGCTATCGATATGCCGGTACCGGCAGCGAACGTTGCGACCCAACGCTGGTATGCGCGTGTCAGTGGCCGGAGTAGTGCTGCCGCCTGAGGAGCATCGCCGCTGAAGCGGCTCCCACATGAGGCGGCTTCCACATGAAGCGGGCCCCACAGGATGCCGCTTCATACCGATTGATGTGGGACCCACATAAGTCAAAGCGGAAATGAATGGCTACTGCCCTTCCTGGTTCGTCGGTAACTTGTCCTCAACGAAACGCGTCGCCGACCTCGACCCCGAGGCGGCGGCCAACTCACCGAGGACACACCATGAAAATCAGCGGCAATACCATCTTCATCACGGGCGGCGGTTCGGGCATCGGTCGCGGTCTGGCTGAAGCGCTTCACGCCAAGGGCAACAAGGTCATTATCGGCGGTCGTCGCCGCGGTCATCTCGACACCGTTGTTGCTGCGAATCCGGGTATGAGTGCCGTGCAGCTCGACGTCTCGGATGCCGCGGACATCGAGCGAGTCGCTAAGCAACTCATCACGGAATTCCCCAGTCTCAACGTCCTGATCAACAACGCCGGGATCATGGAGCTCGATCACGCGGTGGGTCGCCTCGACGACAAGCAGCTGGTCTCGACGATCACGACCAACCTGGTCGGCCCGCTGCGTCTCACCTCGGCACTCATCGATCACATCAAGACCCAGCCCAACCCGACTGTGGTCTACAACAGCTCGGTGCTGGCTTTCGTCCCGCTCGCGTTCACGGCCGTGTACTCCGCAACCAAGGCAGCCCTGCACTCGTATGTGCTGTCGCAGCGCTTTCTTCTGAAGGAAGACGGCGTCAAGGTGCTCGAGATCGCCCCGCCGTGGGTCCGTACCGAACTGATGAACAGCCAGGAAGCCGAACTCGCCATGCCGCTCGACCAGTTCATCGCCGAGACGATGGCTGTGCTGGAAACGGATGCCGACGAGATCCTGGTCGATGCAGCCCGCCCGATGCGCGACAACGCGGGTCCGGCGGAACACGCCTTCGTCAACGGCTTCAACACCCAGGTCTCCGCCATCTTCGGCGGCGGCTGATCGCGACGCGGTCGCCCGTCAGGAAGGCAGGCGACCGCCCAGACCGGCATCGATGGCCAACTCGGCCACGAGATGCTCGACGACGGCACGCGCTGCGGCGCGTGTCGCGCGTCCCAGCGGGAAATAGGCGTATACGGGGATATCCACCGTCTTCCAGTCGGCCAGCAGACGTACCAGTGAGCCGTCGGCCAGCTCCTGGCGGCAGGCCCAGCTCGTGGTCGACGTGATGCCCATCCCGGCGACAGCGGCAGCCACGGCACCCTCGTTTTCATTCGTGCTGAAGTGTGATTCGAGCTCGATCGTCGTCCATGTGCCGTCGCGCTCGAACTGCCAGCCGCTCGGCACGACCGATGCGGGTCCGGAGACGATACGATGACCGACCAGCTCGTCGGGCGATGTCGGCGTGCCCGCTTCTGCCAGATAGGCGGGTGAGGCGACGACCATGCGGTCGATCACCACCAGCGTCTTCGCCGTTCCACTCGGGTCAGGCTGCGAGCCGGCACGTATGGCGACATCCACGGCATCGCGGACCAGATCCTGGCGACGGTCCTCCAGCAACAGCTGCAGTTCCACCTTGGGATGTCTGGCTGCGAACGACGCGAGGCGTGGAATGATTTCCCGCATGGCGAAGCTCGTCGGCATGCTCATGCGCAACAAGCCGCGCAGCTCGCCGGCGTCTCGCACGCTGTGTTCCGCATCGTCGAGCGCGAGAAGGATCGGTTCCATGCGCGCGAGGAATTCCGAACCGGTCTCGGTCGGTACTACCGCGCGCGTTGTTCGCGAGAGCAGACGCACGCCAAGATCCGATTCGAGATCGGCGATGATCCGCGACGCCTGCGATTGCGACAGTCCGCACTCGCGCGCGGCGGCGGAGAAGCTGCCGAGGCGCGCGACGCGCGTGTAGAGCTTGAGCGCGAAGATGTCTTTCATGCCGGAATCCCGAACCCGCGGATGGAGTGATTGCCCGCATCGACGATAGCGGAATTCTGTTCGGCCAGTCCGTTACAGCGCCCGGCTCATGAGGACGTCGCGCTGGGCATCACCGCCGACATGGAAGATGTGCTCACCCACGGCGACAAACCCCCATTTGGCGTAGAAGCGGATGGCTCTTGCGTTATCTTCCCAGACACCTAGCCATACGCCATCTGCACCACGCTTGACGGCGTCGCGTAGTGCAGCCTCCATGAGCATGGCTGCCACGCCCTTGCCATGCCAGGGCACATCGACGTAGATGCGATGGATCTCGACAGGTTGGGAGGCGGTCACGCCGTTCGGGCGATTTCCAGGGCGCACCTGCGCGAAGCCCGCGATGACATCGCCGTCCTTGACGAGCAAGGTCGTCGTATCCGGATCACCGATCTCGGCGCGCTGGAGCGCCTCGCCGTAGCTGCTTCGGCAATGCTCCGCCATGTGACCGTCGGTGGTGGAGTCCCCGAACGTGGCGCGGAAGGTGCGTTCCATCACGTCGGCGAGCGCGGCTGCCTGCGCGATGGTTGCGACGCGAAGGTCGAACGAGGTCGGTTCGGTAGGGTGGATCATCATTCAATGAATCTACAACGGCGCACGGCGGCAGTCAGCAGGGTTCGGCGGCCACGCCAGAGATCGTCCGCTTCTCGGCGGCCACGGATGCCGCCCAGATACCGAGTCCCGCAACGGCGAGCAGACTGCCGACCCAACCAGGTGAGGTCCAGCCGTAACCACCCGCGATAGCCAGGCCACCAAGGAAGGGGCCCAGTGCATTCGCTGTATTGAATGCCGAATGGTTGAGCGATGCGGCGAGACCCTGTGCATCGCCTGCCACATCCATCAGACGCGTCTGCAGCACGGTACCCAGGGCGCCGCCAATGCCGATGCAGAACACATCCAGGCTGAGCAGCCAGATGTTGCCGGCGGTGAACGGGAAAACCGCGAGGATCACCATGCTCCACACCAGCAGTACGCCGGCGGTGCGCATGAGCGCGCGATCGGCGAACACCGGCACCACCATGTTGCCGATCGTCATGCCGACGCCGAACACGCCCATCACCCAAGGCACCGAGGACAGCGGCATCTTCGTGACATTGATCAGGATGTCGGCGAGATAGGTATAGACCGCGAACATGCCGCCGAAGCCGATCGCGCCGATGGCGAGCGTGTACCAGACCTGCGATCGCTTCAGCGCACTGAGTTCGCGCAGTGGACTGGCTTTGGCATCCGAAGGCGTGTTCGGCGCGAAGACGGCAACCGCCGTCATCGTCAGCACGCCGAGCACGGCGACCAGGGCGAACGCCCAGCGCCAACCTACGGCCTGGCCCAGCCAGCTGGCCAGCGGTACACCGACGATCGTCGCGACGGTGAGACCGAGGAACATCTGGCCGACCGCGCGTGTACGCCGGTTCGCCGGTACCAGTGACGAGGCGACCAGCGCGGCCACGCCGAAGTAGGCGCCATGAGGCAGGCCGGCGAGGAAGCGGAACACCAGCATCCAGTGGTAGTTCGGCGAAAGACCGGTCAGGCCGTTGAACACGGTGAACATCGTCATGAGGATGAGCAGCAGCCGGCGACGCGGCACGCGTGCGCCCAGCACCGTCATCACGGGCGCGCCGACCACGACACCAAGCGCATAGGCGCTGATCGTGTGGCCGGCGGTCGGCGCGTCGATACCGAGGCCCTCGGCGAACAGGGGCAGCATGCTCATCGAGGCGAACTCGGTCGTTCCGATGGCGAAGCCGCCAACGGCAAGCGCAAGGATCACCAGACCGACGTGCGGCGCGCGGACGGGCGGGGTACCCGGATCAAGAGCGGGTGCGGAAGCGGACATGGGGGACTCGGGACGTTGGGGGTCGGGTGCGTGGTGCACCGCAACATGGCCCTAGGATACGCCTTGCACGCGCTTGCACCAAGCGCTGACGGGGTGAGTCTCAATCACCGCGATCATCCCGGACCAGGTCGATGAAGGCCCGTAGGGCCGAGGTCACCCGGCGCTGCCGCGGGTAATAGAGCATGAAACCCGGGTACGACGGACACCAGTCCTCGAGCACCCGGACCAGCCGGCCTTCGCGGATCAGATCGGTCACCTGGTCCTCGAGGACGAAGGTCAGGCCGACGCCGGTCAGCGCCATATCCAGGGAGAGCCGGAAGTCCGCGAAGGTGAGCCGTCCCGGCACATCCACGTCGAGCTTGCGTCCGCCCTGCTCGAATTCCCACTTATAGATGCGCCCGCTGGGAAAGCGGAACCGGATGCACTCGTGGCGCATCAACTCGTTGGGGTGCAAGGGTGTGCCGTGGGCGGCCAGATACCCTGGCGTGGCGACACAGACACTTCGATGGGCTCCGCCGATCGGCACGGCGATCATGTCCTCGGGGACCTGCTCGAGGAAGCGGATGCCCGCGTCGAAGCCTGAGGCGACGATGTCGATCAGGCCGTCGTTATCCACGGCTTCGAAGCGGACGTCGGGATACGCGGCCAGGAACCGGGGCAGCAGCGGCGGCAGGATCAGCTGGGCGGTGATGCGCGGCATGTTGATCCGGAGCGTGCCCGAGGGCGCCGCGCGAAAGTCGTTCATCTCCTCCAGCGCATCGCCGACATCGCGCAGGGCCGGCTCCAGCCGTTCCAGCAGCCGCTGCCCGGCCTCGGTGAGCGAGACGCTTCGCGTGGTCCGGTGAAACAGCATCACGCCGAGCCGTTCCTCCAGTCCTCGGATGGCATAGCTGATAGCCGAGGTGGACAGCGTCAGCTCGGCCCCCGCCTTGCGGAAGCTGGCGTGGCGGGCGACGGAGGCGAAGGCGGCGAGGTGGGAAAGATTGTCTGGGCGCATGATTGTGCAGGATAACTCAACGGTTCATCCCGGAATCCCCGCTGGCCGCGCCAAAGCCCGCGACGTATTGTTGTGGACTACCGATCAAACCCCCAACGATAAGGACGACTCCCATGATCGATGTCCGCGGATTTGCCGCCAAAAGCGCAACGACCTCCCTCGTTCCGTTCACGTTCCAGCGCCGCGAGCCGGGTGAGCACGACGTCCGTATCGAGATCCTCTACAGCGGTGTCTGCCACTCCGACCTGCACCAGGCCAAGGGCGACTGGGGCAATTCGGTGTTCCCGATGGTCCCGGGTCACGAGATCGTCGGCCGCGTGGTCTCCGTCGGCTCGGCCGTGAAGAAGTTCAAGGTCGGCGACTTCGCCGGCGTGGGCTGCATGGTCGACTCTTGCCGTACCTGTGAATCCTGCAAGCAGGATCTCGAGCAGTACTGCCTGACCCACACCAGCTTCACCTACAACGGCACCGAGCAGGACAAGACCACGCCGACCCAGGGTGGTTACTCCACCGAGATCGTCACCGAAGAGCGCTTCGTGGTGAAGATCTCCGAGAAGCTCGACCTCAAGGCCACGGCTCCCCTGCTTTGCGCCGGCATCACCACCTACTCGCCGCTGCGCCACTGGAAGGTCGGCAAGGGCCAGAAGGTTGGCGTGATCGGCCTCGGCGGTCTCGGCCACATGGGCGTGAAGTTCGCCAAGGCCCTCGGCGCCCATGTCACCATGATCACCACCTCGGCCTCGAAGGGCGAAGACGCGAAGCGCCTCGGCGCTGATGCCGTCCTGCTCTCCACCGACGCGGACGCGATGGCGGCACAGGGCGCCAGCTTCGACTTCCTGCTCAACACGGTGCCGGTGTCCCACGACATCAACCCGTACACCAACCTGCTCAAGCTGGACGGCACCATGGTGCTGGTCGGCGCGCTCACGCCGCTCGACGGCGTCGTCGGTGGCAGCCTGATGCTCCCGCGTCGCACGATCGCCGGTTCGGCCATCGGCGGCATGGCCGAGACCCAGGAAATGATGGACTTCTGCGCCGAGCACAACATCGTCTCCGACATTGAAGTGGTCGACATGGCTTCGATCAACGAGACCTATGTGCGCCTGGCGAAGAACGATGTGCGCTATCGCTTCGTGATCGACATGGCGACGATGCCGGCGTGATCTGACGCCACCATCGGAGCCTGATGCAACACCCATCGCCGACAAGTCGGCTCCTACAAAAGCAGCCCACCGCTCATATAGGAGCCGATTCATCGGCGATGCTTTTCGGCACGCGATAGCTTTCCCTGTGTGCCGTGAACTATCTTCAAGCCCGGACACCGCTAAGGACACGGTTTGAAGCGCTTCCTCCGCTACACCCTCATCCTGCTCGCCCTTCTCGTGGCCTTCGTCGCCATCAGCGCGTGGCCGAACATCGGCACGCTGCCCGACGCCGCGCAAACCGCGAAAGACGCCAGGTCGCCCGAGTGGCGCAACGGCAAGTTCGAAAACCCGCTGCCGATGTATACCAACGTCAAAGGCGGTGTCCTGCAGATGTTGGCGTCGGCACCCGGCGAAGAGCCCGATGCGCCCGTGCCGACCGTGGATTCGTCCGCGGTATACAGGACGCCCCCGGCATCCGGCTTACGTGTGACCTGGTTCGGCCATTCATCGATGCTGATCGAAATCGATGGCACGAACATCGTCGTCGATCCGCTGTGGAGCGAGCGTGCTTCGCCCTTCTCATGGCTGGGTCCGAAGCGCTGGTACGAACCGCCGGTTCCCATCGATCACCTGCCGCATATCGATGCGGTCATCGTCTCGCACGACCACTACGATCACCTCGATCGCGCGTCTATCCAGGCCTTCAATGCCCTTGGCGTGCGCTTCATCGTGCCGCTTGGTGTCGGCTCCCATTTGCGTGGCTGGGGCGTGCCCGCCGAACGCATCACCGAGCTGGACTGGTGGCAGGACGCCACGGTGGGCAACCTCAGGATCGTGTCCACGCCGTCACGGCATGCGTCGGGCCGTCTCTCCGCCCGCAGCGACGTCACGCTGTGGACGGGCTACGCGTTGATCGGCGACAAGCACCGCGTGTTCTACTCCGGCGATACCGGCTTCAACGACACCTTTGCCGATGTCGGCACGAAATACGGTCCGTTCGACGTCAGCCTCATTGAGTCGGGCCAATACGACGCGCAGTGGCCCGACTGGCACCTCGGTCCCGAGCAGGCGATGAAGGTGCATGAAGAAGTGCGCGGTAAGGTGCTCATCCCCGTGCACTGGGGACTGATCAAGCTTGCGCATCACGCCTGGACCGAACCACCGGAGCGCATCCTCGCCGCGGCGAAGTGCAGCCATGCCGACGTGCTCGTGCCGAAGCCGGGGCAGGCGGTGGAACCGACGATGCATCCCGTGATTCCGCGCTGGTGGCCGTCGCAACATGTGGCGACGGCGAAGGAAAAGCCGATCGTCGCTTCGACGCATGGCGATCCTGCGCAGAAGTTCGACGTGTCGACCTGCCCGTGATCGCGTCAGCGCCTCGCGATAACGTCCCAACTCAGCTCGTAGCGGGCCAGATACTTGCGAAGACGGTCGGCGTCGTTCGTGCTCGCACGCTTGCTCCGTGAGGCGGCGAACAGTTGTCGGCCCGCTTCCGAGAGGCTGCGGCAGCGCTGGCAAACGGCGATCACCTCGCGAAGCTGGAGGCGGTCGAAGAGGTCGAGATCATTCACGGCCTCGCCCAGGAGTTCTCGCAACGCGTCGCCCTCGCTTTCCTGCCGCCATAAGCGCCGCAGGCGCCCTATCTCTTCGTCCACGCACGCCCGGTTGATTCGCCCTGCGGGTGCCAGCGTCGCCATGCGTGTCACCGACGCGCCGAGATCGCGGAAGTTGCCGGACCACGGTGCGTCGCTCGACATCGCGAAGGCGAGATAGACCTCGCGCGCTTCCTTGTTGAAAGTGACGCGTCGGTTCTCGTCCCGTGCGTAGCGCTCCAGTTCGTAGTCGAGATTGGGCTCGATGTCCTCCATGCGCTCGGCGAGGCCCGGCAGATGGAAGGACCAGATGTTGAGGCGTGCATAAAGGTCGTCACGGAAACGACCTTCGGCGACACGCTTGCCCAGATCGCGGTTGGTACCGGCGATCAACTGGAAATCACTGCTTGCCTCACGATCGCCGCCCACGGGAAGGAAGCGCTTGTCTTCGAGGGCGCGCAACAACATGGCCTGCTCGTCCGCGCCCAGCTCGCCGATCTCGTCGAGGAACAACAAGCCCTTGTCCGCACTGCGCAGCAAACCGGCACGCTCACCGGCGGCGCCGGTATAGGCGCCTTTCACGTGGCCGAACAGGGCGCTCATCGCGCCGTCGCCACGCAACGTGGCGCAGTTCACTTCGACGAAGCGGCCGGTCACCTCGCGGCGGCCCTGCTTAAGTTCGAACAGGCGACGGGCGAGCTGACTCTTGCCCGCGCCGGTGGGTCCCATCAGCAGGATCGGCGCGACCGAGCGGCTACCCACGGTTTCGATCTGTTCGATCATGCGATTGAAGGCGGCGTTGCGTGTCGCAATGCCACTCTTCAGGTGGCTGCGATCTTCCTGCTGCTCGCCTTCGAACCGTTGGGCCAGTCGGTCGTAGCGCGACAGATCGAGGTCGATGATGCTCAGTTCGCCCACGCTGGCGGCGACACCCTGCTTTCTCGGCGGCGACGCCTGCAAGAGGCGGCCGGGCAGGTGACGGCTTTCGGTCAGAAGAAACAGGCAGATCTGGGCAACGTGGGTGCCCGTCGTGATGTGTACGTAGTAATCCTCGTTGTCAGGGTCGAACGCATAGCCTTGTGCGAAGGCGTACAGCGTCTCGTAGACCGACTCGAAGTCCCACGGGTTGGCGATATAGGTGTCGTGAATGCGTACGTCGGTTTCGGGCGAGACCTGGGCGAGATCCTCGCGGATGAGGCGGCTGGTCTTTGCATTGCGCCGCTCGTCGACGAGCAGTTCCATCCGACCGACCAGGAAGTCCTCATGCAGGCCGAGCGACACCGTAGGACGCCACCGTTCCCAACGACCCGGGCCATCGCCCGCATCCAGCTGGGTGCCAACAAACCCGATCACCACCTTGGTCTTCATCACGATCCCAGTAGATAAGACACGAGAAGGCTATATCGTAAATGATCAGTCTGGCATTGGCCCATAACGAATCACAAATCATAAAATCTGCTGTTTATCAATAGGTTGATATCAATCTGGCGCGGTTGGCACGGCTCCTGCTCTCTTAGGCTCAACCCAAGGAGATCGCCACGATGGCCAACCTTCAACTTTTCCAGAGCTCTCGCGGTGCCCAGGCGCCGGCGGCCAATGCGGTCAACGAAGCCGATGGCGACGCCTACCTTCGGGACCCGCGTTCGGCCCTCGCCCTGTATGCGGCCACGGGTTGCCTCAACGGGACTTACTACGCCGATGCGGCGACGCAACTCGCCGCCACGCTGGCTCTATGCGAGTCGGTGCCCGCGGAGTTCGTCGCCAGGGTGGCGATCCATGCCCGCCAGCAGTCGCATATGAAAGACATGCCGGCCTTGCTGCTCGCTCACCTCGCCAACCGGGACGGTGACGTGCTCGAGAAAGCCTTCGCCCGGGTGATCGACAACGGCCGCATGCTGCGCAACTTCATTCAGATCGTCCGTAGCGGCGTGACGGGGCGCAAGTCGCTAGGTTCGCGCCCGAAACGCCTCGTCCGCCAATGGTTGGCCTCGGCCTCCACGGAGGGCGTTCTCGGCGCGGCGGTCGGCGGCAATCCATCGCTCGCGGACGTCGTTCGAATGGTTCACCCGCGTCCCGAGGATGCGACGCGGGACGCGTTGTACGGTTGGCTCTTGGGACGTTCGTATGCGCCGGCCGCGTTGCCGGAGAGCGTGCGTGCCTACGAAGTATTCAAGAGCGACCCGCGCGGCGACTTGCCGGACATGCCGTTCCCGTACCTGACCTCGTTGCCGCTGAGCAAGGCGCAGTGGAAAAGCATCGCCATGCGCGGCACCTGGCAGGCGACGCGAATGAACCTCAACACGTTCGCCAGGCATGGCGTGTTTTCCGACAAGGAAGTCGTCGGGGTGGTGGCGAAGCGACTGCGCGATCCGAAGGCGATCGCACAGGCACGAGTGCTGCCGTACCAGCTGATGGTTGCCTATCGGAATGTCTCGGCCGATATGCCGGAGCGGATCGTCGACGCCCTGCAGGATGCGATGGAGATCGCGACCCGCTCCGTGCCGAAGCTTCACGGCAAGGTGGTGGTCGCGGTCGACGTGTCGGGCTCGATGGCCTCGCCTGTCACGGGTTACCGCAAGGGCGCAACGACGGTGGTGACCTGTGTCGAAGTCGCGGCACTGATGGTCGCCTCCTTACGTCGCGCCAACCCGGCGATCCGGGTCATGCCGTTCGACACGGAAGTGCGGGAGGTGCGGCTCAACCGGCGCGACAGCGTGATGACCCAGGCGAAAACCCTCGCCGGCATGATCGGCGGCGGCACGGCGGTAAGTGCACCGATAGCGAAGTTGGCAATGCAGAAGGCGAAAGTGGATCTGGTGGTCATCGTGTCCGACAACCAGAGCTGGGTGGACACGCGTGGCGGAGTGGGCGCCACCGAGACGATGCGCCAGTGGCAGGCCGTCAGGGCGATCAACCCGAAGGCACGCCTTGTCTGCATCGACCTGCAGCCGTATGCCACCAGCCAGACAGTCGAAGGAACGGCAGGCGTCACGCACATCGCCGGCTTCAGCGACGCCGTGTTCGAACTGCTGGCCGACGCCGCGCGTGGCGACACGGCGGGTCAATGGATAGAGCGGATCGAAGCGACACCGCTCTGAACGAGGTAATCCCCCGACGGGAATGGGCCCGTCGGGGCCAACGATTTCAACCTGCGGCGAATGCCGGTGGAGCTACTGGGTAAGCCTTCGGGCTAGAGGGTTCGAGCCCCTCACATGCAACATCGATGCTTCACCACTTTTGTCGCCGCACCTTTTCAAACCAGCGGATGCCAACGGAACTACCGTGTCGCGGGTTCGATTCCCGCCGGCCGCCCGGCCGTAGCTCAGGGGTAGAGCAGCCGTTCCGTCTTTATTGCCGCTTGATGCAAGATACGAATTCACAAGGAAGACGATATGAGTACGACCGCTTACGAAGTCATCAACGAGCCGGGTGCCGCACCGATCAAGCTGTGGACCCGCGGTGTGCCGCTGGAAGCCGAAGCACGCCAGCAGCTGATCAACATTGCGAAGCTGCCCTTCATCCATGGCTGGCTGGCCGTGATGCCCGACGTCCACCTGGGCAAGGGCGCCACGGTCGGCTCGGTGGTGCCGACCATCGGTGCGATCGTCCCGGCGGCCGTCGGCGTCGATATCGGTTGCGGCATGATCGCTACGCGGACGACGCTGACCGCGTCGGATCTGCCGGACGACCTGCGCGATCTGCGCCATGCGATCGAGGCGGCGGTACCGCACGGCCGTACAGTGGGAAAGCGCGATAAAGGCGCCTGGGCCACGCCACCGAAAGCCACGGAGGATGGCTGGCACGAACTGGTCGCGGAATTTGCGCTGATCACGGCGAAGTATCCGAAGCTGGCACGCACCAACAACCTGCACCACCTCGGTACGCTCGGCACGGGCAACCATTTCGTCGAGATCTGTCTCGACGAGGAGCAGCGCGTGTGGTTCATGCTGCACTCCGGCTCCCGTGGCGTGGGCAATGCCATTGGCAACCACTTTATCGAGCTCGCCAAGCAGGACATGCGCCGCTGGATGATCAACCTGCCCGACCAGGATCTGGCGTACCTGCCGGAGGGCAGCGAGCATTTCGGCGACTACGTGTTCGCCGTGGACTGGGCGCAGCGTTTTGCGCGGACGAACCGGGCCATCATGATGCGTCACGTGATCGAGGCGGCGCGCAAGATCATCGCCAAGCCGTTCGACGCGTGGTCGGAGGCGGTGAACTGCCACCACAACTACGTGAGCCGCGAGAAGCACCTGGGCAAGGACGTCCTGGTTACCCGTAAGGGGGCGGTGAGTGCGAGGAAGGGTGAGCTCGGCATCATCCCGGGAAGCATGGGAGCGAAGAGCTTCATCGTGCGTGGCCTCGGTAACGAGGAAAGTTTCAACAGCTGCAGCCACGGCGCCGGGCGTGTGATGAGCCGCACCCAGGCGAAGAAGCAGATCACGCTCGAGGAACACCGCAAGGCGACGGCGCATGTCGAGTGCCGCAAGGATGCCGATGTGATCGACGAGTCGCCGGCGGCGTACAAGTCCATCGAAGCCGTGATGGCGGCGCAAGAGGATCTCGTTGAAATCGTCCACACTTTGCGCCAGGTCGTCTGTGTGAAGGGTTGAAGGAAGTCGCCCCGTCGGACGGGGCCAGGACTGGAGAAGGAAATGATTGAATTGGATGGCCAGGCGGGTGGCGGACAGCTGCTCCGCACGGCGTTGGCACTCAGCCTGTGTACGGGCGAGGCCTTCGCCATGACCGGCATTCGTGCGCGGCGCGAGCGTCCTGGTCTGTTGCGGCAACACCTGACGGCCGTGGATGCGGCGCGCGCGGTGGGCAAGGCCACGGTCGAAGGCGCTAGCACCGGATCCACCGAGCTGCGCTTCACGCCAGAGGGTATTCATGCGGGCGAACACCGCTGGACCATCGGTACCGCAGGCTCAACCACCTTGGTCCTGCAGACGGTACTGCCCGCGTTGTGGATGCACGGCGTTGCAGCTCACCTGACCATCGAAGGCGGCACGCACAATCCGCAGGCGCCCACCGCTGACTTCATCGACGAGGCTTTCTTGCCGTTGATGGAGCGCATGGGGATCGATGGCGACTTCAGCATGGGAGGGCACGGCTTCTATCCGGCGGGCGGTGGCCGCATCACGTTCGACCTGCGTCCGAGCGCGAAGCCCAGCGCCCTTCACCTTCCTCACCGAGGCGAGGTTGTCGAGCGGCATGCGCGGGCGATCCTTTCGGCGATACCGTTAGGGATTGGCCAACGCGAGCTGGAGGTGGCGCGCCGCCGTCTTGGCCTCGGTGAGGCCGAAGTGTCCGTGCGTCAGGTGAAGTCGCCTATCGGTCCCGGCAATGCGCTGAGCATTCGCTTTCGCGCGGAGCACAGTACCGCTGTCTTCACCGGGTTCGGCATCAAGCGCGTGACCGCCGAGCACGTGGCGGAAGGCGTCAGCAAGGCGGCTTCGGCATGGCTGGCTGCCGACGTTGCCGTCGACGAGCATCTCGCCGATCAGCTGCTCTTGCCCATGGCGCTTGCCGGGGAAGGAAGCTTCAGCACCACGCTTCCGTCCGCTCACGCGCGCAGCAACGCGGCGTTGATCGAAAAATTCCTGCCGGTCGAGTTCAGCTTCGACGACGAGGGCGGTGGCCGTTGGTCCATCGCCGTCTCGCGGTAACGGATCGCAACCGTCAGTCCGGCATCACCAGATGCATCGGCGTCGCGCCCAGCGGCTTGCCGGTGCACTCGTCGACTACGACCGCCCTGATCGGCTCACCGGTCTCGTCGCTGGCGAGATGGCTCATGGCCGGGCCGCCGCCGTTGTAGGTGCGGCCCCACTCGCCGATCGCCGCCATGATCGGGATGAAGTCCCGCCCGGCCTGCGTCAGCACGTATTCGTCGCGCGGCGGGCGCTCGCTGTAGCGGCGCTTTTCCAAGACGCCCGCCTCGGTCAGGGCTTTCAATCGACGGGACAGGATGTTCGGCGCGATGCCGAGACTGGTCCTGAACTGGTCGAACTGGCTCATGCCACGACTGGCATCCCGAAGGATGAGCACGCTCCAGGTATCGCCGACAAAGGCGAGGCCGCGGGAGATCGCACAGGTGCCTGAAGAAAGTTTGTCGATGTCCATTGCATTATGATATCCAAGTCACTATCGTATGGCAACGTAGTTACTATCACTTTGCTACCCACCCCATCGGAGAGACACCATGAGCACTGAAACCAAAGGCACGGCCATCGTCACAGGCGCCTCGTCCGGCATCGGTCAGGTCTATGCGGAGCGCCTTGCCGCCCGCGGCTACGACCTCATCCTGGTCGCCCGCCGCCTGGATCGCCTGGAAGCCCTGGTGAAGTCGATCGGCGAAAAGACCGGCCGCAAGGTCGAGGCCCTCAAGGCCGACCTGACCCAGAAGGCGGACGTCGCCCTCGTCGAGAAGCGCCTCAAGGAAGACGCCTCGATCACCCTGCTGGTGAACAACGCCGGTATTTCCCTCGAAGGCAGCATCCTCGACAACGACACCGCCGCGATCGAGCAGCTCATCGCCATCAACATCACGGCCCCGACGGTGCTCTCCGCCGCCGCTGCCAAGGTCTTCAAGGCGCGCGACAAGGGCGGCATCATCAACATCGCCTCTGTCCTGGCCTTTGCGCCGGACCTCTTCGACGGCATCTACAGCGGCTCGAAGGCCCACGTGGTCAACATCACGCTCGGCCTGGCGGCCCAGCTGAAGGGCACCAACGTGCACGCCCAGGCCGTGTTGCCGGGCGCCACCCGTTCGGAGATCTGGGAGAAGTCGGGCAAGGACGTCGATGCCCTGCTTCCGGGCATGGTCATGGAAACCGCCGACCTGGTCGACGCGGGCCTCCTCGGCTTCGACCGTGGCGAAGTGGTGACCATCCCGCCGCTGCACGACGAAGGTCAGTATCTGGCCTACGAGGCGGCTCGCCATGCGATGGCCCCGAACCTGTCGCGTAAGGAAGTGGCGCCGCGTTACCGCGCGTAATCACACAGCGTCGAAAGACGGCCGGCGCAGACTCCACCGCGCCGGCCGGTCACGCTTGCGAGCGTGAACAGCGGCTTATCCCACCTTTACACATCGACCCGCACGAATGCGCGCTAAACTACGGGGCTCGCTCGATTCTCTTGCGGTTCGGCATGCCCTCACTCGTTTTTGGCGCCTTCGGGCTGTCCACGCTCTGGCTACTCCCCCTGCTCTGGCGCATCGGCGCCGCGCTGGTCCGTCGGCGTCGTCCGCCCACGGTCGGTCCCGGAGCGATTCGCTTCTGGTCGGGCTTCGTTCTGGTGTTGCTCGCGAGCACGACGCTCGAAGGCATCGTGATCTCCCATTACACCGACGATCCTTCGGTCGGCGGTGTGGTGTGTCGCTGGCTCGGCAGTGCGTTCGGTGAATTTCCCGGCGCCGCGCTGACTTCGCTGCTCGCCATCGTGGCGATGGTCGTCGCCCTTCCCTGGTACCTCGGCGTGTCGTGGTCGTCCTTCATCGTGCGCTTGAACGCTCTTCTCGAGCCGATGGGTGCACTGGCGATCGAAGGTACGCGTCGCCTCCTGACCCGCACGGCCTCGCGCGCCACCGGCCGTCGCCCTGCTTCCGCCGTCCGCCGTGCCGATCGTGTGCCCGCCGCGCGTCGTCGTGCAAAAGCGGCGCCGGCCAAGCCGGCAGCTGTTGCCAAGGCGGTTCCCGCCGCCCTTCGACGCGACACGACGCGCGCCGAGCCGGTGTCGAATGATCCCGTACGACCGTCCATCGCGACGCCGGTCATGCCGCGCCATCGCGTCAAGCCGGACACGGTGATCAGAGAGCCGTGGCTTGCGCCGCGTGCCCTGGCAGCCGCATCGCCGGAGCCCTCGCCCGCCACCGTAGTCGACTCGTATCGCACGGACGAGCGCCCCGTTGCCGCAACCTCCGGTCCTGCACGCGCGGAAGAACATTCCTATACGGCGCTTCGCCGCGCTGAAGAAGAACGCCGCTCCGAAGAACAACGTTCGGTGTACGAACCGTCGACGCTCCCGGTCGAGCAGGTGAGGACGGTCGAGGTCGATTCGCCGGTTGAGGTGGCCCCGCCGCTGCCCGTGCTCTCACCGGTCGCACCCGTCTCGCGCTTCGCGGTGGCGGCGAACGATGAACCCCACGCCGAACCGGTCCGCACCTTCGCACTCACGCCCGTGAGACCGTTGCGCAGCGGCAGTAGCGTCAGCGCCGTCGGTATCCCGCCGCTCGATCTCCTCGCTCCCGCCTCACCCAGCTCGAACGCCGCGCTCGCCATCTCCGAACAGGACCTCCGCGATACCGGTGAGCTGATCGAACAGCGCCTGCGCGAGTTCAAGGTGCCGGTGCAGGTCGTCGGGGCGTCGGCAGGCCCGGTGATCACACGTTACGAAGTGGAGCCCGCCGTGGGCGTCCGCGGCAACCAGATCGTCGCGCTGATGAAAGATCTCGCACGTGGCCTCGGACGGACCACGATCCGCGTCGTCGAGACGATTCCCGGCAAGACGTGCATGGGCCTGGAGTTGCCGAACGAACAACGCCAGATGATCGCGTTGTCCGAAATCCTCGACTCCGCCGAATATCGCGAGTCCGATTCGCTGCTGACCCTGGCGATGGGCAAAGGCATCACCGGCGAGCCCGTGGTGGCCGACCTGGCCAAGGCGCCGCACATGCTGGTTGCCGGCACGACGGGCTCGGGTAAATCGGTCGCGGTGAACGCGATGATCCTGTCGATGCTCTACAAGGCCACGCCTGAAGACGTCCGCATGATCATGATCGATCCGAAGATGCTGGAGCTCTCGGTTTACGAGGGCATTCCGCACCTGCTGGCGCCCGTGGTCACGGACATGAAGCTCGCCGCCAACGCGCTGAACTGGTGCGTCGCCGAGATGGAAAACCGCTACCGCGTGATGTCGGATCTGCGCGTGCGCAACCTCGCCGGTTTCAACCAGAAGGTGCGCGAGGCGCGCGCCGCGGGCAAGCCGCTGTTCAATCCGTTCCCGGCGCATCCCGAAGTACCGGAGCATCTGGATACCTTGCCGATGATCGTGGTGATCATCGACGAGCTGGCCGACCTGATGATGGTCGCCGGCAAGAAGATCGAAGAACTGATCGCACGGCTGGCGCAGAAGGCGCGTGCAGCGGGTATCCACCTGATCCTCGCGACACAGCGCCCCTCGGTCGACGTGATCACCGGACTGATCAAGGCGAACATCCCTACCCGCGTCGCCTTCCAGGTGTCATCGAAGATCGACTCGCGCACCATTCTCGACCAGATGGGCGCCGAGAGCCTGCTCGGCCAGGGTGACATGCTGTTCCTGCCACCAGGTACGGGCTATCCGCAGCGCATCCACGGCGCCTTTGTCGCCGACGAGGAAGTGCATCGCATCGTGGCGTGGCTGAAGCAGTTCGGCGAGCCCGACTACAAGGACGAGATCCTTGCCGGTCCGCCGAGCGACGCGGTCGATGGCGAACCTGGCGAAGACGGCATCGACGCCGAACTGGATCCGTTGTACGACGAAGCGGCGGCCTTTGTACTGCGTTCGCGTCGTGCGTCGATCTCGTTCGTGCAGCGCCAGTTCCGCATCGGTTACAACCGCGCGGCGCGTCTGGTCGAGGCGATGGAAGCGGCAGGGTTGGTGTCGTCGATGGGTATCAACGGGCAGCGCGAAGTCATCGCGCCGGGTCCTTCGGACTAAGCCGCCGCTGGCTTTTTGTGGGAGCCGCTTCAGCGGCGATGCTCTTCCCTGCCAGGAGCATCGCCGCTGAAGCGGCTCCCACAATAAAGCTCCCCATCCGAACATCGCGCATAAAAAAGGCCGGGCCACCGTGAGGGGGCCCGGCCTTTTCACACGAGACGCTTACTGCTTGGTCAGCAGCTTCAGCGGCACGGCGATCGACTTGTCGACCGGCTGCTTGTCGATGAGCTTCTTCGCCGTCTCGACGCCGAGCTTGCCGATTTCTTCCGGCTGCTGGGCGACCGTGGCCGCCATGGCGCCGCTCTGTACGGCGGTCTTGCCGTCCGGCGTGCCGTCGAAGCCGACGACGAGGATCTTCTTGTTCTTGCCAGCCAGGGCCTGCACCGCACCGAGGGCCATTTCGTCGTTCTGCGCGAAGATCGCCTGGACGTCGTTGTTGCCCTGGAGCAGGTTCTCGCTCACCGAGAGGCCTTGCGCACGGTCGAAGTTCGCCGGCTGCTGCGCGACGACCTTCATGCCGGTCGTGGCGATCTGATCGTCGAAGCCCTTGCCGCGCTCACGCGCGGCCGAGGTGCCGGCGACGCCCTGCAGCTCGATGATGTTGCCCTTGCCGTTGAGTTCCTTGGCCAGGAAGTCGGCCGCCATCTTGCCGCCGGCGATGTTGTCCGACGCGATGTGCGATGCGACTTCGGCGCCGTCGACGCCGCGGTCGAGCGTGATTACCGGGATGTTCGCGCGCTGCGCGGACTGTACGGCACCGGCCAGGGCCGAAGAGTCGGTCGGGTTGAGCAGGATGACCGAGACGCGCTTCTGGATCAGATCTTCGACGCTGGAGATCTGGCGAGCCGGATCGTCCTGCGCATCGACGACGACCAGCTGGACGCCGGCGTCCTTGGCGGCCTTCTGGGCGCCATCCTTCAGCTCGACGAAGAACGGGTTGTTCTGCGTCGACAGCGCGAGGCCGATCACCGGCGTGCCCGAAGCGGCGGCGCCGCCAGCGGTGGAGGCGGCGGCCGGCGCGGATTCGCCCGGACCCTGCTGCGAGCAGGCTGCGAGCAGCGTTGCCGCTGCCGCGGCCAGGAATGTGACTTTACGCATGGTGTATTTCCCTCGTTTTTGTTTTTACTGCCGCCTGTCGAGCAGGACAGCGATCAGGATGACAATGCCCTTCACCACCTGCTGGTAGAAAGAGCTTACGCCGAGCAAGTTGAGACCGTTGTTCAGGAAGCCGATCAGCAATGCGCCGATCAGGGTGCCGAAGAGCCAACCGCGGCCGCCGGCCAGGCTGGTGCCACCGAGCACCACCGCGGCGATGGCGTCCAGCTCGTAGCCTGCACCGGCGGTCGCCTGGGCCGAATACAGCCGCGAGGTAAGCACGACGCCCGCGAATGCGGAGAGAAGGCCGGAAAGACCGTAGATGCCGAGCTTCATCGGCGAGATGCGGACACCGGAGAGACGCGCCGCTTCCTCGTTACCGCCGATCGCCACCACGTGACGGCCGAACACCGTGCCGCGCAGAAGGAAACCACAGAGGATGAAGGCAACGGCCATCCAGATGACGGGCAACGGAATCAGGTTGGCGATGTAGCCGCCGCCGAGCATGGCGAAGCCGGGATTGGTCACCGGGATCGGGCTGCCCTGCGTATAAGACAGGGTGAGGCCGCGAAGCAGCGTGACCGTGCCGAGGGTCGCGATGAACGGAGCCACCTTGCCCCAGGACACCAGCGCGCCGTTGACCATGCCGAGCACGAGGCCCAGGCCGAGACCGGCGCCGACCGAAAGCACCATGCCGTGACCGGCGGCCATCAGGCCGGCGGTGATCGCACCGGTGAAGGCGAGGATCGCGCCGACGGAAAGGTCGATGCCGCCGGAGAGAATCACGAAGGTCATGCCGAAGGCGATCAGTGCATTGATCGACACCTGGCGCAACACGGTGAGCAGGTTGCCCGTGGTCAGGAAGTCCGGACTCAGCACCGACAGCACGATGAAGAGGAGCAGCAGTCCGATCACCGAGCCGAGGCGCTGGAACAGCGCCTTGGCCTGGCTCCAGTTGAGTTGAAGCGTCATGTCAGTGGCCTCCGGTCGCGGCAGTCATCACGGTTTCCTGGGTGGCACCGTGGGCTTCGAGCAGGGCCGTTGCATGCCCCTCGTGCATGACCAGGATGCGATCGCTCATGGCGAGCACCTCCGGCAGTTCCGAGGAAATCATGAGAATGGCCACGCCCTGCTCCGCGAGTTGATTGATGATGTGATAGATCTCGGCCTTGCCGCCGACATCGACACCGCGCGTGGGCTCGTCGAGGATGAGCACGCGCGGCTTGAGTGCCAGCCACTTGGCCAGCACGACCTTCTGTTGGTTTCCGCCCGACAGGGCGCTCACGTTGAGCTCCATGTCGCGCGTGCGGATCTTCAACGCTTCGATCAGACCCTTCGTCTGCGTCTTCTCACCGCCGCGATCGACCAGGCCGATGTGGGCGGGCACGCGTGGCAGGCTGATGTTCTCGCGCAGGCTGAGGTCGAGCACGAGACCCTGAGCCTTGCGGTCTTCGGTAAGGAAACCGAAACCGGCATGGATCGCCTGGTTGGGATTGGTCGCCGTGACCACTTCGCCGTCGAGCAGCACGCGGCCCTCGGAGGGCTTGTCGAGGCCGAAAAGCAGGCGTGCCAGTTCGGTTCGCCCTGCGCCGAGCAGACCGGCCACGCCAAGCACCTCGCCGGAACGCAGGTCGAAGCTCACGTCCTTCACCATGCCGCCGCTGATGTGTTCCACCTGCAGGCGAACCTTGCCCGGGGTCGACGTGCGGGTCGGGAAGCGCGCTTCGAGCGTGCGGCCGACCATCATCTTCACGACTTCGTCGAAGGCCAGGCCCGGCACGGGACGGGTGCCGACGAACTTGCCGTCGCGCAGGATCGAGATGCGATCGCACAGCGCGAAGATCTCTTCCATGCGATGCGACACGTACACGATGCCCGTGCCCTTCTCGCGAAGCGCGCGGATCAGTTTGAACAGCGTGGTCGTTTCGTGTTCGGTGAGCGCGGCGGTCGGCTCATCCATGATCAGCACGCGTGCGTTCTGGCCGAGCGCACGGGCGATCTCGACCATCTGCTGCGTGCCGACGGACAGGCGCTCGACGCGGGTGTCCGGATCGAGCCGCTCCATGCCGACCTGGGCCAGCCACTCCATCGCCTTCTTCGTCATCGCCTTGCGATCGAGCAGGCCGAAGCGCTGGATCTCGCGACCGAGGAACAGGTTGTCCGCGATGCTGAGGGCCGGGATCAGGTTGAGTTCCTGATGGATGATCGCGATGCCGTACTTCTCGGCGTCGGCCGGCGTGGTGATCGAGACAGGCTTGCCGTCCACCTGGATCGTGCCGGAGTCCGGCGCGTAGATCCCCGTGAGGGTCTTCATCAGGGTGGACTTGCCGGCGCCGTTCTCACCCATGAGCGCATGCACTTCACCGGCGACCAGCTCGAAGTCGACGCCTTCGAGTACCTTCACCGGGCCGAAGGCCTTGTGGATGTCGTGCATGTTGACGAGCTGCGCGGCCATCAGAAGGTCACGCCGGCATGCAGGATCACGTTGGCATAGGGCGAGGTCTCGCCGGTGCGTACGACGGCGACGGCGCGTGCGCTGAGCTGCTTGAGGTCTTCATGCGAAACCTCGTTCACGGCCAGGCCGTCGTTGCCCAGTCGGGCGGCAAGCTGCACCAGCGCCGGGTTGCGCGCATGGATTTCGCTGGCGACGGTCACGCTTTCGACGGCGAGTTCGGCATAGACCGCCTCGAATACCGTGGAAAAATCCGGCGTACCGGGCAGCACCGCCAGATCGATGCAGGGAACCCCGTGAGGCACCGGCAGACCGACATCGCCGATGACCAGGGTGTCGGTATGACCCATCGCCGCGATCACGCGGTTGAGCTCCGCGTGAAGCAGACCACTGCGCTTCATTGATGTGTCTCCAGGAACGCCGTGACCTCGTCGGCACGCGGCATGCCGCCCTGGGCACCCAGGCGAGAGACGGCGATCGCCGCAGTCGCGCAAGCCTTGCGCACTGCCACGTCGAGGCCCTCGGCGAGGTACACCGCGAGCGCGGCGTTGAAAGTGTCACCGGCGCCGGTGCTGTCCACCGCGTCGACTTTGAAACCGCTCTGGTGCCGCGGCTCGTCGTCCTTGTCGCGGAACCAGGCGCCGTCCTCACCACGGGTCAGGACGACCGGGCAGGGAGCGCGACGCATGAGTTCGCGGAAATCGGTTTCGCCATGCGCACCGAGCACGGTGGCGAGTTCGTGCTGGTTCGGCGTGAGGAAGCGCACGCGCGACAGCCACTCGACCGGCAGCAACTGCGCGGGGGCGGGATTGAGAATGACGGGAACGCCTTCGTCCTGCGCGATGCGCAGCGTGGCGTCGACCGCGTCGAGGGGAATTTCCAGCTGGACCAGCACCGCATCGGCACCACGAATGATGTCGCGGGCGGCCTCGACCTGGGCGGGCGTGACGCGACCGTTAGCGGCGGGCACCACGACGATGCTGTTCTCGCCACCGGCGACCGTGATCGATGCCGTGCCGCTGCCGATCCCGTCAACCCGCGTCACGTGGGTCACGTCGACGCCTTCGGTCACGAGGCCATCGTAAAGCTGTTTGCCGAAAGCGTCGTCGCCGACGCAACCGACCATCGACACCGAGGCACCGAGACGCGCGGCGGCGACCGCCTGGTTCGCGCCCTTGCCGCCGGGGATGGTGAGGAAACGGTCGCCGGTCAGCGTTTCGCCAGGGCCGGCAAAGCGCGGCGCGAGCGTGACCAGGTCCATATTGATGCTTCCGACGACGACGATTCGCGTCATGCCTTGTAGCTCCGCGGTGATGACTTCGGAACGTCCGTTGTTCGCCGGTGTGATGGGGTTGGCGCGCAAATATACGCCCTGGCCACGCAGGATGCTTTGATGCGCGTGCTTTCCATTACCGGGACAGGCCCTTGGCCTCGAGTTCGGCAAGATAGGCAGGCCAGGAGGTGTCGTAGGCACGGCCGAGGTCGTACAGCGTGTCCCAGCCGAAGATGCCACTGGCGTGGCCGTCGTCGAAGCGGATCAGGACGCCATAGTGGCCGGTGGGTTCGAGCGCCGTAATGCCCACGTTGCGCTTGCCGGCAACCAGCACCTTCTGGCCGGGGCCATGGCCCTGGACTTCAGCACTGGGGGAGTTCACCCGGAGATACTCACAGGGAAGCCGGAATCGTTCGTCGTTGTCGAAACTGACCTCGAGGATGCGCGAGGCCGAATGCAGGACGATATCGAGGGGGCGCGGGCGGGACATGGGCCGGTGGCCTTGAATCAGAAAACCGTAGGAGCCGATTCATCGGCGATGCTCTTGCTCGGTAGGAGCCGATTTATCGGCGATCCCTGCGGAGATGGGCGCCCGCATTCTACCGCGAGCACCCTTCGCCGATAAATCGGCTCCTACCGAGCAGAGTGAGTCGTGCGAGTCTTCGCTTAGTGTGCGCTGCCGAAGCCGCCACCGGTGTCGCCCTGCTCGAGCGGCGGCGGGTCGCCGGCCACGGCGAGGAGCGACGTGGCGTAGGCATCTTCCATGCTGATGGTGGAGATCTCGTCCCACGAGAAGAACGACGGCTCACGCAGCCATTCCGCGTCCGGGGTGATCTCCTGCATGTTGAAGCCTTCTTCCTCCACGCTGACGAGGCGGCCGATGTAACAGACCTCCGCTTCGTCTTCGCTGTCGACATGCACGCCAATGACAGGCGCGTGCGCAGCGGCCGCCTGGACCACCTGCTGGATGTCGTCGAGCGGGAAGTCGGCCGGCGGCGTCGGGCGGATGCCCTTCAGCGCGAGCGCCTTCTCGAGGAAGGTACTGTGCTTGTCGGGTGCTTCGAATTCGGAAATGTCGCGATGCCGCATGATGTACATGCCGTCATAGCTGACACCGTCGCCGATGACCCACAGCAGGAAAAATTCGCGGCCGACTCCGCCCACGTAGCCGCAGAAGCTGCCGTGTTCGAGTTCGTCGCGCCACAGACGTACCAGCTGCTGGCTGTCTTGCGCTTCACGCAAGCTCGCACGCTGGCCGTTGGTTTTGAGTTGAATAACCTTGCCCATATACGTCAATAGTTTACCAGAGGGGGGGCCCTCATTGTTCAGAGGATGTAACGGCTCAAATCCTCGTCCTTGACGAGCGAAGACAGTGTTTTGTCGACATATTCGGCGTCAATGGCATGCTTTTCGCCGGATTTGTCAGCTGCTTCGAAGGAAATGCGTTCCAGCAGGCGCTCCATGACCGTGTGCAGGCGTCGCGCACCGATGTTCTCGGTACGCTCGTTGACCTGGAAAGCCACCTCGGCCAGTCGGTCGATCCCGGACTCGGTGAACTCCAGCGTGACGCCTTCCGTGTTGAGCAGCGCAACATATTGCTTGGTCAGCGCGTTGTGCGGCTCGCGCAGGATGCGCTTGAAGTCATCGACCGACAGCGCGCTGAGTTCGACGCGGATCGGCAGGCGACCCTGCAACTCGGGGATCAGGTCCGACGGCTTGGCCAGCGAAAACGCGCCCGACGCGATGAACAGGATGTGGTCGGTCTTGATCGCCCCGTACTTGGTCGACACGGTCGAACCTTCCACCAACGGCAACAGGTCGCGCTGCACGCCTTCACGGCTCACGCCCGCGCCGCCCCACTCCGAGCGCTGGGCGACCTTGTCGATCTCGTCGATGAAGACAATGCCGTTCTGCTCGGCGATGTCCACCGCACGGGTGCGCAGGTCGTCGTCGTTGAGCAGCTTGCCGGCCTCTTCCTCGATGAGCAGTGGGCGAGCCTGGCGGATCGTCATCTTGCGCTTCTGCGATTTCGAGCCGCCGAGGTTCTGGAACATCTTGCCCAGCTGCTGGCTCATTTCTTCCATGCCGGGCGGGGTCATGATTTCGACGCCGACGTTGGTGGCGAAATCCAGCTCGATCTCGCGATCGTCCAGATCGCCCTCGCGCAGCTGCTTGCGCAGCTTCTGCCGGGTGTCGCTGTCGATGGTTGGCGTCTGGGTGCCCGTGTCGTCCCAGCCGGTGGCCTGGCGGCGCGGAAGCAGCGCATCGAGCAGGCGATCCTCGGCGGCATCTTCGGCCTGGCTGCGCACGCGACCCTTGGCCTGGTCGCGGACCAGCTTGTACGAGACATCGGCAAGATCGCGGATGATCGACTCCACATCCTTGCCGACATAGCCCACTTCGGTGAACTTGGTGGCTTCGACCTTCACGAAGGGCGCATTGGCCAGGGTGGCAAGACGGCGGGCGATCTCCGTCTTGCCGACGCCGGTCGGGCCAATCATCAGGATGTTTTTCGGGGTGACTTCCTCGCGCATGCCCGGTTCCAGCTGCATGCGGCGCCAGCGGTTACGCAGCGCGATGGCCACGGCGCGCTTGGCGTCCTGCTGGCCGATGATGTAACGGTCGAGTTCGTTGACGATCTCGCGGGGCGTGAGTTCGGACATCGGCTCAGAGCTCCTCGATGGAAGTGTTGTGGTTGGTGTAGATGCAGATATCGCCTGCGATCTTGAGCGCTTTCTCTACGATCGTGCGTGCATCTAACTCGGTATTCCCCATCAGCGCGAGCGCGGCGGACTGCGCATACGGGCCCCCCGAGCCGATGGCGATGAGGCCGTGATCGGGTTCGAGCACGTCGCCGTTGCCCGAAATCAGCAGGGAGGCCTCCTTGTCGGCCACGGCCAGCATGGCCTCGAGGCGGCCCAGGCGGCGGTCGGTGCGCCATTCTTTGGCCATTTCCACGGCGGCACGCGTGAGGTTCCCGCCGTGCTTGACCAGCTTCTCTTCGAACAGCTCGAACAGGGTGAACGCGTCCGCGGTAGCGCCCGCAAACCCGGCCAGGACGTCGCCCTTGCCGAGGCGGCGCACCTTGCGCGCGTTGGCCTTCATGACGGTGTTGCCGAGGGTGACCTGGCCGTCGCTGCCGATGACGACCTTGCCGTCGCGGCGGACGCAGACGATGGTCGTGGCGTGCATCGGTTCCATAGCGCGTTCCTTTGGGGAGTCGGCTAGAGGTGGGGGCCGGGCAGCGGCGTAGCAAGTCTTGGGGGGAGGAGCTGTGTGTGGGAGCCGCTTCAGCGGCGAGCTCTTGCTTTGGTGGGGACTGGGGCCAGCAACCTGGGAGGAGCGCGGCTGCGCCGCGGGTCTATTTGTTATTCGCCGATGAATCGGCTCCCACCGAGCCGGCTTTGTAGTCGGGGGTGGGGCCAGGAACCTTGGGGGCGCTGCTGCGCAGCGGGTTTATTCATTATTCGCCGATGAATCGGCTCCCACATGTACCTATTTTCGCTTCGCTCTTGGATGCGAAGCATCATAGACCTTGGCCAGGTGCTGGAAATCGAGGTGGGTGTAAATCTGGGTCGTGGCGATGTCGGCGTGGCCGAGCAGTTCCTGCACCGAGCGCAAGTCGCCGGAGGACTCCAGCATGTGGCTGGCGAAGGTATGCCTGAGCATGTGGGGATGTACCCGCTTGGTCTGGCCGCTGGATAGCTTGGCCAGCCGCATCTGCACCGCACGGGCGCTGATCGGTGCCCCGCCGCGGCCCTTGAACACGGGCTGCTCCGGTCCCGCGCCGCCTAGCGCGGCGAGTGCCTTCAGGGCCGTGATGGCGAAGCGGCCGACCGGCAGGATGCGCGTCTTGCTGCCTTTGCCGAGCACGCGCACCTGACCGTCTTCCAGGTCGAGGTCGCCCCAGTGCAGGCCGGTGAGCTCGGACAGACGCAGGCCACTGGAATAGAACAGTTCCATCATCGCGGAGTCCCGCGGCGCCAGCGTCCCGCCGAGCGTGGTCTCGACCAGCTCCTTGGCCTCATCGGCGTCCAGCACCTGCGGCAGCTTGCGGCGCACCTTCGGCCCACGCACCGCCGCGGCCGGGTCGTGGGCCAGCTGGCCCTCCCGGGTGAGGTAACGGAACAGGGTGCGACAGGCCGAAAGCAGGCGCTGGATGCTGTTGGGCTGCAGGCCGCCTCGATGTTCGCGGGCGATCATTCCGCGTAGACGATCCGGACTGAGCGCATCGAAGCTCGCCAGTCCGTCGGCTTCCATGAAGCGGAGCAGCTTTTCCAGGTCGCGGCGATACGCCGCCAGCGTGTGGACCGACGGCGCACGTTCGGCAGCGAAGTGCCGAAGGAAGGCCTCGACGGCCTCGCGTGGACTCACGCCGCCTTCCGTGCCCGTTCGATTGCCGAGCCGACCGTGGTCGAAATCATGTCCAGGAACAGGGTGCCCATACCCGGATGGAAGCGGTCGGCGTCGGCGCTGCCGATCGCCAACAAGGCGTCGGGACCCACGCGCATCAGGGCCGCCGAACGGACATCCGGGGCTTCGTTGCCGAACAGACGGTGCAGCTTGTCCGGTGCGAGTCGGCCGGCAACGGGGTCGGCGTGCTCGAGAAACGAAGTGAACTCGGGCAAGCCCGAGCTGCCGCGCGGCTCGCGAAGCAGCCACGGCTCGTCGGGCAGGCCGGCAAGGTCGCCAAAGAAGACCAGGCGAATCCGCTCGGACTGGAAATCCTCGGTGAGGCGGCGGACCACGCTGCGCACGGTCTCTTCGATGTCCTTCGCGCTGAGCAAGGCCAGCATCAGCCCGTGGACACGGCGCATCAGCTTCTCGTTGTCCCCGGCGATCGAGGCGAGTTCCTTCAGCCGTGTCTCGAGCTCCGCATTCTTCTCACGCAGGCCGCGCAACTGGTGCACGGCGAGCGACGCCGCCGGGCCGTTGCTGCTTGGCAGGGTGAGCGCGTTGGCGAGCTCGGGGTAGTCGGCGAGGAAATCCGGGTGTCGCCGCAGGTAGGACGCCACGGTGGCTGGCTTGATGTCGCCGTCGATCGCGGTGTCGGTCATGGGGTTTGCTTCCTGTTTGTCGTCAGTGTGCCCCGTTCGCACGCGAACGTCACACTTCGCCTTCGAAAACAAAGGCGGCCGGGCCGGTCATCCACAGTGTGTGGCCAGGACCGTGCCATTCGATCGTCAAGGTGCCGCCCGGCAGTTCCACGTTCACCACCGGAGCAGCCATGCCGAGGGACTGGGCCACGGCGGCCGCGGCGCAGGCACCGGTGCCGCAGGCGCGGGTCCAACCGCTGCCGCGTTCATGCACGCGCAGACGGAGCCGGTCAGGCCCCAGGCGTTGAGCGAAGCCGACATTCACGCCGAGCGGGAAGGCCGGATGGGCCGTGAGCGCGGGGCCGAGCAGGTCGATACGTGGATCGGCGAGGTCGTCGTCGAACACGACAGCATGCGGATTGCCCATCGAGACGGCGCCGAAGGTGATCCGTTCGCCGACGACGTCGAGGGTATACGTGGCGGCCAGCGCGGACGCGGCGAATGGCAGCGAGGCCGGATCGAAATCGGGCTCGCCCATGTCGACCACGACGCGGCTCTCGTCGAGGACCCGCACCGTGACCGGGCCGGACGGGCTTTCCAGGCGAACGTCGGTGTCGCGCTCGATCACGCCGTCGCGGTACAGCCAGGCAGCGACGCAGCGAACGCCATTACCGCACTGGCCCGACGGCGAACCGTCCGCATTCCAGATGCCGTAATAGAACTCGCAGGACGGATCGCGTGCCGGCTCGATGCTGATCAGCTGGTCGAAGCCGATGCCGGTGTGGCGATCGGCCAGGGCCGCGATGCGGGCCGCGTTGGGCGTCCGCCCCGCGTCCTCGCGCCAGTCCACGATGACGAAGTCGTTGCCGATCCCATGCATCTTGGTAAAGCGATTGGGCATCGTCGTTACTGGTGAATGACGGAGTTGAACGGGGTGATGGTGCTGCTGGCCTTGGCCGGGCCTTCGACCGTCGAAGCGGTGGCCGGATGCGCCGCCTGCGGGCTGGCTGTCGTGCCGGGGGCCGGCGGCGGAGGCATGAACAAGTCGCCCTTCTGGCCGCAAGCGGAGAGCACGGCGGCAGCGGTAGCGGCGATGGCGAACGGCAGGATCAGTCGGCGCATGGGCGATTCCCCGTAAACGGCGGCCAGTATAGCCCTGCCGTGCTCAGAGCGGCTTTTCGAAGCGCAGGGCATCGGCGCCGTCGGCGTAGTAGCGCGCGTACTCGCCGATGATCCGGTAGCCACGGTGCTCATACAGGCGAATGGCCACGGCATTGTCCTTGCGCACCTCGAGTCGGAGCGCACGGCAGCCGCGCGAGCGCGCCGTCTCTTCCGAAGCCTCGATCAGCGCGGAGCCCACGCCCTTGCCCTGGGCCTGCGGCTTGGCGGCAATGGAATACAGGCGGGCGACCGTGCTGCCCTTACGGAAGAAGACGACCGCGGTGCCGAGGAAGCGGCGACGGTTGGCACTGGCAACGAGCACCAGGGCGCTCTCGCTGTCGAGGTGCTTGCGATACTGGGCACGGCTCAGTCGGTCCTGCGCGAAGCTCGATTCCTCGAGGGCGACCAGATCGTCGAGATCGCTGACCTCGGCGCGACGAACGCGAACCGCGGCGGTTACCGGGGGTGGACGCATGCGCTATGGAAACTCCGGCGCGAGGGGGATGACGGCTGCGGAGCCGGACGGGGAGAATCGGCAAGCGCGGCACTGTAGACCTCGTGCCCGGGCTGATCAATGACTTTTTCATGAACTCGTTTAAACGGGCTTCAGCGCTGGCGCTTGTGCGCCGTGGCGCCGGAGGACCACACTGCGCCACCGACGAAACGAACGGCTCCATGTGGGGTCGCAGTGCAGGTATTCGTCGTCTGTCGAGGTCTCATGAGCCGGCTCGTCATCGTCGTGGAAAAAGCCTCGGACTGGGGCTCCTACTACCCATCCACCGATGTCGTCAGCGCCATGGACTACCTCCGTGAGCCCGTCGGGAGCGACGACGAGCGCACGCACGTCGTCAATCTGTGCCGCAGCTACAAGTACCTGGGCACCGGTTACTACGTGTCCCTGCTGGCCGAAGCGCGCGGGCACAAGGTGATTCCGTCGGTGCGCACGGTGAACGACCTGCGCCGCCGCTCGCTCTACGGCCTGGATATCGACGACCTCAACCAGAAACTCGCCAACTTCCTGCCGGCGGGAGGTCGCGACACCACCGATTTCGGCGTGCTGGTCTACTTCGGCGAGACGGCCTACGAGGACCTGCAGGATCTTGCGAGGCAGATCTTCGAGATGTTCCCCTGCCCCCTGATGCGCATCGAATTCGAGCGCGATCGCGTGTGGCAGGTCTCGTCGATCAAGCCCGTCGGCCTGCATACGCTGGATGACGCCCAGGAAGATGCCTTTGCCCAGGCGCTGGACAAGTTTTCCCGCAAACTCTGGCGCAAGCCCAAGGCGCGCCGTCGTTTCCGTTACGACATCGCCATGCTGGTCGATCCGAACGAAAGCATGCCGCCGTCGAACAAGAAGGCGCTGAAGCACTTCATCGAAGCGGGCAAGCACCTGGGCATCGAGGTCGACCCGATCGGCAAGAACGATTATCAGCGCCTCGCCGAATACGACGGCCTGTTCATTCGTGAAACCACGGCCAGCGACAACCATACCTACCGTTTCGCGCATCGCGCGGAAAAGGAAGGCATGGTGGTGATGGACGACCCGACGTCGATCCTGCGCTGCACGAACAAGATCTTCCTTAACGACCTGATGGTCGCCCGCAAGCTCGCCACGCCGATCACCGAGATCATCTATCGCGACGACCCCAGGCGCGTTCGCGACCTGCCCGACCGCCTCGGCCTGCCCATCGTCCTGAAGATTCCCGATGGCTCGTTCTCGCGTGGTGTGGTCAAGGTAGAGACGCGCGAGGCGCTGGAAAAGGCAGCTGCCGAGCTGTTCTCGCACAGCGCGCTGCTGATCGCGCAGGAGTACCTCTATACCGAGTTCGACTGGCGCATCGGCGTACTCAACCATGAGCCGCTTTATGCCTGCCAGTACTACATGTCGCGCGGGCACTGGCAGATCTACAACCACGGCGCCAAGGGCACGGCCAAGTCCGGCGGTTTCCGCACGGTGCCGGTGCGCGAGGCGCCCGCCGAGGTCGTCAAGCTCGCGCTGAAGGCGACGCAGACCATCGGCGACGGCCTTTACGGCGTCGACCTCAAGCAGGTCGGCGACAAGCCGGTGGTGATCGAGGTCAACGACAACCCGTCGATCGATGCCGGCGTCGAGGATGGCTACCTCGGCGAAGACCTCTACCTGCGGATCATGCAGGAGTTCCTGCGCCGGCTGGAGCTGAAGCGCCTAGGTATCAACACCTGACGCCGAGGCTCTTTGTAGGAGCCGATTCATCGGCGATGCTTTTCCTTCCGGTGAGGCCTGAGGCAAGCAACCTAGGAGGAGCGCTGCTGCGCAGCGGGTTTATTTACCATTCGCCGATGAATCGGCTCCTACAGGCTTCGATTCGCCGATAAATCGGCTCCTACATGGAGCGCCGGTCAACGCCGGAACAGCGCAGCCAACAGGGAAAGCGGCAGGCCCGGCCTCATGGCCACCAGCACGCTCGCCGGCGCCAGCATCAGCCAGAACGCCGGCGTCCAGCCCAGCGATTCGCTATGCGCCGAGAGCGGTGTCACCAGCAGGACCAGGGTTCCGACCGCCAGCCAGCCGAGGGCGATCAGGGCGCGGAGGCGACGGGGCGAGAGCGTGTCGTTCATGGCGTAACTCCGGGACGGGGGTCGGTAGGGCTCAGGCTAGGCACCCCCCGTCTCAGGGATCGCGACCCGTTGACCCCACCGTGACACGGCGCCGCCCACGCTGGGCCATGACCCGACTCTCCCTGGCTCTCCTTCTCGCCGCCGGCATGGCGACCGCCGGCTGTGCCGCCGATGCCCCGCTGAAAACGGTGGGCCAGGTGGACCTGCCCCGTTACATGGGCACCTGGTACGTCATGGGGAACATCCCCAACTTTGCCGAACGCGGCAAGGTGGCCACGGCCGACGAATACACGCTCCGGCCCGATGGCCAGATCGACAATATCTACCACTACCGCAAGGGCTTCGATCAGCCGGCAAAGACCTGGCACGGCAAGGCCTGGCTCCCCGACCCCAAGGATGCCAGCCGCTGGAAGGTGCAGTTGCTCTGGCCCTTCCGCTCCGACTACATGATCCTCGCCCTTTCCGACGACTACCGCGTCAGCATGGTCGGCCTGCCGTCGCGCAAACTGCTCTGGATCATGTCGAAGGACCGTCGCATCGACGATGCCGTCTATCAGCGTCTGCTCGACGTGGCGCGTCAGCAGGGGTTCCCGGTCGAGCAGATGCGCCGGGTGCCGCAATCGCCCGACGAGGTCGGCAAGCCCGGTTACCCGTAGGCGGCGTTAGAATTGGCCTACCGGGCAGGTTCCGTCCGGCGTCGATCCAGGAGTGTCCATGAGCGCTGAAGCGCACCGTTTTGCCGTGTTCGGTCACCCGATCGCGCATTCGCTGTCCCCGCAGATCCACCAGGCCTTCGCCGACCAGCTCGGCATCCGTCTGAGCTACGAGACCATCGATGCCGCGCCGGATCAGTTCGAGCCGGCCGTGCGCCGCTTCTTCGCCGAAGGCGGCCTTGGTGCCAACGTCACCATGCCGCACAAAATCGCCGCGCTGAATGTCGCGGCCGAGCGCTCGGAAGCCGCGATTCGCGCGGGGGCCGCCAATACGCTCACGCCGCTGGTCGGCGGCAAGCTCCAGGCACACAACACCGATGGCAGCGGCTTCGTCCGTGACATCACCGAACGTCATTCGCTCGACCTGCGTGGGCACGACGCCCTCCTGCTCGGCGCCGGCGGCGCGGCACGTGCCGTTGCCTGGGCGCTGATGGACGCGGGCGTCCAGACCCTGACCATCGTCAACCGCAGCCCCGATCGCGCCGACGAGTTGGCCGACGCCATCGGCGAGCCGGCCCGTTGCCATACCCGTTACTGGGACGACCTGGAAGGCAAGTGCTTCGACCTGGTCGTCAACGCCACGTCGATTGGTGTCATCGGCGGCAGCTTCGACCTGCCGATGTCGATCCTGCAGGATCACAGCACCTGCTACGACCTCTGCTACGGCGCCGCCGCCGCGGACTTCAAGGGCTGGGCCACAGCCGCAGGCACGCGCTATTTCCGCGACGGCCTGGGCATGCTCGTCGAGCAGGCCGCGGATGCGTTCGAGCGCTGGCATGGTCAGCGACCGGATACGGATCCTGTCTATAACCTTCTGCGCCAGCGATACTGATCTCACGCCGGAACATCAGCATGTCGTTGTCCTGCCGCATGGGCTGCGGTGCCTGCTGCATCGCGCCCTCCATCAGCTCGCCGATCCCCGGCATGCCTCACGGTAAGCCGGCCGGTGTGCGTTGCGTGCAGCTGACCGACGACAATCGCTGCGCCATCTTCGGCCGGCCTGAACGGCCGAAGGTCTGCGGTGGACTGCGGCCCGACGAAGAGATGTGTGGCCCGGATCGCGACTACGCGATGCACTTCATCGCCGGGCTGGAACGGGCCACGGCGGCGCTTTGACTTCCGCGGTTCAGGGCAGCGCGGCGACGGGCTGTTCCGGACAGGCGTAGGTCGCCTGGTACTCATAGACCGTTTTTGGCGTGGTCTGCGCGTCGGCAGGAACCTGTTTCGCCAGGACCAGGCGGATCGTATCCACGGTCGGCGTGTTGCAACGCTTGCGAGCCATGGCGATGCAGGGCTGGTCGGTGATCGCCTCCGTCTGGCAGGAAACGGCGATCGGGGCGACTGTCGGGATGACGGCGACTTCCGCGGGCGCGGTGACGCATCCCGCCAGCGCCAGGACCGCCGCGGCGGGCCCCATGAGTTGGATTGTGAGACGCATCGGAACCTCCTGCTCTTGCCCGAGCTCAGGCTGGCCGTATGACCGGTGTTTTTCAGCGAACCAGTTGGCGAATTCCCAGCGCGACGATCACGCCACCACAGAAGCGATCGATCCAGGCCTTTCCACGCCGATAACGTGTCGCCACGCTCGGCGTGGCGAACACGATGGCCACGATGCCGTACCAGGCCGAGGCCACGATCGCCACGGTGGCGAGCATGCCGAGAAAGGTGGGCATCGAGACATGCCTGGGTGCGGCTGCGGCGAACACGGCCGCAAAAAAGGCTATCGACTTCGGGTTGGCGATATTCGTGGCGACGCCGGTGCGGAACGCCTGCCCAAGGCTCCGCCCGCTGGCCGGCGGCAGACTCGTGCCCGCATTCCCCGCCTTGAGGATCAGGCGACCGCCGAACCAGACCAGATACGCCGCACCCGTGATCTTCACGGCCAGCGCGATCCACGGGAATGTCGCGAAGACGATGCCGACGCCCAGGATGGAACAACTCGCCCAGAACAGGTTCACCACCGCGACGCCGGCGACCAGGGCCAGCGCCTCGCGGGTGGTGGTCGAGGCGGCCTTGTGCGCCACGGCGACGAAATTCGGGCCGGGGATGATCACGCCGACGACGTAGACGGAAAGGACGGTGGTGACGGCGGTCCAGTCGATCATGAGGGCCCGGTGCGCAATGACGAATGACGTTCGACTGTAGCGCGTTTCGGGAAGCGTCACAGCTTACGGACGTCCAGAAGTCCGAAACCCACTTGGATGAAAACCGCGCCTTGGACAAAACCAGCGCGAAGATAACGGGATCACGCTTTGATCCACCGTCAACCAGCCGTCATCTGCAAGTAAACGGCGATACATGCGCAGCCGCGACTCTCTCTGGTTTTACACCTCCAGGGGATCGACCCGATGACGTTCGCACGTGCTTCGCTCCGTCGCACCGCCCTCGCCACCGCACTTGCACTGTCGCTGCATGCCGGTTTCGTCCACGCCGCCGATGACGACAAGGCCGCACCCGCCGCGGACAACGCCGCCGCGACCACCAAGGACGCGAAGCAGCTCGATGCCGTTTCCGTGATCGCGCCAGGTGAAACGCGACAGATCCAGAGCATCGGTGTCGAGGAGATCACCAAACAGCAGACGCCCGGCACCAGCGCATTGAAAGCGCTCGACAAGTTGCCAGGCGTGCAGTTCCAGTCCGCCGATCCCTGGGGCGCCTACGAGTGGTCGACCCAGATCACGCTGCATGGCTTCGACCAGTCGCGCCTGGGCTTCACGCTGGACGGCATTCCCCTCGGCACGATGGGCTATGGCGTGACCGACGGCCTGCAGGTGACGCGCGCCATCACCACCGAAAACCTTGCGACGGTCGAACTAGCCCAGGGCGCGGGTGCGCTCGGTACGGCCTCGAACACCAATCTCGGCGGCACGGTGCAGTTCTACTCGGCCGATCCGGACATGAAGCCCGGCGTTCGCCTGAACCAGGTGATCGGCTCGGATTCGACCCATCGCACGTTCGCGCGCGTCGATTCGGGCGATTACCACGGCTTCTCGATGTACGTGTCGTTCGCCAACGCCGACACGGACAAGTGGAAGGGCTACGGCGACCAGAAGTCGAACCAGGCGAACCTGAAAGCCTTGTATCAGTGGGGCGACGGCAACCGTATCAGCCTGTTTGTCGACAGCAGCAAGCGCAAGGAATACGACTACATGGACCTGTCCCTGACCAGCCAGCGCGCGCTGGGCTGGAACTGGGACTATCTGCAGCCGGACTGGAACTCGGCCGTGCAGATCGCCAACGCGCTCAATGGCAAGGGACAATACCCGGCATCGCTCAATGGCCTGCCGGCCGACTACGACAAGGGCGACGCGACGTACTACGCGGGCGGCGGTATTCGTCGTGACACCCTGACCGGCCTGTCCGGCTCGTTCAACCTCGGCGGCGCGACGCTCGACACGACCGGTTATTACCACGCGGATCGCGGTGAAGGTCAGTGGGCTACGCCCTACCAGGCTTCGTCGCCGACCGTTCCGATTTCGATGCGCACCACGGACTACGGCCTGGATCGCTACGGCATCACCTCGGCGCTCAAGTTCAGCGTTGGCAACAACGATATCGAGGTGGGCATCTGGGGCGAGGACTCCAACACCAACCAGGAGCGCAACTACTTCACCCTGAGCGGCCAGTACACGGCGCTGTACACGGTCTACAACGACCAGGATCCGTTCCTGCGCGCCTTCCTGCAGCATTATGAAACCAAGACGCGGATGGGCTACGCCGAGGACACCATCCATCTCCTCGACGACCAGCTGACGATCAACTTTGGTGCGAAGTCGCTGCGCGTCACCACGGACGCGACCTCGCTGGTGCCGACGACGGCCTTTGCGCAGGGCCAGATGCGTGCGAAGAAGGGCTTCCTGCCGCAGGCCGGCGTCGACTACAAGCTCGACGCCAACCAGGATATCTACGCCTCCTACGCGAAGAACATCTCCGCCTTCGGCATCACACCGTTCAGCACATCGCAGGCCGCGTTCGATGCGGCGAAGGACCACCTCAAGCCGGAAGAATCACAGACCTGGCAGACGGGTTATCGCGCCCATGGCGAAACCTTCGAGGCTTCGCTGGGCCTGTTCTACACGCGCTTCGAAAACCGCCTGCTGGCGACGACGCCGTGCCCGGCGGTGGTCACCTGCGCCGCGTCGCTGAACAACGTGGGCGATGTGAAGAGTCGCGGCGCGGACGTCGCCTTCCTCTGGAAGCCGGTGCAGGGCCTGAGCTGGCTCAACTCATTCTCGTACAACAACTCCAAGTACCAGGACGACTACCAGAACTCGGGCACCGTCCACACGGCGGGCAAGTACGTGGTCGGCGTGCCGAAGACGATGTTCTCCAGCTCGGTGAGCTACGAGATCGCGGGCTGGCGCGCGAACGTCGAAGGCAAGTACACCGGCCGCCGCTACATCACCTACACCGACGATTCGTCCGTGCCGTCGTATTGGGTGGTCGATGCCGGTCTCGCCTACGACATCGGCAACCTGTCGGTGCTCAAGGAGATGAGCATCGGTTTCAACGTGACCAACCTGCTCGACAAGCGCTACTTCGCTTCGACCGGCACGAACGGCTACGTCGCCTCCGATCCGGACGGCTACAACCAGACCCTGATGGCCGGTGCGCCGCGCCAGTACTTCGTGAACCTCAACGCGAAGTTCTGACCGCGACGCAACCGCGGTAATCAGGCCAGGAAGACGACCAGGGCCGCGAGAGCGATCGCCACGACGTCTTCGACGATGGCGGCGGGGCGGTCGCTGCGGAAGGCAGCGGCCATCTTCGTGCGGGCCGCCGAGCCGCCATACGTGCCAAGGACGGCACCGATGGCACCGGCGACCAGGCCGATGACCAGGGCATCGTGAGCGGCGCCGATGCAGGCGCCGGACAGGGCGCCGGTCACGATACGGGTGCCGAACTGGACGGGAATCTTGCGGCTCGGCGTGGACGGCAGCTGGTCGGTGATCAGTTCGCCGAGCGCGGCGATGCCGAAGATCCAGGGCGTCCAGGCGTAGCCCATGAAGGCGAGGGGCGTGCCCGCGAGTGCGAGGCCGCCGAAACGGGCGGCGAAGGCGACGGCGGCCGGAGCCATCATCGCGCGGAGGCCGGCAACGACGCCGATGAGCAGAGCAAGGACGAAGATCATGGAGGCGTTCCTTTCCCGGGCAGTGGGCACATCTAAACGTGGCCGGACGCCTGTGGCTTGCCCAAATCTAGCGCGGCGACACGGCCGTCGGGGACGTCAGCCGCCCAGGTAGCCGCTCACGGCCTTCATCACCCGTGTCTCCAGTGCCTGCGCGTCGGTATCGCCGCGCTGTCCGGCGGCGTCCACGACGGCGCGCTGGTAGAGCGATCCGATGCTCACTCCGGCGCGCTCGGCGACCGCATTGGTGGTGTAACCGGCACTGCCCTCGCGCTCCAGAATGTGAGGCACATCCCATGACATCACACAGGAAAGCCCATGAACAGCACTCGCGGCACCTTCCCGCTCACCGTTTTCATGCTGGTCAAGACCCAGCCCGAATGGCTCGGTATGTCGCCCGACGAGCGCCTCGGGCACCTGAAGCACGTGTTCCAGCCGATCATCGATGCGCATCGCGAGACCGTGCGCTTTCGCTTTTTCCCTGCCGGGTGTCGAGAATGCCTACGTGGGGCATGACGGTCGCGAGCCGCTCGCGGCATGAGCCGTAATCCTGTGTCCATGATCTGACCGGCCGCAACGTGACTGCAACAATCCGCCGCCAAGATGACAAGCCCGCTGGGGTCGTCCAACAGGGGGACGGCCTGGTTGCGGGTGCGCCACGGAACCACCCCCATGTCCCAGACACTTACCGCGGCGTTTCCCCGACGCACGGTTCTCGCTATTGCCGTTGGTGTGGTCGCGCTCGCGGTCATCGTCGGCCTCGTCGCGTTTCGCGGCCATCAGGCGACGTCATCCACAGACGCCTCGGGCGCCGTGAGCAGCGATGCCGGCGCTTCGTCGGGCGCCGCGCCGGAAATCGACATTCTTCTCGGCTTGGCGCGCGATGCCACAAAGGAAGGCCGCCTCGTCGCGCCTCAGGGTAACAACGCCTACGAGTACTACCTCAGCGTCAGTCAGCTGGATCCGAAGAACGCCACGGCACAGGATGCGCTTCGCGAAACGTTGCCGTTCGCCTCGCAGGAAATCGAACGGCAGATCAACCGTCGCGAACTCGAAGAGGCGCGTCGTGAGATCGCGCTGTTGCGCGATTACGATCCGACCAACTACACGCTGATCATCCTGGGCGCGAAGCTCGACGCCCAGCAGCGCGTCGTCACCGCCGAGGACGAGGCGAAGGCTGACGCAATTCGTCGGCGAAACGGTTAGGCGAAGACACGATCCGTTCATGATCCGGCCCTGGAGGCCACGGCATAATTGAGGCTCCCTCAGGCAAGGAGCCTCCCATGCATCGTCTCGCCGTCCTCTTCTTTACCGCCGTGCTCGGCGCCGCCGCCCTCGTGGCATGTCAGTCCGCTCCGCAGACCGTGCCCGCTGCCCAGCCCAAGCCGGTCGCCGGGTTCGTCACCGATCTGAAGGCCTTCGATGCCTTTATCGCCACGAAGCCCACGCCCGCCCAGTTCCACGCCGCCTATCCGGACGTCGTGCTGGTCACGCCGGACATGATGACCACCCGGGAAATGCGCCAGAACAACAGCCGCTACTTCCCGAAGCTCGATGCCGAGGGTCGCATCGTGGGTGGCTCGTTCATGTAACGCCCACGGTAGGCATGGCGCGTCCGACTAGAATGGCGCCATGCCTACCTCGATCCGGCCCTTCAAGGGCATCCACCCCCGCCTCGGCGCGCGGGTTTACGTCGACCCCGCGGCCACCGTCATCGGTGACGTGGAGCTGGGCGACGACGCCTCCATCTGGCCTGGCGCCGTCGCCCGGGGCGATGTCCATCACATCCGCATCGGCGCCCGCAGCAACCTGCAGGATGGCGCGATCATCCACGTCACCCACGACGGGCCGTACTCGCCCGGTGGCTTCCCGACGATCATCGGCGAAGACGTGACCATCGGTCACGGCGCCGTGATCCACGCCTGCACCATCGAGGACGGCTGCCTCATCGGCATGCATGCCACCGTGCTGGATGGCGCGGTCATCCGGAAAAATGGCTTCGTCGGCGCGGGGGCGGTGGTTCCGCCCGGAAAGATCGTCGGCGAGCGGGAGCTCTGGCTAGGCAATCCGGCGAAGATGGTCAGGGTGCTCAGCGAGGCTCAGGTGGCCCAGCTTTATTACTCGGCGGCCAACTATGTGCGCCTGAAAGACGACTATCTGGCTTGATTTGGCTGGGCCGCAACACCACGCTGGACGCCTGACAGGAGATCACCGATGGACAGCAGCACCAACCCCCTTCTGGACCCGAACGGCCTGCCGGCCTTCTCGGCGATCCGCCCGGAACACATCGAGCCGGCGATCGACAGCCTGATCGCCGAGCAGCGCGTCGCCCTCGACCGGATCGCCGCCGCCGATGCCGTGCGCGATTTCGACCATGTTCTGCTGGCGCAGGAGCGGCTGGATCAGGTGCTCTCCCGGGCGTGGTCGCCGGTCAGTCACCTGCATTCGGTGGCCGACTCCGAGGCCCTGCGCAAAGCGCACGGCGCGGCGGAAGAAAAGCTTACCGATCATGGGATTGAAGTCGGCCAGAACCGCGATCTGTACGCCGCCGTGCAGGCCGTGGCGGATCGCAGCGACTTTGCCGACCTGCCCGTCGCAGCCCGGGCAGCCGTCGAGCACGCCCTGCGTGATTTCCGCCTGTCTGGGGTCGCCCTGGAAGAGCCTGCGCGCAGCCGTTTTCGCGAGATCGGGGTCGAGCTGTCCAAGCTGACCACCGAGTTCTCCAACGCGGTGCTCGACGCCAGCGAGGCCTGGCGCAAGCACATCACCGACGAGCGCGACCTCGCCGGGATCCCCGCTTCCGGCCGCGCCGTGCTGCGCGAATACGCCCGCGAGGAATCGCTGGACGGTTACCTGGTGACCCTGAAGCAGCCCAGCGTCCAGGCCGTGCTGACCTACGCGGAGAATCGCGATCTGCGTGAGGCGGTGTACTACGCCTACCAGACCCGCGCCTCCGACCAGGGTCCGGACAAGGGCAAGTTCGACAACTCCGAACGCATCGAGAAAATCGTGGCCTTGCGCCACGAGGCGGCCCAGTTGCTCGGCTTCGCCAATGCCGCCGAGGAGTCCCTGGCGACCAAGATGGCCACCTCGCCCGATATCGTGCTCGCCTTTCTCCATGACCTGGCGGCCCGGGCCAAGCCGGTGGCGAAGAAGGAACTGGAAGAACTGCGCCGCTTCGCCTCGGACGAACTGAAGCTGGACAACCTCGAACCCTGGGATGTCGGTTTCGCCTCCGAGCGTCTGCGTCAGCAGCGCTATGCGCTGGACGAGGAGCAGATCAAGCCGTACTTCCCGGCGTCTGGCGCCATTGATGGCCTTTTCGCCGTGGTCGAACGCCTGTACGGCGTCCGTTTCGCTGCTCGCGACGACGTCGACACCTGGCACAAGGACGTCCGCTACTACGACGTCATGAATGCGGACGGTTCGATTTTCGCCGGCGCCTACCTGGATCTCTACGCACGCTCGGGCAAGCGTGGCGGCGCCTGGATGGATACCTGCGAGTCGCGCTTCCGCGACGGGGAGCATTTCCAGCTGCCCATTGTTTTCCTGACCTGCAACTTCCCGCCGCCGACAGATGGCGCCCCCGCGCTGCTGACCCACGACGACCTGCTCACCCTCTTCCACGAATTCGGCCACGGCCTGCATCACATGTTGACCGAGGTCGATATTCCGTCGGTCGGCGGCATCGATGGCGTCGAATGGGACGCCGTGGAATTGCCCAGTCAGTTCATGGAGAACTTCGCCTGGGATCGCGAGGCGCTCCGCCTGTTCGCGAAGCACTACGAGACGGGCGAACCGTTGCCCGACGATCTGTACCAGCGAATGCTGGATGCGCGTCATTTCCACGCCGGTCTGTTCCTCGTCCGCCAGCTGGAGTTCGCCCTTTTCGACTTCCGCCTGCACCTGGAGTACGACCCCGCCCAGGGTGCGCGCCCGCTCGACGTGCTCGAGCAAGTTCGGCACGAAGTGGCCGTCATGCACCCGCCGGCCTGGCAGCGTTTCCCGCACGCCTTCACCCACATTTTCGCGGGTGGTTACTCGGCTGGCTACTACAGCTATTTGTGGGCCGAGGTCCTGTCGGCCGACGCGTTCGAGCCGTTCGAGCAAGCCGGCGTGCTGGACCGCGCAACCGGCCAGCGCTTCCGCGAGGAAATTCTCGCCGTGGGCGCGACACGGCCGGCGCTGGTTTCGTTCAAGGCCTTCCGCGGCCGCGAGCCGCAACCGGATGCCCTGCTGAAGAGCTACGGCCTGGTCGTCTGAGGTACCGGCCGCGCGGACCGTCGCGCGGCCGTTCCTTTACAATGGCGCCATGAAGATCGCGTCGTGGAACGTCAATTCGCTGAAGGTCCGTCTGCCCCATCTCCAGCAGTGGCTGGGTGAGGCGCAGCCGGACATCATCGCGCTGCAGGAAACCAAGCTCACCGACGACAAGTTCCCCGTCGACGAGATCGCGGCCATGGGCTACAAGGCCGTGTTCTCCGGGCAGAAGACCTACAACGGTGTGGCCATCCTCGCTCGCAACGAACTGACGGATGTCGTCACCGATATTGAAGGCCTGGACGACCCCCAACGTCGCATCCTCGCCGCCACCGTTGGCGACATCCGCGTGGTCAATCTCTACGTGGTCAACGGCAAGGCCCTGGGCGACGAGAAGTACACCTACAAACTGCACTGGCTGGCGAAGGTCCGCGACTTCCTCCAGGAACAGGCCACGAAATATCCCAGGCTGGTCGTGCTCGGGGACTTCAACATCTGCCGCGACGATCGCGATGTCTACGATCCCGTGGCCTGGGGTGAAGACATTTTCTGCTCGCCGCCGGAGCGCGCCGCGCTGCAGGCGCTGTTCGATATCGGCCTTCATGACAGCTTCCGCCTGTTCAACGAGGAAGCCGGTCTCTTCAGCTGGTGGGACTACCGCCAGGCCGGCTTCCGCCGCAACATGGGCCTGCGGATCGACCTCATCTTGATCAGCGATGCGCTCAAATCGTCGGCAACCTCGTCGATCATCGACAAGGCCCCGCGCAAGTGGGAGCAACCGTCCGACCATGCGCCCGTCGCGCTGGAGTTGATGCTTTGAACACACCCAAGTCCGAATGGCCCAGCTCGCTGGATGACGCCGAGCTCGAAGTCCTCGATACCTATCTTCGTGCGCACGGTGGCGACGGCGACCTGATGCTCGACGGCTTGCATGGCCTGCTCTCGGCGATCGCCATCGGGCCGCTCGAGGTGAAGCCGGAAGAGTGGTTGCACGAGATCCTGCACGACGCGTTCGAAGACGAAGACGAGGGCAACCGGCTGCTTGCCTTGTTGGCCAAGCTCAACGATTCGATCAGCGCGGAACTCGACGTGGACGCCTATGAGCCCATCCTCGGCGAGATCGACACCGAGGAGGGCCCGATGCTTTCCGCGGCCGGCTGGTGTGAAGGCTTCAGTCGCGGCATCGATATGCGTGCGCAGCTGTGGGAAAACCGGCTCGCCGAAGACCCCACGCTGATGCAGCTGCTCGGTCCGATCATGGCCCTGGCCGTCGATGAAGGCGTGCTCCAGGCCGATGCGGAGTTCGAGAAACTCACCGACGAGGAATACGACGAGTGCCTCGGCCAGCTGCCCGACGTGCTCAACGCGGTCGGTGAATACTGGCGCCAGAACGCCCCGACCGAGGACGAACTGGCGGCGATGACCCGCCCGCGCGTCGACGGCGATGAAGGCCCACCCCGCCAGCGCTCCGGCCACTGGGTGCACTGAGCCCGCACCTTGTGGGAGCCGATTTATTTGTCGGAGCCGATTCATCGGCGATGCTCTTCCTCCGGCGGGGGCCGAGGCTGGCAACCCGGGGGGACCGCTGCTGCGCAGCGGGTTTATTTACCATTCGCCGATGAATCGGCTCCCACGGGTTTCGATTCGCCGCTGAAGCGGCTCCCACAGGAACGCATCGTTCACCCTGTGCGTCTTGGCCCGGCTCGCGATTGGCGTCATCTTGGGTGGCATCTGCTACCGGAGAACCGTCATGACCCAACGAAGCATCGTCCGTCGCGTCCGCGGCATGGATACCGCCGACGGTGCCGGCGTGAAGCTCAAGCGTGTGATCGGCCAGCCTGCCCTCGACATGCTGGACCCCTTCCTGTTGCTGGACGAATTCCGCTCCGACCAGGCCGACGACTACATCGAAGGCTTTCCCGAGCATCCGCATCGCGGCTTCGAAACCGTGACCTACATGCTCGCCGGCCGCATGCAGCACGGCGACAACCATGGCAATCGGGGCGACCTGGGGCCCGGTAGCGTGCAGTGGATGACTGCTGGCCGGGGCATCCTGCATTCGGAAATGCCGCAGCAGGAAGAAGGCCTGATGTGGGGCTTCCAGCTCTGGGTGAACCTGCCGGCGACGGACAAGATGGTCGAACCGCGCTACCAGGACATCGCGCCATCCGATATTCCACGGGTGCAGCCGGCCGAGGGAGTGACGGTGCGCGTCATCGCCGGCGAACTGGCCGGTGCGAAGGGGCCGGTGTCGGCCGTGGCAACTGAACCGGTTTACCTCGATATCGCTCTCGATCCGGGCGCGCGCTTCGAACTCGACCTGCCTGAAGGGCACAGCGCCTTTGCGTATGTGTTCGACGGGACGAGCGCCACGGTCGCGGGTGAATCGTTGGCCCGCAGTGAGCTGGCGGTGCTGTCGAAGGGCGACACGGTGAGCTTCGCGGCCGACGCCGCCACACGCGTGCTGCTCGTCGCCGGGCGGCCGCTGGCGGAGCCGGTGGCCCGATATGGCCCGTTCGTGATGAACACCCCGGCGCAGATTCACGAGGCCATTGCGGATTTTCGCGCCGGCAAGTTCTGAGCCGCCGGTTGGCACTGCGGCGAGCGCTCATCGCCGATAAATCGGCTCCCACAACAGCGCGTTGCTGCTTCCTGTGGGAGCCGATTCATCGGCGAACCCGCGGCAGCGGGTCCGGTTACCTGAACAGGCAGACGAAGTTCCCCGTCCCATTTAAGTCCCGGACGGGGAAGGTTCCTTAGCATCGGCCCATCGGCTTCGCGAGGAATTCATTGACCATGCGCTTTCTGCTCACGGTGATACCCATTACGGCGGCTCTCATCATCGCGGCGTGTTCGCCGTCAGAGGGGCCTGCCCCAACGAGTCATCCGGCCGCGGGGACATCGACGGCGGCGACCGCGACGGCGACCCCGGCACCGGGCAAGACGGCGCCTGCCAACCCGGCGCTCGGTTCCCCGGAGTGGCTGGCCTGGGTCGACAAGACCCTCGCCATCAGCGACGACGGCCACGGGCCTAACCCGGGCACCGAGGCCTGGGACCAGGCGGTGAACACCAAGCTGGGCGAAGAGGCTCCGCAGGCGAAGCTGGGATCGGCCGAGTGGCAGCAGGCGGTGGATGCGCTGCTGCGGACGCGGGTGGCGACGCACTGACGGGCAGCGTTCGGGCCCCGTACGAGGGCTATAGCTTTACGCTGACGACCTTGGCGACCTTGGCGACCTTGGCGTCCTTGGCGTCCTTGGGGATTTTTACCTCGCCCGAAGGTAGCGAGAGGATCAGTCCGCCGGGTGGATGGATCGGCTGGGTCAGGGTCAGCGTGACGTTCCTGCCCTTCGCCGTCAGCGTGTACCCAAGACGGCCGTACGGCGTGCGCAGGTCGCGAACGGCGATACCCTCGCCTTCCAGCCACGCCGGTTGCACGCCAGCCGCCAGGACCATGCTGTTGTCCGAGGTGCGGTCGTACGCGAACAGATCGAGTGCCGAGCGGACAAAGTCCGAGGCAATCCACGCGTGGGGCATGTCGCCGACGAAGCGTGGCTTGCGCGGGTCGCGGCCGACGACCTCCGCCCACTGGTTCCACGCTGCCGGCCGGCGGTCGGCGAAGAAGAAGGCGATCAGGCCGTCGACGCGCTCCCGCCAGCCCAACCGTACGAAGGTCGCGATCGTGCGCACCTCATACGGCGTGTAGTCCTCCCAGGCCAGCGTGCCGTCGCGTCGCGCGACAAAAGCCTCCCAATACTTCTCGAACGTGCGCTCGAGGAGTGCCTTCGGCAGACGCGCCTGTTCGCCGCCCGGCGACAGTGCGATCGTGGTGGAGGTGGCGTCGAAGTCGCCGAGCTCGGCGGACCCGGGAAGGTAGTCGATGCCATGGGCTTTCACGGCCGCGTCGATGGAAGCGTGCAAATCGTCGCGGAACTGATCGCGTGACGCGATGTACACAGGCACTTTGTCCGAATGCCCGAGCGCCGAGGCGAGTTCGATCGCATCGTCGTAGCCCTTGAGTGCCCAGAAATCGTCCCAGTACGAATGCATCGGCTTGGTCGAATAGCCCTCGTGGCTGATCGACGCTGGCATCAGCCCATACAGCGCACGATCCGGACCCTGAAGCCGTGACGGCTGGCGCTCGCTGGCGCGCAGCGACTCCATGTAAGCCACGGCCTTTTCGACGTGTGGCCAGAGCGCGTCGACCGTCGCGCGGTCGTGCGTATAGCGCCAGATCTCGGCGACGCTGAAGATCAGCTCGCCGTGGCTGTCGTTCTCCGGCACGGGATCGGAACCGCGTGCATCGACGCAGCAAGGCACCTTGCCGCTGGAGAACTGATGCGGCGCGTACCAACGGATGAAATCCGCCGCCACGTCGTCGTGGCCGGTACGGAGCAAACCCTCGAGCATCATCGCGCCGTCGCGTACCCACGTTCGCGAGTACGAACGCGTACCGGGCTGCAACGCCGGCCCATCGCGCGAGATGAGGATCTGCGCGATACCGCTCTTCATCGTGTCGACGATCGGCTGCGCCGCCTCGGGCACCGTGATGCCGACGCGATCGAGTTTGTCGCGCCAGATCGCTGCGACGCTATCGGCCTGCGCGCTGAGCCACGCCCCCGCGTCGGCGGGCATGGCCATGATGTCGCCCTGCTTCACTGGCACGACCACGCCAAGATCCACATGACCCTTCGCCGGTACATGCAGGTCGTAGAGCAAGGCGCCTTGCGCAAAGCCCGCATCATCGTGAAGCGCACGAGCGGCCGGGCGCTCACCCGCATCCAGTCGCTCGCTCAGGGTCTTCGGCTGGTTGGCACTGGCGACGAACGCCGTGGTCGCTTGCAACGGCACGACCGACCGTTCCCCGTTGACGGTCAAGGCGCGGCCATCCCACGCCAGGTCGCGAATCGGGCTCGTGCCACCGGGCGCATTGAGGAACTGGGTCGGCGGATTGACCTGGAACGGTCGCGCCGCCAAAGCCAGCGTGACATCGCGCGCCGTGTCGCTGTCGTTCGCCACACGGTAGCTCACCACCAGATGCGACGCTCCTGCCGGCCCCTGCGCGAACGCGGTGGTCGTCAGCGTCAGCCCGTCGACAGCCCAGTGCACCGAAGGCATCGGAAGATAGCGCTCGCGCAGCGACTGCGTTGCGGCGACATCCGCCCAGGTGATCAGCTTGCGGTTTTCGATCAGGAACGGCTCGAGGGAGAAGCCGCCACGAACCACTTCCACCGCGCCATCTTCGGAGATCAAGGCCGAATCGCGACTGCCTCCGTCGACGCCGACGATCGTCCAGTAGGACTGCTCACCCGAGAAACCGCGCGGATACAGTCCGCGGCGCACCTGCTTCGCACGTGCCTCGAACACGGCATTCGGCGTTGGCGGTGGCACGGCTACCGCGGCCGGGCGCCGCGGCGTGAGGCGGAGATTGTCGAAGCACACCTCGCCACGGTTCGTGGCCTTCCCCGGTTGCGCCTCCGCATACACCACGAACTCGACATCGCGCGTATGGCGAAGCGTACGGTCCTTGACCGGACCCCAGGCGAACTCGACCTGGCGGCTCGTCGCTTCGACGCGCTTCCACGCGTCACCCGGGGCAAAGTGCGTCTGCTGGAACCACCAGACGTTGTCGCCGCTGTCGTCGATCAGCTTCAGCTGAAGCGTGTTCGGCGGCATCGCGCCGCGCACATCGAAGCTGAGCGCGAAGCCGTCCGGATAGTCGATCGGCAGTGTCTTGCGGATGGAGGCGGCACCGGACACGCCGTTGAAGTCGTAGGCAAGGCAGATCGCGTTGCCCGCACGTCCCGGCGCGGCACGCAGCGACGCCGACACATCGTCGGTATGGATCGCCGACCAGCCCGTCGTCGTATTGAAGTCGTCGAGGGTACGCGCCTTGTCCGCGGCAAACGCGGGCACGGCGAGAGACAGGCATGCGAGGGCCAGCGTGAGTGAAGCGAAACGCGACATACGGCTTATCCCTTGACGCTGCCCATCAACAGGCCTTCGAGGTAGTAGCGCTGCAGGGCAAGGAAGAGCACCAGCACCGGCAGGATGGTGACCACCGAGCCGGCCATCATCAGTTCGCTGTCCTGCACGTGTTCGCGCGATAGCGACGCGAGCGCGATCGGCAGCGTGTAGTGCTCCTGCCCGGTCAGCGCAATCAAGGGCCACATGAAGTCGTTCCATGCGGCCAGGAAAGTGAAGATCGCCAGGGTGACCATGATCGGCTTCAGCAGCGGCATCACGATGGTGGCAAAAATACGGAACTCACCGGCACCGTCGATCCGCGCGGCTTCCATCAAGTCATCCGGAATGCCGCTGGCGTACTGGCGCACGAGGAAGATGCCGAAAATCGTCGCCAGTGCCGGCACGATGACCGCGCCATAGGTGTTGACCAGCCCCATGTACTTCAGCAGCAGGAACAGCGGCAGCATCGCCACCTGCGCCGGGATCACCAGCGCGCCGAGCAGTACCTGGAAGAGTCGCTGGCGCCCCTTGAACTCCAGCTTGGCGAAGGCATAGCCGGCCATCAGGTTGAAGGCGAGCGAGACGACCGTGATCGCCGTGGAGATCAGCAGGCTGTTGACCAGGTAGCGACCCATGCCGGCGTTGAGGAACAGCTGGCGGTAGTTGGCGAGCGTCGGATGGGTCGGCAGGATGGGCGGCGGCAACGCACTCGCCTCACCCTGCGGCATGAACGAAACGGACAGCATGTACAGCAGCGGCGCGATGGCGATCGCCGCGGCGCCGATCAGCAAGCCGTTGATGAGGGCCTTGGCCAGACGCGGACTCATGCCTTCTCTCCCTGGCGTGACAGCCGCAGCATCGTCGCGGTCACCGCGAACATGATGACGAACAGGATGAAGGCCACGGCGGACGCCGAACCGAGGTTCCACCACTTGAAGCCTTCTTCGTACATCAGGTACAGCACGGAGGTCGTGCTCTGCAGCGGGCCACCTTCGGTCATCACATAAGGCTCGGCGAACAACTGGAAGTAACCGGACACGGTGAGGATGCTCACCATCAGCATGGTCGGCTTCAGCATGGGCAAGGTGATGTGCCGGAACTGCGCGAAGGCGGAAGCACCGTCGATGCGCGCGGCCTCGTAGAGATCGCCCGGAATCGCCTGCAACCCTGCCATGAAGATGATCATGTTGTAGCCGAAGTTCTTCCATACCGCGAACAGGATGATCGTCGGCATGGCCCAGTGCGGATCGCCCAGCCAGTCCACGGTCGGCATGCCGATCGAGTCCAGCGCGTAATTGACCAGGCCGTACTTGGTATTGAACAGGTAACGCCAGATCACAGCGACCGCGACGACGGTGGTCACCACCGGCGCGAACAGCGCCGTGCGGAAGAAGGGCTTGAAGCGTGCGAGCGGCGAGTTGAGCAGCATCGCCGCGCCGAGCGACGCGAACAGCGACAGCGGGACGCCCACCACCACGAAGTACACGGTATGACCGAGCGCCGACCAGAACAAGGGACGCTGCAGCAGCTGCCAGTAGTTCTGCAGCGCGACGAAGCGCAGGTTGCGGATATCTGCCAGGGCGTAGAGATCGTAGTCGGTGACCGAGAGGATCAGCGCCGCGATCACCGGCAGCAGGAAGAACAGGCCGAGGATGATCAGCGCGGGCGTGATGAACAGCCAGGCGGCACGGGAGGTATTCATGGCGATGCCTTGTGGCCGTGGTCGAGCATCCACCGACGCTTCTCGAGCAGGCGATCGGCGCGGCGATCGATCTCGGCCGCGGCATCGTCGATGCTGATGTCGCCATGGGCAGCCTGCGCGGCGACGAGCTGCATCTCGGTGACGATGCGCTCCCATTCGGCGACCGGTGGCGTGGGCTTCACGCGCTCGAGCTGATCGCGGAACGCCGTGGCCTTGTCGTCGTCACGCAAGGCCGGGGCCTCCCACGACGAGCGACGCGGCGGCATATCGCCGAGGATCTGGTAGAAGCGCTCCTGGATCGCCGGGCGTGAGAGGAACTCGATCAGCGCCCAGGCGTCGTCCTTGTGCTTCGACGCACGGAAGATCACCAGGCTGGAGCCACCCGCGTTCGATGCTCCGGGACCATTCGGGCCCGGCAGCGGTGTGGTGGCCCAGTCGCCCTGTTGTTCGGGGGGAAGGCGCTTGCGGAACTCGCCGATATTCCAGGGGCCCGACAGATAGAACGTGTAGAAGCCCTGGCCAAACGCGGCCCACGGGTTGCCGACGCCGACGTTCGTCATCATCGGCGCCTGCTGGTTCTTGAACAGCGACACGTAGAAAGCCAGGGCCTTCTTGAAACCTGCGCTGCGGAAATTGCCGTAGCGCCCGTCGTCTCGCAGCAGGGGTTCGTCCTGCTGCAGCGAAAGCGCGAGCAACTGCTCGAACTCGTTGGTCGGCAGCAGCACGCCGTACGTCTTGCCCGGCGGCTGCGACAGCTTCGCCATCATCGCCTGCCACTCGGGCCAGTCGCGCGGCGGATGGTCGTAGCCGACCCTGGCGAGGAGATCCTTGCGATAGAACAGCAGTCGCGTATCGACATACCAGGGCACGCCGTAGACCTTGCCGTCGATGACGTTGGTCGACCAGATCGCGGGGAAGTAATCGTTCTTCTCGACCACCTTCGATGAAGCGACGCGCGCGTCGAGCGGTTCGATGGCATCCAGTGCGACCAGCTCGGGTACCCAGGTATTGCCCAACTGCGTGATGTCCGGCGTGGAATCGCCGGCATAGGCCGTCAGCAACTTCTGGTGCGCGGCCGTGAGTGGCAACTGCTGCACGGACACGTGCAGCCCCGGGTGTTCGCGCTCGAACTCGGGCAGCAGTTTTTCCACCGCCTCGCCTTCGCGGCCGATGGTCCAGAACTGCAGGGTCCGCGTGCCCTCTTCCTGTTTCGCACAACCGGCCGTCGCGGCGCCGGCCAGAGCCAGCACCGCGACGGCGCGGAGAACACCGGTGACGCGACTCACCACAGGTTGGCGGCCGTATCGGCGTCGAGCCAGCCGCCGGTGAAGCCGGCGCGCTGCAGACCCTTGCGGATGTACGGGTTCTTCTTCATCACCGACCAGACGAAATCGCTGCGGTAGTTCTCGATCATCAGGACGATCGGGCCCTGGTCGATGCCCAGGTGCACGGTATCGGCCCAGCCGAAGCCCGGCACCAGCTTGCCCGTGCGCACTTCGGTCTTGGTGTCGAAGGTCAGGTTGAAGGCGTCGACGAAGCCGTACTTCGTATAAATGTACTGGCCGTACTTCTTCTTCATTTCCTCGAGGGCGGGGATGGCGATCTCGGGCGCGAAGGCGATCGAGCCACCGGCCGCCGTGGGCACGATGGTGCCGTCGTCGGAGATGTAATCCAGGCCGGCGCCACGCGCGGTGTAGCCGGCGTAGGTGCGCTCCTTGTCACCTTGCTTGACGATCAGGCCACCGGGACCGTTGCTCGCGGTGAGGCCCCAGATGTTCTTGCCGTAGCCGTTCCAGCCGCCGGGATTGGCCACCGCATAAGCCTGCTGCGAGTACGCGGCGCGGCGGCTGTTCTCGAAGTAGTCCATGTTGTGGTCGCGGCCCCAGGCGTCGCGGATGCCGCGAAAGTCGACCCAGGTATGGCTGTACTGGTGACCGAACAGCGGCGCGAAGTTGAGGAAGGTCTGGCCGTGGAACTCGCCCCAGGTCTTGTCGTACGTCGCGGTCCAGGCCTGCCAGGCATCGTCGCCGACCGGGTGGGTGGGCGAGCCCAGGGCCAGGATGTAGACCAGCATGCCTTCGTTGTAGCCGGCCCAGTCGTGCGGAATCATCTTGCCGCCGGGCGTCCAGCCCATGCTGATCAGCGCACCATGATTCTGCGCCCAGGTCCATTCCACGCGACGGTAGATGTCGTCGGCGAGTTGGCGGATCTGCGCTTCCTTCGGATCGTCGTGGTCGTAGTAGCTCTGGGCGAACAGGATGCCGCCCAGCAGCAGGGTCGTATCGACCGTGGAGACCTCCGTCCAGCGCGCTTCGCGCTGACCAGTCTGCATGTTCAGGAAGTGGTAGAAGAAGCCTTTGTAGCCGGTGGCGCCGTCTTCGGCGTCGTTCTGCGGGGCGTCATGGAAGAACCGCAGCGTGGCCAGCGTGCGCTCCGCGGCCTGGTCGCGCGTGATGTAACCCCGCTCCACGCCCACGCCGTACGCCGTCAGGCCGAAGCCGACCGAGGCGATCGAAGCGAAGGAGGGGCTCGGGTAATGATCGGGAATGAGGCCGTTGGTCGGGTTGCCGCTGTCCCAGAACCATTGGAAAGTGCGTTTCTCCAACTCGACCACCATCGGCGGGACGGCATGGAGATCCTTGAGCGTCGCAGCCGAGGTGTGTTTGGCCTTCGCAGGTTCTTTCTGCGCAAAGGCAAGGGGAGCAGTCGTGGCGAGCATGACACCGAGGGTCAGGGCGAGGCGCTTGATCGTAGTGGCTTTCATCGAACGAATCCTTTGGTACTTCCCACCGTGGCGCATGTAAACGTTTACGCCAACAAGACAAATAAAAGTCCCGGAGGACTTTGCTTGCCGTACAAAAGCAGCGCCCGCGGGGAGACTCGCGGGCGCCGAAAGTATGGCGCATCCGGCAGGCCGGATGCGCCAGTCGATCAGAACTTCATGCCAATGGTGAAGCGTGCCGTGCGCGGCAGGTACGTGATGTTGCCCTGCTTGTTGTACGTCACGCCGTTCGGATTGAACACGCCGCCCGAACCCCATGCGGTGGTGTAGTCGGCAAAGTTCTGCCAGTTGAACAGGTTCAGGATGTCGAAGCGGGCGTAGATCTTGGTGTCGCCCGTGATGATGAAGTCCTTGGTGAACTGGATATCGATATCGCGGTAACCCCAGATATCGCCACCGACCAGGAACTTCGAGCCGTTCGGCGTGCCGGAAACCGGGTTGCAGCCGCTGCCGGTCGGCAGGATCGCGCCGTAGCAGGCGATATCGTTCTTCGGCAACGGGGTTGCCAGGGTCAGCTTGATCGAGGCGTTGATACCCCACGGCAGGTCGACCGCACCCGTGCCGACGAAGCGATGCTTCGCCACGGCGTTCGAGGTGATGAACGGGTAGTCGTTGATCGAGGCTTCGTCGAACGAGTAGTGCTCGTTGATATCGCGGTTCTGCTTGGCGTGCGAGAACGTGTACGCCAGGCTGGTGCTCCAGCCGGACTCCACGGTGTACGGCTTGTTGGCCGACAGCAGGACCTGCGTGGTGCGCGTCGAGATGCCGTTGTTACCGATGATCAGGCCGCCCATGTTCGGCACGCCGTTGCTCCACGGCTGGGAGCCGTTCTGCCAGAACTGACCGTTCGGGTAGCGATTGCCCAGGGTGAAGACGAAGCCGTCGCGCGACAGCACGCGGGTCACCGTCGCGTCGGTCTGCCAGTCGCCGACGGTGTTGGACATACCGAGGCTGAACTGGTCGGAGTACGGCGCCTTCAGGTGATTGTTGAGCATGTCCACTTCCTGGCCGGAGTTGCCGCCGGAAAGCAGGCTGTTCAACACGCCCTGGCCACCCGCCAGGTAAGCCGGGTTGAACGGTACGCAGTTCGACGCGCCCGTATCGCACGGGTGGGTCGGCAGGTTGAAGTTGAGCGTGGTCTGCGGCAGCGTCAGCTTGGTCTGCTCGACCTGCAGGTAATCGAACAGATTGCGGTCGTACGCGCGACCCGCACCACCGTGGATGACGTGCTCTTCGTCGCCGAAGATGTCGTACGAGAAGCCGAGGCGCGGCTGCCACTCACCCTTGTAGGCTTTGCGGTTGTTACCCGTGCTGATGTAATCGTTGACGTTGACACCGCCCTTCGCGAGCGATTCCGCGTAGGTCTGGCCGACCGGTGCACCCGCGTAGGGATCCTGCGAATTGAGCGCGTCGAGCACGCGCTGCGGGGTCACGTAATTCGTGTACTGCGGTGTGACTTCGTAGTCCCAGCGCACACCGAGGTTCAGGGTCAGGTGATCGTTAACCGTCCAGTCGTCCTGCGCGAACATGCCGTACTGACGCGACGTCGTGTTGGCCACGCCATCCACACCCGGGAGCTGCGTGGCGTAGAACACCTTCCACGGCTGGGCCGAGGTGCCGGTGGGATTCACGTCGTAGAAGAACTGCGGGTTCGAGGCCGCGGCATCCGCGGCCTTCAGCTCGATCGACTTGTACTTGTAACCGAACTTGACGACGTGATCGCCGTGCCATTCCAGGTCGTTGAAGGTGAACGTGTCGGAGATGCTCGGACCTTCCTGGCTCTTGTCCGAGATGCCGCGCGGATCGGCCGAGCCCGTGGTCAGGATCGTGGCGTCCTGCTGCGGCTGGTAGGTGTAGGTCGCACCATTGCCGACGACCGTAGGAACGGCCCGCAGGTACGCATTCTCATAGGTGAAGATCAGCTCGTTGTACCAGCTGTCTGCGCTGTGGGCCCACTTGAACGTGCCGCGCGTATCGTGGTTGTTGTTGTCGAGACCGGCCGAAGCCGTCACGCCGCTGCCGACGTTCGACACCTGGGTCTCGCGACGCACCTGTGTGCTGATCTCGATGCGGTCACGATCGGTCAGTTCCCAATCGATCTTGCCGAAGTAGAGCTTTTCGTTGAAAGGAATATTGGCCGGGCCAAGTTCCGCCTGTGCGGAAGCCGGCAGGAGAGCGCCAGCGTTCGGATTGTTGACGCTGTTCGGCACGACGGAGATCGGCGTGTCGAATTTCTTCTCTTCGTAGGCCACGAAGAAATGCATCTTGTCCTTGATGATCGGGCCGCCAAGCGCGAAGCCGTATTCCTTCGATTCGGATTCGACCTTCTTGCCGGAAGACTTCTCGATCGGCGTGCGGTTGCGGAAGGCGTCGTTGGTGTATGTGCCGAACACTTCGCCGTGGAACTCATTGGTGCCCGACTTCGTATCGGCGGTGATCGCTGCGCTCGAAACCTGGTCGTACTCGGCCTTGTAGTTCGAGGTAATGACCTTGTATTCGCCGATCGCCAGCTGCGGGAACGGGTTGCCCTGGCTGCCGCTCTGACCGGACACCCCACCTTCCTTCACGTAGCTCTTCTGGCTCACGCCGTCGATGTAGACGTTGGTCGAGCTGGTGTTCTGTGCACCGCCGCGAAGCGACGTGTTGCCCTTGGCATCGACGCTGAAGACCATGCCCGGCACGGTATCGGCGAATTCGAGGAAGTTACGCGAGGCCTGCGGAATGGTCGCGATCTGGTGCAGCGAGATCGTCTGGCCGACTTCCGGCGTCTTCACTTCCTGGATCGTCGTGGCGGCAACGGTGACGCCTTCCATCGCGGTCGCATTGGCCGCGTTGGCGGTGGTGCCCTGGGAGGTCGGGGCTGCCAGGTTCACGGTAGCCGTGGAGGCAACCGTCAAGGTGATGTTCTGTTCCGTGGCCGGACCCGCGTCCACGCGATACGTCGCCGGCGGCAGGCCGTTGATCACGTAGGAGCCGTCGGCGCCAGCGGTCGCGTGGCGGGTCAGGCCGGTCTGCGGGTTGAACACGGTGACGTTGGCGCCCGGCGTGGCCTTGCCACGCAGCGTGGCGTTGGCGGTCTGCGCAAATACGACGCCCGGTGCGATCGCGGTTGCGACGGCGGCAGCGATGACGCTGACCAGCAGTTTTTTCTTCAGTTGCGACGAAGCCTTCATGAATCCCCTCTCCCAAATGGTTCTAGCGGTGCTGTCCGGCCCGGCGGGGCGTGAAACACGGTGGTCGACTATTTTTTTGAGAGCGTTACGCCCCCGTGCTTTCCCGCCCGTTCCGCGGATGCGGACCGGAAGTTCGTTCGGATGTCCTGTGATTGACGCCGTCCCTGATGTTCCAGCCACGGCTCGGCAAGCCGTGTATTCCGACGGGCGTCAGGCCCGCCGTCTTACCGTGTCGTTCCCGCCGCATGAGGCGCGAACGACGATTTCGGTGCTGACGACATGCGGCTCGGGAGCGGCGTCATCGGGTGCTTCGATCATGGCGGCGAGGCGCTCGAGAGCGGCTTCACCCAGTTCGGCGATGCGGATGCGCACCGTCGTCAACGGCGGCGACACGTAGCGCGCCATCGGAATGTCATCGAAACCGACCACGGCGATGTCGTCCGGCGTGCGCACCTTCGCTTCGGCGAGGGCGGACAGGCAGCCGATGGCCATCATGTCGTTCGCGGCGAAAATCGCATCGGGACGCGGCACCATGGCCAGGGCCTGCTTGCCGGCGTGATAACCGGATTCCTCGGTGAAGTCGCCATGCAGCACGGCGGCACGGCCACCCAGGCCGGCGGTCGACAGGGCATCGCGATAACCGCGGATGCGCTCCTGCACGTCGTGGTTCACTTCCGGACCGGCGATGAAGACGATGCGCTTGCGACCCAGGCCGAGCAGGTGTTCGGTCATGGCGCGGGCACCACCGAAGTCGTCCACGTCCAGCGAGGCATGCCGTTCGGAGCGCACGTGGCTGTTGATCAGCACGGTCGGCAGGACGATCGGCAGGTTCTCGTCGAGGAAGGCCTCGTCCGCATGCGGCGACATCACCAGCAGGCCGTCCACGCGACCCTGCATGGCGCGCAGGGCGATGGCCGCCTCCGTTGCATCGCCGTGGGAGCTGGAGACCAGCAGGTACAGGCCGCGGGCGCGTGCGGCCAGGTCGATACCGCGGATGAGTTCGGAGAAGAACGAGCCGTGCAGATCGGGCAGGAGGGCGCCGATGGTCTGGGTGCGGCGGGTGATCAGGCTGCGCGCAGCATTGTGCGGAACATAGCGGAGGCGGGTCGCAACCTCACGAATCCGCTTCTGGGTTTCCGCGGTGACGCCGCCATGGCCGTTCAGGGCACGGGAGACGGAAGCCACGGATACGTTGGCCATTCTCGCGACGTCTTTGATGGTCACACTCACGCGTTTCTACCCTTTCCCCTGACCCCGGAGGGCTGACGGCGCGGAACGTAAACGTTTTCATGTCAGCTTGTAAAGCGTTCGAAAACAACGGCTTGTTGCAGTGCAGTAGTAATCTGGACGTTACGTGATACCACTTGTCTGCACCTGTTAAAAATCTGTGCGACGTCAGCGGTTTGAGTGGTACGTAAACGTTTGCGGCGACGCAGCAGTCAAAGGTGACGAGCCCGTCACGGAAGTGAATGATTGCCTCGTTTAGTAACGCGCGTTACATCCTGGATCGCGACTTCTTACGACATGACGTAGGAGCCGATTCATCGGCGATCCCGCGGCAGCGGGCCAGATCACCGCTAGCATCCATCGCCGCTGAAGCGGCTCCCACACAGAGCCGAATCTCAGGTTTGCTGGGCGGTGGCTGCGGTGGCTGCGGTGGCCGAAGTGACGACGGAACGCTTCGACGACCAAACGCTGCATGGATCGCCCTCGACCGCACGCCTGCGTGTAGCGATGCCGAGCCAGGCGAAGCCAACTCCCATCGCCATGGCGACGAGGTCGACGCCGAGGACGGCGAAGCGCCCCTCGGCCAGCGTGCGCATCAGGCGGTCGGCATGGATCGCCATATCGAGCACGCCAACAGCGACGCTGACCAGGGCGGTGGCCCAGAGCAGGTCCACGGCCGCCCTGGCCGGACGGCGCCAGAAGGTCCAGATCACGGCAGCGGCAAACGCCGTGAAGCAGACGGGCTGGACGATCGCTTCGGGCGTGGCGCCGAACAGCGGGCCGATGAGATTACCGAGGAAGGTCACCGAGATGGCGAAGCAGGAGCCGATGCACACGCCCACGGTCGCCGTGGCCATGGCGCGCACCTTCATCGGCTGCTCGGCCTGGCGACGCTTGCGACGTGTCTCGATGTAGAGCAGGTTGCCCGAATAAAAGAGGAAGGCACCGGCCAGCCCGAGCAGGAAGTACAGCCAGCGCAGCGACACGTTGCCGAACGAGCCGAAATGCAGGCCGAAAATGGCGGAGTAGGTGGCGTGGTTGGCATCGCGCGCGCCACTTACCTGCACTCGCAGCACGTGGCCATCGGTGGCGTCGAGCGAGACCATGCCGTATTCGCCGAGCGTCTTGGTGGAGGTGCCGCGTACCTCGGCGGCCGCGCCTTGCTGGCCGTAATGCACGTAACGCATGTAGTCGGGTTCGAAGTTCGCCGCACCCGAGGCGAGCGCCGCCTGGCGGGCACGGGCACCGAGCTCGGCCGGCGTGAGCATGACGGCGCTGCCGCCCTTCGCCGCGGTTTCCGGCAAAGCACTGGTCATGCGCTCGAACGCCGGTAGCAGCTTGCCGTCGAAAGCCACCGTGTTGAACGCCATCAGCATCACCATGGTCAGGCAGAGCAGCGCGCCGGTGATGGCGAAAATGATGTGGAAGGGCAGGCTGAGGATGCCGATGACGTTGTGCGCGTCCTGCCATAGCCGCTTGAGGTTATGGCCCGGACGCAGCGCGAAGAGCTCGCGCACGAGGTTGGGCAGGTGGATCAACAGGCCGGTGAGCAAGGCCAGCCCGTAGATCACGCTGACGATGCCCATCAGGTAGATGCCGATCGCCGGGATGCCCAGGTCGTAGTGCAACTCGTAGACGAAGTCCGCCAGTGCGTGCTCATGGTCTTCGGCATCGCGCGCGCTGCTCTCGTCCAGCGTCTGCGTCTTCCAGGTGCCGTCCTTGTCCATCCAGTAGGCGGCGACCTCGTGCGACGGATGATCGGCAGGGAAGGTCACGCCAATCTGCTCACGTGCACCGGGATGCGTGGCGACGATGCCCTCGAGCATCGTCTCGACGCGATCCATCGTGTCGGCTCGGGCCATCTCGGCCCGGGGCGAGGCCCAGGTGTCGATCTCGTCGTGGAACATGGTTAACGCGCCGGCATAGAACGCGATGAACAGCGCGAAGCCGGCGAGCAGGCCGGTCCAGGTGTGCACGACGGTGAAGGTACGTATGGTCGAGGCTTTCATCGGATCAGAGCCCCGGCATCGTGTGCTTGGCAAGGAACAGCGCGCCGAACGCGGCGAGGTTCGCCACGGCCAACCAGGCCCAGGCACGGGCACCACTGCGGAACATATACGTACCGCCCATGATCCCGGTCCAGACCGGGAAGAAGGCGATCAGGAAGGGCAGGGTTACGGATTCGCTCGAGCCCGGCCAGATCCAGATCGCCACGGCGACAAGGGCCAGCGCCAGCGGCAGGCCGAGCAGGATGCCGGCGAAGGTCTTGGCCAGCATCAGTGGGGTTTCCGTTCGGAGGCGGGACGCAGCAGCCAAACGACATAAGGAACAGCGACCGCGCCGAGCATCAGCGCGGTGAGCGCAGCGAAGATGCCTGGGAGTGAGGTTTCGCAGGCGACCCAGGCGACAAAGGCGAGCATGGCGAAGATCCATGCAGCCGTGCGGGCCTTGCGCCCCAGCGGGCGTGCAAGCAGTCGCTGGTTACGCGCCGCGAGATAAGCGAGGGCCATGGCGATGAGGGCCGCCACGCAACCAAGGACATTCATGTGTGCATTGCCAGGCCGGGCTGATTGATAATTATTATCATTTAGGTCGGCGTGGTCAATCGTTGAGTTGAAGCGTTGCGCCGAGACCCGTGGCTACCCGAAATGCACGGCCTTAGATGCCGCAGGTGGAGATGACGGCGGATTCGATGGCCTCGCCATCGACCTCTGTGCCGAACGTACTGGCTTCGGCAAGCAGTCGTGACCTCACCAACCCTTCGCAGGCCAATGGACTGTCGGCGTCGAGTCCTGCCCTGATCAGCGCTTCCGTCAGGGTGGCTGTTCCATCACCACCGTTGACAACGTCCGCGTACACACTGGCTACATCACTGCTGGTGAGCCTGAAACCGAAATGCTTGCCGACGTACGCGGCATACCTCTGAGAGTAGTACCTCATCTCTGAGGATGATCGCGCTTCCGCTGGCCCCATCGGAACCAAAGCGCAACCCGCCAGCCATGCGGCGAGCGCAAACCTGAGCTTATGTGTGTTCATGGCAGTGTCACCACCACGGCGTTGGCTACATGGCCGCTGTCTACTGCAACGCCCACGGCATAGGAGCCACTGCTCGACATGCTGGTCACGGCATTGCCGGTGCCGCCGCCGTAAAGCGGCACGGGAGTCAGCACGGTCGGTGTAGCTGGATCCCACACAGCAGCCTGGCCGTGCTCATCGTCGTTGACGCCCATCACCAGGACGAGGTCGTTCGCTCCAAGGCCTGTTGCGACGACGTTGGTGCCGGGATGCAACGCCGGAAGGTCGATCGGAACGTTGAAGTCGGGAGTGCCACTGGCGAGATTGATGTATCCCGCGTTGGAGCGTCCGTCGCTGGTCCGATACCGGAACACCATGTGATGGCCATCGTTGAGCGCAAGGCCGGTGCTCGCTTGCCCGACCGTGTCGCCTGGGAAATTGGGCAGGGACAGGACGGCAGCGCTGCTCGCGGTGGAGAACCACACCGCAGCTCGCGCAAAGGGCGGTGCGGGGAAGACGCACTTGCCAACGACCTGCGACGACGCATTGATCGGGCCTGCGACGCAGTAGGTGGCCGTGGAGAATTTCGCCAGATCGCTGGTCACATAGACGCCAAACGCGTTCAATGTCGCAATCCGCGAGACGACCGTGCCGCTGCCGCTGGGGCAATTGAGCAGGACGGTTGGGTTACCCGCGACAGTCTGCGCCCGTACGTCGACAGCCGCGCAGTTATCGCCTCGTGCCGACACCGGTACCGGTGTGCCCGAACCCGCGGGCCAGACGACCGCCGTCGAGGTGCCATTGCCGGCGATACTTTGCCCGGCGATCGCACCGAACTGGTTGTACGCCGTCGCGACGGAGCTGACATCCGCCAACAAGCCGGTGCCTAGCAAGCCGGGTAAGGGTGCGAGTTTTACCGGCGTCGTCGCCGGCGACGATGCGCTCCACGACACCGCAAACCCCACGCTGTTCGCATCGGCACAGGCGCCGGCGATCCTTCCCCCGTTCGTGATGCCGCTCGCACTGCACGAATGCCCGGCGACCAGGGGCGCCAGGGAAACTTCGGCACCGGCGACGGCGATCCACGCCACGGTCGGGCCGTTGGTGTTTCCGGGGCGACAGGCGCCTACGGCAACACCCGCATCATTGACATCGTTGGCGCCGCATTGGGCGCCTGAGGCATGCCCGAGACTGGCGATCGTTGCGGCGGATGCCTGATGGGACGCACCCATCGCGGCCACGATGGCGACCAGGGCTGACGATACCCATTTCGCGGTGCTGAGCATGGCGACTTCTCCTTGTCTGAGCGGTGGATCTCCTTGTGCCGAACTTAGACCTGGCGGGAACGCCCCGAAATACCTCTTTGGTTGTAGGCGCTGGTCAACAAATCACCAGCTGCTCAAGTTTTGACCAAACCGTCCGTTAACTGAATACAGGGGTGAAGTAAAACTAGCGTTAACCCTCCCGTTAAATTAGAATTAACACCTCACGAATCATCGCGTTGGCGCGTCTCGCCACGCAGTGCGACAGGAAACCACGGTAACTCGTTGAAATAACAGCCATGTTGACCACCATCCTCATTGCCACCACCTTCGTCGCCTTCGCTCTTGCGGCGGCCTCGGTGCGACGCATTCCGGAAGGTCAGGTCTACAGCGTGCGCCGCCTCGGCCGCTCGCCCGCGCTGCTTACCGCCGGAACCCACGTGGTCCTGCCGGTGATCGACCGTGTTTTCCACAAGATCGACCTCGGTGGACAGGTGCTGCGTTTCGACGGCGGCACGGTCTACTGGCAGGTGCTCGAGCCCGAAGTGGCCGACGAAGTCATCGACGAAGCTCCGGAAATGATTCGCAGCAACGTCGTCGCCGCCCTGCGCGATGCCAGCACGGCTCATCAGGTTGATCGTCGTGCCGTCGGTACCCAGCTCAAGCACACGATGAACGGCTCGTTGCGTTCGCGCGGCATGCTGGTCACCCGCGTCGAGCTCGACGCCGCCTGATCGTCCCGCGCTGGCGCCTTCGCGCCGGCGCTTTCATACTCTTCCGCCCCCTCACCTTTCCCGGTGCTGCATGACTGCGCGCGAAGCCCTGCAAACCCAGCTCGAACGCGGCATCGCCACGCTCGGTACCGCCTTGCCCGAGGGCGCCGTCGCTCGACTGCTCGATTACCGCGAGCTGCTCGAGCGCTGGAACTCGGCTTACAACCTCACTGCGGTGCGCAACGCGGACGAGATGGTGGCGCGTCACCTGCTCGATTCGCTGGCCATCGTGCCGTTCGTCGAAGGCACCACCCTCGCCGACCTGGGCACGGGTCCGGGGCTTCCCGGCATTCCGCTGGCGATCGCCGAGCCCGCACGCGAGGTGCTGATGGTCGACTCCAACGGCAAGAAGGTCCGCTTTCTCCGTGAGGCGATCCGTTCGCTGAAGCTGACCAACGGCCGCGCCCTGCAGAGCCGGGTCGAGGATGTCGAAGGTACGTTCGACTGCATCACCGCCCGTGCCTTTGCCAGCCTCGCCGACATGCTTGGCTGGGGCGGTCACTTGCTGGCGCCGGGCGGCGTGTGGCTGGCGATGAAGGGCAAGCATCCGGCGGAGGAGCTGGATGGGGTGCCGGCCGGGTTCACGGTCGAGGGGATTCATGTGCTGACGGTGCCGGGCGTCGAGGGTGAACGGCATCTGGTGGTTATTCGCCGGGGGTGATCGCTAGCACCCTTCGCCGCTGAAGCGGCTCCCACAGGGAGCAGGCCCCTGTCTAGGGTGCAAGCTCCCGGCAATGCTACGCTAGCGCCCCTTCCGCGCACGGTAGATAACGACCCTCCATGGCCCGCATCCTCGCAGTCGCCAATCAGAAAGGCGGCGTCGGCAAGACCACCACCTCCGTCAATCTCGCTGCGGCCCTGGCCGCCGCGCGACGCAAGGTGCTGCTTGTCGACCTCGATCCGCAGGGCAACGCCACCATGGCGTCGGGCGTGGACAAGCACGAGGCCAAGCCGAATGGCTGCGAAGTCTTGTTGGGCGAGGTGGAGATCGGCAGCGTGCTCAAACGCACCGAGGCCGGTTACGACCTGTTGCCGGGCAATGGCGACCTCACGGCCGCCGAGCTGAAGCTGATGGACGGCATGGCGCGCGAGCACCGGCTGAAGGAACAGCTGGCCAAGGTCGCGGACAACTACCACACCATTCTCATCGACTGCCCGCCGTCGCTGCACCTGTTGACGCTCAATGCGCTCACCGCGGCCGACGGCGTGCTGATTCCCGTGCAGTGCGAGTACTTCGCCCTGGAAGGCCTGTCGAGCCTGCTCGATACGATCAAGGCCGTGCGCATGCGCCTGAATCCGGAGCTCGAGGTCGAAGGCCTGCTGCGCACCATGTACGACGTGCGCAACAACCTCGGCAACGAGGTCTCGGCCCAGCTCACCCAGCACTTTGGCGACAAGGTGCTGCGCTCGATCATTCCGCGTAACGTGCGTCTTGCCGAGGCCCCCAGCCACGGCCAGCCGATTCATCTCTACGATCGCGGGTCGCGCGGCGCCATCGCCTACATCGGCCTCGCCGGCGAAATCATTCGCCGCGAACGCGCCATGTATGCAGCCCAGGACGCGGCAAGCGACACCCCCGAGACCGACGACGCGGCGCCCGACGCCACCGACGCGGCTCCGACGGCACCTTAAGGAATTCCCGATGGCAGCAGCGAAGAAACGTGGACTCGGCCGTGGCCTGGATGCCCTGCTGGGTGGCGGCGCCGGTCCCGACGCCGGTCCGTCGATCGTCGAGCAGGAAGGCGAGCTGCGATTGTTGCCGATCCACCAGATCCAGGCCGGCAAGTACCAGCCGCGCCGCCACTGGAACGACGAGGCGCTCGACGAGCTCGCCGCCTCGATCAAGGCCCAGGGCCTGATCCAGCCGGTGGTGGTCCGCGCCATCGGCAAGAACAGCTACGAGTTGATCGCAGGTGAGCGTCGCTGGCGCGCGGCGCAGCGTGCTTCCATGAGCGAGATCCCGGCCCTGGTCAAGGACGTGCCGGAGCAGTCCGTCCTGGCCATGGCCCTGATCGAGAACATCCAGCGCCAGGAACTGACCCCGCTCGAGGAAGCCCAGGCCCTGCAGCGCCTGATCGACGAGTTCGACCTCACGCACCAGCAGGCCGCCGATGCCGTCGGCCGTTCGCGTGCCGCCGTGTCGAACCTCCTGCGCCTGATCGACCTGCCGGCATCGATCAAGACGCTGCTGGACGAGAGCAAGCTGGAAATGGGCCACGCCCGCGCCCTGCTCACCCTGCCGCACACGATCGCCGAGCCGCTGGCGCTGGAAGCCGCACGCCACGGCTGGACCGTGCGCGAACTGGAAGAGGCCGCCCGCAAGGCGCAGCTGGCGCCGAAGGGCAAGGCCAAGGCCAACCCGACGGACCCGAACATCGCCAACCTCGAACGCGAGCTGGCGGAGCGGTTCGCCACCCGGGTCGAACTGGCGCACGGCCGCGGCGGCAAGGGCAAGCTGGTCATCCATTACCACAGCCTCGACGAGCTCGACGGCATCCTGACCAAGGTCCGCTGAGCGCGGCCCTGACAGGTCGGGCCTGAAAGGAAATCGGCATGCCTCCGGTCATTAAGGACGTGAACCCGAAGCAGCGCCAATACGAAGCGATGGTGCGCGCCCTGTCGGCCGACCTCTACCGGTTTGCCTTCTGGCTGTCGCGCAACGAATCCGTGGCCCAGGACCTGGTCCAGGAGACCTTCCTGCGTGCCTGGAAGAATCTCGACTCCCTGCGTGACGCCGAATCCGCCAAGCCCTGGCTGATTACCATCCTGCGCCGCGAACACGCGCGCATGTACGAACGAAAGCGCTTCGACACCGTGGAGCTGGACGACACCGTGCCCGAAGAAGCCGCCTTTGCCAGCCCCGAGCGCAGTGGCGACGCCGCCCAGGTGCGCGACGCCATGCTCAAGCTGCCCGACAAGTATCGTGAACCCCTGGCCATGCAGGTGCTCGGTGGCATGAGCTGCGATGAGATCGCGGCCGCTACCGACCAGCAGCCGGGCGCGGTGATGACCCAGTTGTTCCGTGCCCGCCAGCGTCTGAAAGACCTGCTCGGCGGACGCGCCGCGGCTGAAGGAGGCCGGAAATGAATTGCCTCGAATTCCGCCGCCATATCGGTGCCGAGCCGCGCTCGCGCGCCCCTGAACTGCTCGCCCATCGGGATAGCTGCAAGGACGGCTGTGCCGCCTTCTGGCAGCGCGCCCAGCGGTTCGACGATGACCTCGAAGCTGCCCTGGCCATTCCCCTTCCCGAGGGCCTGGTCGATCGCATCCTGCTTGCCCAGGCCACGGGTGAACGCCGTCGGCAGGTCGGCAGGCGCCGCGTCTGGATGGCCATGGCCGCCTCGGTCGTCCTCGCCTTTGCCGGCGTCGGCATGATGTGGCGTCAGAATGATCTCAACTCGCTGCCGGCCCTCGCCGTGGCGCATATGCCGGGAGAGATCGGCTCGTTAAGCCTCACCCAGCCCATGACGGACGCCCAGGTCGAGGCCGGTTTCGTCGGCCGGGCAACCCGTCTCAAGGGGCCGATGCCGGCGGGCGTCACCTACGTGCATGACTGCACGGTGGGCCCGTATCCGGTGGTGCACCTGGTGACCCGCATGAACGACGAGCCGGTCGTCGCCCTGTATATGCCGGGCAAGATGGACACCAAGCCCGGCAGCTTCGAGCGTGACGGCTGGGAAGGCCGGCAGATGCCGCTGCGTAGCGGCACGCTCGTGGTGCTGGCCCAGCAGGGAGCCAGCCGGAGCGCGATGGACGCCGTCGAGCGTGGGTGGCGCGCGGCGATCGAAGGTCCGGCCCCGCAAACCATCGGCCAGATCTGAACGAAAGCCGCGGGCCCGGCCCCATCCCGGGCCGGTTGGGCGATAATGCCGCCCCGATCGAGCCAGCCCCGGAATCGCGATGACCGACCTCGCCGTAGTCGTGCCCGTCTTCAACGAGCGCGACAACATCCCGCCCCTCCTCGCCGAGATCGCGTCGGCCCTGCGTGGCCGGATCGATTTCGAGATCATCTACGTCGACGACGACAGCACCGATGACAGCGTCGCCGTGCTGACCGCCGCCAAAGCGCAATACCCCGAGCTGCGGGTTATCCGCCACCTGACCCGTAGCGGGCAGAGCACGGCCGTGTGGAATGGCGTGCGCAACGCCCGCGCGCCGTGGATTGCGACGCTCGACGGCGATGGCCAGAACGATCCGGCGGATATCCCCAAGTTGCTCGACGCGCGCGCGGCCGCGCCGGCGCTCAAGCTGTTCGCCGGCTGGCGCGTCACCCGGCGGGACAGTTTCAACAAGCGCATTTCCTCGAAGGTCGCCAACGCGGTGCGCTCGCGCATGCTCCAGGACAGCACGCCGGATACCGGTTGCGGACTGAAGCTGTTCGAGCGCGAAACCTTCCTGCGCCTACCCTACTTCGACCACATGCACCGTTATCTGCCGGCGCTCGTGAAGCGCGCGGGCTTCGCCAGCCAGAGCGTGCCGGTGGGTCATCGTCCGCGCACGGCGGGGACGTCGAAGTACGGGATGCTCGACCGGTTGTGGGTCGGCTTGGCCGATCTGCGCGGTGTGGCCTGGTTGATGCGGCGGGCCAAGGTCACGCGCACCGAAGAGGTGTGAGGCCGGAGCATCGCCGCTGAAGCGGCTCCCACACAGAGCAGGCTTTTTGTGGGAGCCGCTTCAGCGGCGATGCTCTTGGCCGACGCTCAGCGCAACAACATCCTGGGCTGCCACGCATCCAGCGCCCGCGCCGTCCGCTCCCGCCCCAGCTCGATCAACTCGCGGGCGCGGTAGAACTCATACACCGTCGACACATTGCGTGGGATCTCGACCAGCACGTCCGGCTGGTACGCCGCGAGACGCAGGCGCGAGAGGTTGGCCTGCATGAGGTCCATGGCCTGGGTCATCAGGTCGAAAGCGCCTGGGTCCCTGAGCTTGGGCTTGCCGTCCACCGAAGGCAGCACGCGGCCGATCAGTCGGCCGAGTTTCGCGGCGTAGCCCTCGTCGGTGGTCACCGTGACGTCCTTCTCCGGCGGTTTCTGCAGCTCGGCGGCACCGTCCACGCTCACGGCGATGACGTAATCGGCGTCTTCGCGCATCAACGGCAGCACCGGCAGCGGATTCAGCAGCGCGCCATCGACCAGGCGGCGCCCGTCGTGGATGTAGGGACGGAACAGGGTCGGAATAGCGATGGATGCGCGGATCGCATCGAACAGCGGACCCTTCGTCAGCCACACCTCGCGTTCGCGATCCAGATCGGTGGCGACCGCGGTGTAGGAGATGTTGAGCTCTTCGATGTTCACCTCGCCGATGAGCTCGCGCAAGGCCGCCATGATCCGGTCGCCCTTGATGAAGCCACCGCCGGAAAAGCTCCAGTCGACCAGGCGCAGCACATCGAACCGCGCCAGGGCGGAGACCCAGTCACGATAGACGTCCAGCTTGCCCATGCCGTAGATGCCGCCGATCAAGGCGCCCATCGACGTGCCAGCGATGGCGACGATCTCGAAACCGCGTTCCTCCAGCACCTCGATCGCACCGATATGAGCGAGTCCCTTGGCTGCCCCTGCGCCGAGCGCGAGGGCGACGCGTGGCTTTCGCGGCATGCCACTGACGGCGGGCAAGGCGCCCGGATCCGCGATATCGATCTCACTCATGCAGCGGCGGCGCTCAGTGGTGGTTGTTCGAGCTGTTCTGGTAGCCGGTCAGGGCCAGCTGGAGCAGGATTTTCATTTCTTCGCGTAGCGGCAGCGGCGAGACGATCTCGGCGTCCGGCCCGTACTTGAGGACGTCCATCAGCAATTCGCGCGAGTTCGAATACGGCACTTTGAGTTCGTAGCGGCCATCCGGCAGCGATTCGCCCTTCTGTTGCGAGTGCCAGTGTTCGTCGGCCACCCAGCGTGCGGCATGCGAGGAAAAGCGAATGGTCGCCCAGGCCTTGGGCTTCCCGGCGAAGATGCCGTAGCTGGAGGCGAGCAGGTCGTTGAGCTCGGCGTCATCGACGTCCTTTGCCTTCGCCTCGAGCGACTGCGGATCGGCGATGCGGTCGACGGCGAAGCTGCGCAGCGCTTCGCGATCGTGGTCCCAGACATCCAGGTACCAGTTGTCGCGATAGTGGGTGAGGCGCTGCGGCGACACGGTGCGCTTGGAATCGGCATTCGTCGTGCGCGCGCGGTAGCGGAAGGTGAGCTGGCGACGCTCGAGCGTCGCGCCCGCGACGATCCGGAACACCTGCTGGTCCATCTTGCGCGCGCCCCAGGAAATCACCCGGATGCGGTCGACCGGCAAGGCCTTGCCGCTGCCATGGTCGGAAAGCAGTCGCTCGATGCGCGCCTTGAACGGCGCCAGCGCGCCGGCGAGCACGCCGGGATCGGAGCGGCCGATGAGCTCGTTGAGGGCCATCAGTGCGGCCAGCTCGTCGCTGGTCAGCCACAGGCCGGGTAACTCGAAGCTGTCGGCCTCCGAGGCGTCATAGCGGAACGAGGCCTGTTCGCCGGCGACGCTTTGCACGGGGGCGCCCAGCGCGTCGCGCAGGAACGCGACATCGCGATAGAGCGTGGCGCGCGAGCATTCGAGCTCGTCCATCAGCCGGGACAGCGGCACGGGATAGTGCGCTGATTTCAGCAGTCGATGCAGGGAAAGAATGCGCTCGTAGCGGTCCATGGGTGTCGCCGGCTGGATGATGCTTCGGGAAGTGTGTCCGCGCGGGCGTGATGCCCGTATCTACGCGGCTCAGGCTACGCAGCTCAAGCATGGCGGTGGCGATGGCCGTCCGCAAGGGACATGAGACTCGGCCTCTTCGTGGGGTCTTGCGACCGCCGGTTTGCGCCGGGGACCATTAGGCGCAAAAATGCTGCTTTGCGATTCGCCGAAGGCCTCCCCCGACCATGGCGGAACCCAAGCACGCAGGCCCGGCCCTGGTGGGTCCGCACGAACCACCGGGCGACGCTCCTCGCGCCGACATCCTGTTCACCGCCCCCTTCGTTGTCATCCAGACGGCGACGGCGGCCGGCTATGGGCTCTGGATGGTGCTCGGCATCTCGCTGACGCTGGGCGTCTATCCCGACGGGCGCGGCGAAGTGCTCGTCCCGCTGAGCATCGGCCTGGTCTTCGTCAGCCTCGGTCTCATCGCCACCTGCCTGCGCCTGGCGTTCGCCCCGGACTGGCATGGCTGGAATCCCGCCAAGCGCATGATGCCGACGATCGAGGGCCTGGTCGCCATGGTGAATTACCTGCCGATGCTGGCCCTTGCCGGCCTGGCGCGCGGCGAAAACGATTTCTGGGCCACTCGCCTGGCGGGCGCCATTCTCGCCCTGTGTACCCTGGCCACCCTCGTGTACACCGCGCGGAGCGCTGCGCGCCGCCTGCTCCCGGCGGTGGCCGCCCTCGCCAATGCCCGGCCGCTCGGGCGCACGGTGTCCGCCCTGTTCGCCGGCGGCCTTTGGCTCTGGCTCTGTATCGCACTACAAAGCGAAACGGCAATCGATCCCCCCACCCCCTGGCGACTCGGCCTTCTCGCCGTGGCGCTGGCGCTGGGCATCGTCGAGGGCATGCGCTGGCGCGCGCTGCGCCAGTTGGCCGAGGAGCGCGGCGTGGCGGAGCGGTTCACCACCGGTGGCGGCGCGGCGCGCCTCCTGATCGGCCGGGTCGGCGTCGCGGTGCTTTCGGTCGGCCTGCCCTGTCTCCTGCTGGTGTCTCACCCTGCGGGGAGACTCCTGGCGCCGGCCGCCGGTCTGGCCGCGTTAAGCTGCGTTATCGGTCAATGTCTCGAGCAGCGGCTCTACGGGCGGGCGTACGCGCAGCTCGTGGCGGCCTGACCACCCTTTTCCTGAACTTTCCTCCACATACGGGTAGACGATGAAACAATCCCTGATCGCCACGCTCGTCCTTGCCGCGCTGCCGTTCACCGCGTCGGCGCAGGACGCCAGCGCCACCAAGAGCGCCGGTACCGCCGCAACGACAACGACGACGACCACGCCGGCTACGGCCACCACGCCTGCCACGACGACGACCACCACGACGGCAGCGACCGGCACGACGCCGGCTGCCACGACGACAACGACGACCCCGGTGGCTGCGCCGGCTCCCGCGGCGGCACCCTTCGACGCCAACGTCCCGCCGCCTGCGCCCGCTGCGCCCGACGCGGCCCAGAACGGCGGCTGGACCGGCTCCGGCGAATTCGGTTTCGCGTCGTCGCGCGGTAACTCGCACACGGAAAACGCGAACGCCAAGCTCGGCCTGAGCCAGGAAAACGAGCTCTGGAAGAACAACATCTACCTCAACGGCCTGCGCTCGAAGGGCGAAACCTCCGTGACCGATGCCGATGGCAACACCGTCGACCGCTTCAGCACCACCGCTAACCGCTACGACACCGGTGCATCGGTAGGCTACAAGTTCGATCCGCGCAGCTACATCGTGACCGCCGCCCGCTACGAGCACGACGATTTCGGCGCCAACCTCTGGCAGGGCATCGTCTCGGTCGGTTACGGCTATATCGCCCTGAAGAACGACCGCGCTGAGCTGTCCTTCGAAGTCGGTCCCGGTTACAAGCGATACCAGCCGGCCAAGTCCACGCGTCCCGAACTCAATGCCGACGGCACGCCAGTGGTGGATCCGGTGACCGGCGCCGCCGTCTCGGTGCCTTACACCCCGAACACCGAAGGTGAAGTGGTCGGCCGTAGCCTGATCAACGGCAAGTACCGCCTCACCGAGAACACCGCGCTCGAAGACACGCTGCTGATCGAAGCAGGCTCGAAGAACCAGTACTACCAGAACGATATCGGCCTGTCGGTCAGCATGACCAAGAAGATGGCGCTGAAACTCGGCTACCAGATCCGCTACAACAGCGACACGCAGCCGGGTACGGTAAGCACCGATAAGTTGATGACGACGAACCTCGTTTATAACTTCTGAGTGGTTTGCGGGTAGCTGGTCGCCAGCACCCCATCGCCGATAAATTGGTTCCTACGAAGAGCGGCACCCGCTCGGTAGGAGCCGATTTATCGGCGATCCCGCGGCAGCGGGCAAGGCACCCTCACCGCTGCGGCGAAAGAAACGCCTCCGCCCCCAGCCCGATCAACATCGCGGCCACTTCATGGCCCAGCGCCACGGGCGTATCGGCCTTCGCATCGGCTTGCGCGCGCAGGATTTCGCCGGTATGCGCGTTGCCCACCATGCCGTGCAGCGTGAGGCCGTACTCGGCCACCACGCACCAGGCACCGATCGCCACGGCGCAGCTGCCGCCCAATCGTTCGTTCATGGCGCGCTCCGCGTCGACGGCTATCTGCGTCTCGGGATCGCCGAGAGCAGCCATCAACTCGGCGACGCGGGCATCGCTGGCGCGCGATTCCACCGCGATCGCGCCCTGGCCCGGGGCAGGCAGCCAGTCGGGGCTGGCCAGTCGCGCGGTGATGCGCTGGCCCAGGCCGAGACGCTCCACGCCGGCACAGGCCAGGATGATGGCGTCGTAGTGGCCCTCATCGAGCTTGGCCAGCCGCGTGTTGACGTTGCCGCGCAGGTCGAGCAGTTGCAGGTCGGGCCGTACGGCGCGCAATTGCGCCTGACGGCGTAACGACGAGGTGCCGACCCGCGCGACGTGCGGCAGTTCGGCGAGGTTGGCGTAGTGATTGCTGATGAAGGCGTCGGCCGCATCCGCGCGCGGCAGGATGGCCGAAAGCACGAAGCCCGGTTCCAGCTCGGCTGGCACATCCTTCAGCGAATGCACGGCGATATCCGCGCGATCGTCGAGGATGGCGACCTCCAGTTCCTTGAGGAACAGGCCCTTGCCGCCGATGGTCGCCAGCGAGCGATCGAGGATCTCGTCGCCGCGAGTGGACAACGGGACCAGTTCCACCTGCAACCCGGGATGTGCCTGACGCAGGAGGGTGGCCACGTGCTCGGCCTGCCAGAGGGCCAGGGCGCTCTTGCGGGTGGCGATGCGAAGCGGTGCGGTCATTTCTATCCTGGCGGGCGATCGGTCGAGGCGCGATTGTCCCGCGTTTCGCCCCGCTCTTGCACGCTCAGCCAGCGTCGGTGCGCAGCAGATGGCGCACGGCGGGCAGGTTGCGCCGGCTAACCTCGGGCGTGACCTCGGTACCGGACAAGCGGGCAAGCACACGGCCATCGCTCAACGTTCTCAGGCCAAGCAGGCGGGCGCGTGGCACCAGGCAATTGCGATGCAGACGAACCAGCCGCTCGCCATGCGCCGTTTCGAGCTGGCGCAGGGAGTCGTCGATCAACCACATGCCTCCGCCATGGTGGACGGCCACGTACTTCTCGTCGGCGAGCAGGTAGAGCACATCATCCAGGCGCACACGGACTTCGTCGGCACCGCTGCGCGCGCGCAACCATGCCGAGTGTGCCGCGACGGGCGGCTGCAAGCGGGTCGCCGCGCGATCGAGGGCTTCGTCCAGCCGCTCCGCGCGCACGGGCTTCAAGAGGTAATCCGTGGCACCCAGGTCGAAGGCGCTCAGCGCGTGCTGCTCGTAGGCGGTGCAGAACACCACTTGAGGCCGCATGGGCACTTCGGCGAGGCGCCGGGCGACCGCCGTGCCGCCGAGGCCGGGCATCTCGATATCGAGCAGGATGACGTCGGGAAGCAATAAGGCGCAGGCCTCGAGCGCCGCCTCGCCGTCGGCGACGCTGCCGACCACCTCCACATCGGCCCGGCGGGCCAGCAGCGAATCGAGCCGCGCCCGCGCAAGCGGTTCGTCATCGGCGATCAGGACGCGCATTCGCGGACTCCGGCAGGAAAACGGTCACGATGAAGCGATCGGCACCGGTGTCGACGCGCACGCTGGCGCGCTCACCGTAGTGGAAACGGACGCGCTCGCGCACGTTGCGCAAGCCATGCCCGGTGCCCGGCGTCGGGGCGCCATCCGCGATCGGATTATCGACGACGATCTCCACGCCGCCGGGCACCCGGCGCCCGCCGAGGCGGATCGTGCCACCGCTGCGGCTGGGTTGCACGCCATGGCGGATGGCGTTCTCCACGAGCGGCTGCAGGAGCATGCGGGGCATGGGTAGCCCGGGCGGGACGTCGATATCGCGCTCCACGCGCAGCCGGTGCCCCAGGCGCAGCGACTCGATCTCCAGGTAACGGTCGACCAGGCTCCACTCGTCGCCAAGCGTGCCCACGGATTCGGTGTCGCTGCCCAGGGCCGCGCGGAAGAGCTCGGCGAGGTTCTCGACGGTGCGCTCGGCCGCGTCCGGATCGACCCGGATCAGGGCGGCCACCGCGTTCATGCTGTTGAACAGGAAATGCGGGCGGATGCGCGCCTGCAGGGCGGCGACCTGCGCCTGCGCTTCGGCGGCGACGCGCGCCTGCCACTGCGCGACGACATAGAAGTAGCGCAGCAGGCCGGCGCCGAGCAGGCCGGTGGCGAGCATGCTGTCGCGGACAAAGCGGAACGTCGGCGACGGCGTGATGCCGAAAACGAGACTGCGATCGATCCAGCCCATCACGCCCGCGCTCAGCCCGACCGTGGCGACCAGGAGGAGCCAGACCGCCGCGTAAGGCAGCAATCCGGGCAGCCGTTGCATGCCTGTGCGCAGCTTGCACAGTGCCACGGTCAGCAGGATCGACAACCAGCTGGTGAACAGGACGGCGATGCAGTAATCGCGCAGGGTGCCCGTTCCGCCGGGCGCCAGCCACATCAGGGAGACCGTCAGCGCACCCACTACGAGCAAGGCGAACAGCACCGGCAGGCTGCAGAAATCGGGCAGTGGCGCCGAAGGTGGACGCGATGCGACGGACGTCTGGGAAGGGTTGGCGGGCATGCGGCGAGTATGCCGGATGCCCGTTCACCCCGCCGCGCAGGCGATCACGCGTTGGCGAAGCGCTCGGTCAGCCAGGCGCGCACATCGGCGATCTCGTCCAGGCTCACCTGATGGGCCATCGGGTAGCTGTGCCAGTCGATGCGATGACCGAGCGACTCGAGGGCCTGCCGCGACTGCTCACCCAGCACCAGCGGAACGATCGGGTCGGCCGTGCCATGTCCCCAGAAGATCGGCGTGGCGTGGTTCGCGCCGGCGCGCTCGGCTTCGATGGTGTCGTGCAGGGGCAGGTAGGCGGACAGGATCATCAGCCCGGCCAGGGTTTCGCGGTGGCGCAGGCCGGCGGAGAGCGCCATGGCGCCACCCTGCGAGAAGCCGGCGAGGATGATCCGCGACGCGGGCACGCCGCGCTCTTCTTCGCGGGCGATCAGCGCTTCGACTTCGGCGATCGAGGCGCGGATGCCTTCGGCATCCTGCTTGTCCGCGATGGCGAGACCCTTGATGTCGTACCACGCACGCATGGGCGCGTTGTTGTTGACGGTGACGGGTCGCACGGGCGCATGCGGGAAAACGAAGCGCACACCCGGCCACGCCGCATCGACCAGCTCCGGCACGATCGGCGCGAAGTCGTTGCCGTCGGCACCGAGGCCGTGCAGCCAGATGACCGACCAGGTCGGCGACGGGCGGGTTTCGGTTTCGACGGTGGGCAGCGGCATGATGACTTTTCCTGGAGGCGATCAAATATGGTACATCGCAGCTCTTTGTAGGAGCCGATTCATCGGCGATGCTCGTCCCATCAACCGCAATATTCCGAGGAACGCGAAGCATGCGGAATACCCTAGCCTCGATCGGCCTCGCCCTGTCGCTCGCCTTCAGCGCAATGACTACGGCACAAACCTTGCCGCCAACCGGTGGCCTGCCGCCCTGGCATTTCGGAATGACGCCGCAGGAGGTCACGTCGCAGCTAGACGCGGGTCCGTACAAGTCATTCACCAACGGTGATATCGAGACCTACAACGGCACGTTCGATGGCCGAAAAGAGAACGTACAGTTCTTCTTCAAGGACGGAAAGCTCGTCCGAATAGGCGTGTACCTTTACGAGGGCGAAGACATCAAGGACGCCGGCAAGGTCTGGGCAAACACCTATCGTGCCCTGAAGTCGAAGTATGGAGCCATCGAACTCCCCGACGTCGTCTTCGATCCGCCCACGGCGTTGCCAGAACCCGACCTCGTAGGCGCCGTCGCCCAAGGAAATGTCGCCGTGACGGGCAAGTCGCAAATGGCTCCGTTCAACCAACCTCCCGATGCATTCGTCTTCGCGAGTTTCCGCCGTGACAATCCGGTGGGCCACGTCACGTACTACGTCACCGTGATGTACGACCCGCCGCATCGTTGAGATAGCGACGGGACGCAACCAACCGGAACGTCAGTACCGCAAAAACGATGCATGCAAGAGCCAGGATGGCGGCCGCCCACTGCGCGAACCTGCATTCATCGAAACAGATGAGGCACGAAACAGCTCGTATTCCGCGTAATTCGATCGTCGTCCTCGCGAATACCGATGCCCGCGGGCTCGTCACCGATCATCCAGGAACCGACCAGTGCATGCCTGCCATCGAAGACAGGCAGCGGCGCGAGGGCCTGATAGATCTGGAACGGCGAGCCTGACCCACGCTGGTGGGCATCCAGTACGACGATGCCCTCGCCTTCGCGACCCCAATACGGCTTCTCCACCACCGCGCCTTCGACGTCTTCGCGACGCCGGCTCGCCGGCAACAGGTTCGGATGATTCGGGAAATACTCCCAGAGCAGCGGCAGGATCGCCTTGTTCGACAGCAGCATCTTCCACGGTGGTTCGATCCAGCGTGTTCCGCTGGCGGGAATGTGCTGGGAGAAGGCTTCGCTCATCAGCCATTCCCACGGATACAGCTTGAACAGGCGGTCGATCGGTCGGTCGGCGAGATCGATGAAAGCCTTGCCGGACCAGCCGATCGATTCGATGTCGAGGGCTTCCGTCGCGTGGCCGGCCTGCATGCAGGTATCGAGCAGGTAGTCGCAGGTCGTCGCGTCTTCGGGGTTGTCGTAGCACGCGGCGAAGTGCACACGCGGGCCACCGCCGACGGCACGCCAGCGTTCGATCAGTTTCTCGTGGATCGAGTTGAACTGGTCGGCCTCGGGCGCGACGTCTTCGAGCCAATACCACTGCACGACGGACGCCTCGAAGAGCGAGGTCGGCGTATCGGCGTTGTACTCGAGGAGTTTCGGCGGCGAGTGGCCGTCGAAAGAAAGATCCATGCGACCGTAGAGCGCGGGATCGCGGTCGAACCAGCTGCGTTCGATCAGTTGCGCCGCGCGTTCGTCGAGACCGAGGTCGGCATAGCGGCCGGTGCGCACGATACGGTCGACGGCCTCGAGGCAGAGACCATGCAGCTCCGCGGTCGCCGCTTCGAGCGTATCCACGGCGGCTTCGTCGAAGACATAGCACGCGTCTTCACGCCAGTAGGCCTGGCCATCGATGGTGTGGAAGCCGAAACCCAGTGCCTCGACCCGGGCTTTCCAGTCCTCGCGCGGCGCGATCGCTTCGCGCCGCATCAGCCGCCCCGTGCCGACACGTGGCCGCTCGAGCCGAAGCCACCGCGACTGCCGAAATCGAAGCCGGTCGGGCCATGCCCGGAGCTACCTAGCCCGGACGCATAGCTGCGCCCGGGACCCGGATCGCCCTTGAAGGTCCCACTGCGCCAGTCGCTGCGATACCAGGGGCCGTAGTAGTGGTAGCCGCCACCCGAGTAACCGCTGCTCCCGACCGGCTGTTCACGCGTGCACTGCCCGGTGGCGTAGTCGTGCTCGCAGTCTTCCTGCGACGTGTAGCTGTTGCGCTGCACGTCCTTGCCGCCGAGCGTGGCAAAGCCCACTGCAGCCGCGCCGAGTACGCCGAGCGTGATGGCGACCGTACGCTTGCGCGTCAGCGGTTCCTGCGGAGGGTAGAACGACGGATGCCGATATTCGGCGGCAGGCTTGAGTGACGGGCTCTTACGCGGAATGACAGGCTTCGACTTCCCTTTGTTCGACATGTCGCCTGCCTCAGTAAGACATCGCGGCGGCGTTGAGCGTGCCGACGCAGATGGCGACGATCGCGACGAACAGGGCGACCGACCGGACGTCTTCTTCGATCTTCCGGCGCAGGTCGCGCACCAGCAGGCGAAGCACGAAGTGGGTCAGCAACTGCACGATCCAGGCGACCAGACCCCACAGGGCGAGGTCGGTCAGGCTCACGCTGTGCGCGATGGCGCTGGCCAGTGGTTGCACGAAGCCGAGCGCCGCACCGCCGAGGCTGATCGCCGCGGCGAGATTGCCGTCGCGAATCAGCGCCATCTCGCGCTGCGGTGTGATCCAGATGTAGGTCACCACGAAGGCGACGAAGTAGAAGATGCCCAGGGCGAGATAGGCCACGAAGGCGGGCAGGGTGAACAGGTCCGACACGATCACGAACGCTTCCTTGTATGACGCGGCCTCCCCTGGCCGCGTCGTAAGCATAGGCGAAATCGTCGCCAGCACCCATCGCCGCTGAAGCGGCTCCTACTCCCCCAATCCCAGCTCGGTCGCGAAGAACGTCATCGACAGCGCCGCATTACCGACGCGCTGGCTGAAAGGCGCACCGATACCGTGCCCCGCATTCATCCGCGTCAGCAGCAACACCGGCTGCCCCGACGTCGTCGCATCCTGCAGCGACGCGGCGAACTTGCGCGACTGCCACGGTGCGACGCGCGGATCGTTCGCACCCGTGGTCAGCAGCACCGCCGGATACGCCGTGCCCTTCTTCACGTTATGCAGGGGCGACCAGGCCAGGGTCGACTTCGCCTGGGCATCGTCGGTCACCGTGCCGTACTCGCTGACGTTGTACTGGCCGTTGGCGAACGCGGTTTCGTGCCGGGGTACGTCGTAGATGCCGACGGCACCGACCACGGCGCGGTATTGGTCGGGATGCTGGGTGAGCGCCGCGCCCATCAGCAGGCCGCCGTTGCTGCCGCCGAGGATGCCGAGGTGCCTGGTGTCGGTCCACTTCGAGGTGACCATGGCTTGCGCCGCGGCGTAGAAGTCGTCGAACACGTTCTGCTTGCGCAGCTTCTGGCCCTGCTCGTGCCAGGCCTCGCCGAACTCGTTGCCGCCGCGGATGTTGGCGTAAGCCAGCACGCCGCCGCGTTCGAGCCACGCGAGGTTGGCGCCGATGAAGCCCGGCGTCACCGGGATGCCGAAACCGCCGTAGCTGTAGAGGATGGTCGGGCGCTTGCCGTTGGGCGTGATGCCGTCCATCGAGATCACGGTGACAGGCACCTTGCTGCCGTCCTTCGAGACACCGTCGACGCGGGTGACGCGAACCTTCGAATAGTCGGCGGCCGGCTTCACTTCGAAGATCGTCTTCAGCGAGCCGCTGGCGCCGTCGTACTCCGCCCAATGGGTGGGCGTGGTCCAGCCGGCGTAGGAGATCAGCGCCTTGTTCTGGCCGGATTCCGAGGCGATGCCGCCGATGGCCACACCCGTGGCCGGCAGCGGAACGCGGCGCACGAAGCCCGCCTTGGCGTCGTACTGGTCGGCCCACCAGTCGGGGCCGGCGCTACGCACGACCAGGAAGCCGTCGCCGAGCGGCGTCACGCGCTGGATCGCGCCCTCGCCCTGCTCGAGCACGGGGGTGGTCTTGCCGCCCGCACCCACGGCGACGATCTTGCCGCGCGGTGCCCCGGCGAAGCTGACGACGAACAGACGGTCGCCCACCCAGGCCGCCGAGCGCGCGTCGGCGTCGTGGCCGAGCACACGGGTGAAGTTGCCCTTGCCTTCGCGCAGGTAGACCTCGGCCGGGCCGCCGTCGCCTTCGTTGGCCAGCAGTGCGACCGACTTGCCGGCGCTGCCTTCGAGCAGGATGTATTCGGCGACGTGCGAATAGCCCTTGCCGAAGACCGTGCGGTCCTTGCTGGCGGACTCGCCGAGGGTGTGATGGGCCAGCACGGCGTCGAACTCGCGCAGGGCCTGTCCGGCCTTCGGCGTTTCGAAGCGCGCGTAGGTCACGCCCTTTTCGTCGGCATCCCAGGCCAGTGCCTGGGGTGTCGTCCCGCCACCGGCCAGCGGGAGGACATCGCCGAGGGGCTTGCCGCTGGTCGTATCGAGGATGTGGATGGTGGTCAGTTCGCTGCCGCCCTCGGCGGTGCCATAGGCGAGGTAGCGGCCGCTCGGCGACGGCCAGTATTCGGTGATCGCCGTGTTGCCGTCGCCCTGGTTGAGGTCGACCAGGGTACGCGTGGGGCCGTCCGGCCAGGCCTTGGCGACCAGGACCGGCTGCGGCTGCGGCGGTGTGTTCTCGAAGTAGAACAAGGTGCCGCCCGCCAGGGTCGGCGACGAACGCGTGGTCGAGGTGATCGCCAGTTCGCGGATACGCGCACTCAGCGTCTTGCCCAGCGGCATCGCGCCGATGGTCGCTTCGGTGTACGCGTTCTGCGCGTCGATCCACTTTGTCACATCGGCCGCGTCGGGATTCTCCAGCCAGCGGTAGGGATCGTTGACCGGCTGCCCGGCAAGCGTCTCGGCGACCACGTGCTTCGGGGTCGGCGGCGGGGTGCCGGTGGCGGCGTGGGCGCTGAAGGCAACGAAGAGGCTCGCGGCGAGCAGGCGGGGGACGAGGTCACGCATGGGGGACGACTCCGGTGGAGGGGCCCCGAGCGTAGCAAAGGCGCGCTATCCTCGACCGATTTGCCAGACCCGGGAAACGTTCGATGCGCGTACTCGCCGCCGCCCTGCTCACCGTCCTCACCGCCGCACCGGCCTTCGCCGCGCCACCGCCGCCGCTGGACATGGAAACCATCATGGCCGACCCGGACTGGATCGGCGCAGCGGTCGAGGACGCCTACTGGAGCGTCGACGGCACGCAGCTGTACTACTCGCTGAAGCATGACGGCAGCCCCGTGCGCGACCTCTATCGCGTCGCGGCGACGGGCGGTACGCCGGTGCAGCTCGACCCCAAGACTGCCGCTGGCGCGGACGGCAGCAAGCTGGTGTTCGACCACGAGCATCGCCACGCAGCCTTCGTCCGCCACGGCGACGTCTTTCTGCGCGACCTCGGCACGGGCGCCACCGTGCAGGTCACCCGGTCGGCCGCCAAGGAGCGCGATCCGCACTTCTCGGTGGATGGCCGCCTGCTCTCCTTCCGCAGCGGCAATAACTGGTTCACGTACGCGGTCGCCGGCGGCCCGGTGACACCAGCCGCCCTGCTCGAAGAGAAGGACGACCCGAAGACGAAGAAGTCCGACGACCTGAAGGACGACCAGCAGGCCATCTTCAAGACGCTGCGCCAGCTGCGCGCGGACGACGACGCGGTCAAGGCCGACGCGGAAGCCCTGGCCGCCGCCGATCCGGGCCAGGCGCCGCAGCCGTTCTGGCTCGGCAAGAAGACCAGCGTGACCGATACCTCGCTGTCGCCGGACGGGCGCTGGATGGTCGTCGTCACCCAGGACAAGGATGCCGACGGCGGCAAGATCGCCGACCTCACCCATTACGTCACCGACTCCGGCTACGCCGAGACCGAGGCCACGCGCGCCTATGTCGGACGCAACGATCCGGCGCCGCAGTCCCTGCGGCTCCTCGATCTGCGCACCCACACCAGCTATGACCTCGACACGGCCAAGCTCCCGGGCATCGGCGACGACCCGCTGGCCGAGCTGCGCGCGAAAACCGTCGCCGCGCTGCGCAAGGACGGCAAAGGCGACCGTGCCGACGCACTCGCCGCACCGAAGGTTCGTCCGGTCATCGTCAATGGCGAATACAGCCCGGGCATCGTCTGGAGCGACGACGGTCGCAACGTGGCCGTGCAGTTGCGGGCCATCGACAACAAGGACCGCTGGATCGCCACCGTCGACTTCGACAAGCATGCGCTGGTCAGCCAGCACCGCCTGACCGACAAGGCCTGGATCAACTGGGACGGCAACGACTTCGGCTGGCTTCGCGACGGCCGCAGCCTCTGGTACCTCAGTGAGGAATCGGGCTTCGCCCAGCTCTACACGCGCCCGCTGGGCGGCAAGGCCACGGCGATCACCAGCGGCCGGTTCGAAACCGACCACCCGGTGCTCAGCCCGGACGGTTCGACCTTCTACGTGCGTACCAACCAGGTCGCGCCGTACAGCTACGACATCTATAGCGTGCCGTCCACGGGTGGCGCGCTGACCCGCATCACGCACTTCGAAGGCCTGGACGACTTCAGCCTGTCGCCGGATGGCCGCTCGCTCGCCGTCCTGCACTCGTCCTCGTACGTGCCTTCGCAGCTGGCGACGATCGGCGTCGACGGCGCCGCCGTCCATGAGCTCACCGACACGCGCAAGCCCGGCTACAAGGCCCACGACTGGATCGCGCCGAAGATCGTCCAGGTCCCGTCGAGCCATGGCGCCGGCACGATCTGGGCGAAGTTCTATGGACCGGCCGACAGCAGCGCCACGGCATCCCGCCCGGCGGTGATCTTCGTTCATGGCGCCGGCTACCTGCAGAACGTCCACCTGTCATACCCGGCGTACTTCCGCGAGCAGATGTTCCACAACCTGCTGGTCCAGCGCGGTTATGTCGTGATCGACATGGATTACCGCGCCTCGAAAGGTTATGGCCGCGACTGGCGCACCGCGATCTACCGCAACATGGGCCATCCGGAACTGGACGACCTGCTCGACGGCAAGGCCTGGCTGGTGAAGAACCAGCACGTGGACCCGAAGCGCGTGGGCATCTACGGTGGCAGCTACGGCGGCTTCATGACCTTGATGGCATTGCTGCGCGCCCCGGGTGAGTTCGCCGCCGGCGCCGCCCTGCGTCCGGTCACCGACTGGACCAGCTACAACCACGAATACTCGGCCAACATCCTCAACGATCCGCAGCTCGATCCCGAGGCGTACGCGACCAGCTCGCCGATCATGTACGCGGACAAGCTGTCCGACCCGCTGCTGATGGAACACGGCCTGATCGACGACAACGTGCTGGCCAGCGACACGGTCCGCCTGTACCAGCGCTTCATCGAGCTGCACAAGAAGAACTTCTGGATGTCGTTGTACCCGCTGGAGCGCCACGGCTTCGTCCATGCGGACTCCTGGTACGACGAATACCGCCGCATCGACGAGCTGTTCCAGCAGAACCTGGGGCGCTAACACGCCCCCTGTAGGAGCCGATTTATCGGCGATCCCGCGGCAGCGGGCCAGAGCTCATTTGGGATGGGGGGCTTGCGGCTAAGCCGCTTCGTTGGCTTTTCGCCGATGAATCGGCTCCCACATTTCCCTTTTCGCCGATGAATCGGCTCCCACAACAGCTACTGCGTTGAAAATTTACGCAGGCTTTACGCGCCTCGCGGGGCGCGATACGCCCCTCATATCGCCGCGGGAGAACAATGCGCCGTCTTCTTCGACGGAATGCACCCGTGGAACTCCTGTACGTCCTTCTCGTTATCGTCCTTACGGCGTTGACGATCGGTTTCCTCATGATCTGCGACCGACTCGGTCGTCGTTGAGGAACCCGCCATGACTTTTTCCCTGATCATCGCCACCGTGGTCGCGGTCGCCCTTGTCGGCTACCTCTGTGTCGCCCTGTTGAAGCCGGAGTGGTTCGAATGACCGCGAACGACTTCTTCCAGGTCGGCCTGTACCTGGCCGTCCTTCTCGTCCTGGTGAAACCCGTCGGCCACTACATGGCCCAGGTGTTCGCCGAGACGCCCAACCGCGTCAACCGCTTCGGTGCACGCGCCGAGAGCCTGCTCTATCGTCTCTCCGGCATTCGTGCCGACGAGGACATGAGCTGGAAGCGCTACGCCATCGCCATGCTCGCGTTCAATGTGGCTGGCCTCGCCGTCGTCTACATCCTCCAGCGTACCCAGCAGTGGCTGCCGCTGAACCCGCAGCACTTCGGCGCGATCACGCCGGATTCGGCGATGAACACGGCCGTCAGCTTCGCCTCGAATACGAACTGGCAGGGTTACGGCGGTGAGTCGACGATGAGCTACTTCACCCAGGCGATCGGCCTGGCGGTGCAGAACTTCCTCTCGGCGGCGACCGGCATCGCCGTGCTGATCGCGGTGATTCGCGGCTTCAGCCGCCGCGGTGCCGCGGCCGTCGGCAACTTCTGGGTCGACATGACCCGCGCCACCCTCTACGTGCTTATCCCCTTCTCCCTGGTGATCGCCCTGCTGCTGGTTTCGCAGGGTGTGGTGCAGAACGTGTCGGCCTACGTGGACGTCGCGACGTTGCAGCACGGCCAGCAGACCTTGCCGATGGGCCCGGCGGCCTCGCAGATCGCGATCAAGATGCTCGGCACCAATGGCGGTGGTTTCTTCAACGCCAACTCCGCGCATCCGTTCGAGAATCCGACGCCGTTCTCCAACTTCGTCGAGATGCTGGCGATCTTTCTTGTTCCGGCGTCACTTTGCTACACCTTCGGCAGCATGGTCGGCGACCGCCGCCAGGGCTGGGCATTGCTCGCCACCATGCTGCTTATTTTCGTGCCGCTGACGCTGGGACTCGTGGCCGCCGAACAGGCCGGCAATCCGGCGCTGCACGGGCTGGCCATCGATGCGCAGGCCTCGGCCACGCAGGCCGGCGGCAACATGGAAGGCAAGGAAACGCGCTTCGGCATCGCCGCCTCGGGCCTGTTTGCCGCGATCACCACGGCAGCCTCGTGCGGTGCGGTGAATGCGGCCCATGACTCGCTCACGCCGCTGGGTGGCCTGGTGCCGATGTGGTTGATGCAGCTGGGTGAAGTGATCTTCGGCGGTGTCGGTTCGGGTCTCTACGGCATGCTCGCCTTCGCCGTGGTCGCGGTGTTCATCGCCGGACTGATGGTCGGTCGCACGCCGGAGTACCTGGGCAAGAAGATCGAAGCGCACGAAATGAAGATGGCGAGCCTCGCCGTGCTGATTCCCTGCGCCCTGGTGGTGATCTGCACAGCTATCGCGGTGATGACACCGGCCGGTATCGCAGGCGTATCCAATCCGGGCGCGCACGGCTTCAGCGAGATCCTCTACGCCGTGAGCTCGGCCTCGAACAACAACGGCAGCGCCTTCGGTGGTCTCTCCGCCAATACGCCCTTCTGGAACGTCCTGCTGGCCATCTGCATGTTCCTGGCCCGCTTCCCGCTGGCGATCGCCATGCTCGCCATGGCCGGCTCGCTGGCTGCCAAGGGACACGTGCCCGAGACCGCCGGCACCCTGCCGACGCATACACCGCTCTTCGTCACCCTGCTTGCCTGCGTCGTCATCGTCGTCGGCGCACTGACCTTCCTCCCGGCACTCGCCCTCGGGCCGATCGCCGAACAACTGATGTCCGCCACGGGCCACTGATCCATGACTTCCCAAGCCCATACCCCGCGCGGTTTCGATCGCGCGCTGGTGACTCGCGCCCTCGTCGACGCGTTCCGCAAGCTCTCGCCGCGCCTGCAGTTCCGCAATCCGGTGATGTTCGTGGTCTTCGTGTGCAGCGTGGCGACCACGCTGCTCTGGGTGCAGGCCCTCACCGGCCACGCCGAAGCACCGACCGCGTTCATCTTCTGGGTCAGCCTCTGGCTGTGGTTCACCCTGCTGTTCGCCAACTTCGCCGAAGCACTGGCGGAGGGGCGCGGCAAGGCCCAGGCCGATGCGCTGCGCGGTTCCCGTCGTGACGTGATGGCGAAGAAGCTCGCCTCGGCCGATCGCCACGCACCCATCGTGTTCACGCCGTCCAGCGAGCTTCGCCTGGGCCACCATGTGCTCGTCGAAGCCGGCGAGATCGTCCCGGGCGACGGCGAGATCGTGGTGGGCGCCGCCAGCGTGGACGAGAGTGCCATCACCGGCGAATCCGCGCCGGTGATCCGTGAATCCGGCGGCGACCGCAGCGCGGTCACCGGTGGCACCCGCGTGCTCTCAGACTGGATCGTGGTGCGTATCAGCAGCAACCCGGGCGAGAGCTTCCTCGATCGCATGATCTCGATGGTCGAAGGCGCCTCACGGCGCAAGACGCCGAACGAGATCGCGCTGACGATCCTGCTGGCCAAGTTCACCCTGATCTTCCTGCTGGCCTGCGCGACCCTGCTGCCCTACTCGATCTACAGCGTGCAAGCGGCGGGTGCGGGTGAGCCGATCAGCCTGACCGTGCTCATCGCCCTGCTAGTCTGCCTGATCCCGACCACGATCGGCGCCTTGCTCTCGGCTATCGGCATCGCCGGCATGGATCGCATGATCCGCGCCAACGTGATCGCCACCTCCGGCCGTGCGGTCGAAGCCGCCGGCGACGTGGACGTGCTCCTGCTCGACAAGACCGGCACGATCACGCTGGGCAACCGCCAGGCCGTGGCCTTCTATCCGGCCCCGGGCATCGAGGAACGCGAACTGGCCGAAGCCGCCGAGCTGGCTTCGCGCGCCGACGAAACGCCGGAGGGTCGCAGTATCGTCACCCTGGCGGCGAAGTACGTCAGCGTCAGCCTGGCTGAGCGCCGCCACGACGATCGTCGCGCCGAGTTCGTGCCGTTCACCGCGCAGACCCGCATGAGCGGCGTGGATGTCGGCACCCGCCACATCCGCAAGGGCGCGATGGATGCCGTCGAGCGCTACCTCGACGGGCAGGACAGCCACCTGCCGCCCCTGGTCCGTCGCATGGCCGAAGATGTCGCCCGTCGTGGTGCCACGCCGCTGATCGTGGTCGACGGCTCGCTGACCCTGGGCGTGGTCGAGCTCAAGGACATCGTCAAGGACGGGATCAAGGAGCGCTTCGCCGAGATGCGCAAGATGGGCATCCGCACCATCATGATCACCGGCGACAACCCGCTCACCGCGGCGGCGATCGCCGCCGAGGCCGGTGTCGACGACTTCCTCGCCGAGGCCACGCCGGAAGCCAAGCTCAAGCTCATCCGCGACATGCAGGCCGAGAACCGCCTGGTCGCGATGTGCGGCGACGGCACCAACGACGCGCCTGCGCTGGCCCAGGCCGACGTCGCCGTGGCGATGAACAGTGGCACGCAGGCGGCGAAAGAAGCCGGCAACATGGTCGACCTGGATTCCAACCCGACCAAGCTGATCGAGGTCGTCGGCATCGGCAAACAGATGCTGATCACCCGCGGCGCGCTCACTACGTTCTCCATCGCCAACGACATCGCCAAGTACTTCGCGATCATCCCGGCGGCGTTCGCCACGACGTATCCGGCGCTCAACGCGCTCAACGTGATGCACCTGGCCACGCCGCGCAGCGCGATCCTGTCGGCGGTGATCTTCAACGCGCTGATCATCATCTGCCTCATTCCGCTCGCGCTGAAGGGCGTGGCTTATCGCGCGCTTGGTGCCGGCGCGCTGCTGCGACGCAACCTGCTCGTCTACGGGCTCGGCGGCATCGTCGTGCCCTTCATCGGCATCAAGTTGATCGACATGTTGCTGGTCCTCTTCGGACTGGCCTGACCGAGGTCGCCCCATGCATTCCGTGAAGCTCACCGTTTTCATCGAAGACCACGCCGACCTGGACATGGAAGTCCGCGTCGTCGCCGCGGATCACGACGTCGCCGTTGCGGGCGCGCCGGTCGCACAGGTCGCTCCGGTCGCTGTCATCAAGCCGCGCATCGTTCCGGTGCCACCGCCCAACGACGACGAGTACACGCTCGGCGGTTACGCCGGTATCTGAAACACCCGGTTCTGAAACATTCGAATCATTCCATCCCACCGATAAAGGGGTCCCGAAAGGGATCGGTAAAAACGCCATGCGTACCACTCGTTATGCTCTCCTCGCCGCTATCTGCGCACTCGCGCCTGTCACCAAGGCCATGGCCTCGGGCAGTGACGATTGCTCCAAGGGTTTTGCTTCCCGTTTCGCCGCGGCCTACCGCGAAGACGCCCAGCCTGCCGATCCGAACGCTGAGGCGCCGGCACGCCGCGGCATGGCCTCGCCGTTCTCGTCACCGCCGTTCCCCTCGGCGGAATGGCAGCTAGGCGGTGTCGCTTACCCGATCGGTGTGCCGAACCTGAACTCGCAGTACCCGCTCGAAAAGGCACTCGCCTGCAACAGCGTGGGTAAGTGGATGAAGGACAACCGCATCGAGGTCTACGGCTGGTTGAATGCCTCGGCGAACATCAGCACCTCGTCGCGCACGAACTATCCCGTGTCGTACGCCGTGCGCCCCAATCGCGTCGAGTTCAACCAGGCGCTGTTCCGCATCGAGCGCCTCGCCGACACCGTGCAGACCGATCACGTGGACTGGGGCTTCCACCTCGACAACCTCTACGGATACGACTACCACTTCACCACGGCGAAGGGTGTCTTCAGTAACCAGCTGCTCAACAATCCCAAGCCGAACGAGCCGCTCAACGGCAAGATCTACGGCTACGACCCGATGCTGTTCTACGGCGATATCTACCTGCCGCACGTGGCCGAGGGCATGGATATCCGTATCGGTCGCTGGCTGTCGTTGCCCGACATCGAAGCGCAGTTCTCGCCGAACAACTACCTGGTCACCCACTCGATCCTCTACACCGTGGATCCGTACACACAGATGGGCGTGATGACGACGACGCGCCTCAACCAGCAGTGGACGGTGCAGGTAGGTATCAATGGCGGCAACGACACCGCCGTGTGGAACCATTCGGCGCGCCCGACCTTGCAGGCCTGCGTGCGCTACGTGTCGTCCGATAACAACGACATGCTCTATCCCTGCGTGAACAGCTTCAACAATTCCGATTACAACTACAACAACGTGCAGATGTACGTCACCACCTGGGGCCATCGCTTCAGTGACAACGTGCACATGCTCACCGAGGCTTACTACATGTACGGCCGCAATATCCCAGGCTATGGCGAGGATTTCGACCCGAAGGTTGCCGGCTCGTCGCCGTACCCGGGCAAGGCGGGTGAGTACGGCATCGTGAACTACTTCAACGTCGAGCTCGATCCCAAGAACATGATCTCATTCCGTAACGAGTTCTATAACGACCAGAAGGGCCAGCGCACCGGCTATCCGACGAAGTACACGAGCCACACGCTCGGCATGACGCATTGGGTGACCCAGGATCTCGAGATCCGCCCTGAAATCCGTTACGACCGGTCATACGACGTCAATGCCTACGACGGCGGCCGCAAGGATTACCAGGCCACCGCCATCGTCGACGCGATCTTGCACTACTGAGGAACACCCATGACCACCTTGCTGCGTAATGCCATCGTCCTGCTCCTGCTCATGACCGCGGTCACCGGCGTGGCCTACCCGGCGGTGGTCGGTGGGCTCTCGGCCCTGCTGTTCCCCATCAGGCGGCGGGAAGCCTGGTCGAACGTGACGGCAAGCCGGTCGGCTCCGCGCTGATCGGCCAGTCGTTCACGGCGCCCGGTTACTTCTGGAGCCGCCCGTCGGCGACGACGCCCACGCCGAACAACGGGGCAGCGTCCACGCCTTCGAATCTCGGACCGACCAATCCGGCGCTGGCCAAGGCGGCGAGCGATCGCATCGTCGCCTTGCGTGACGCCGATCCGGGCAACACGGCGGCCGTACCGGTGGACCTGGTGACGGCCTCGGGCAGCGGCCTGGATCCGGAGATCAGCCCGGCGGCGGCTGAGTACCAACTGGCCCGAGTGGCGCGGGCGCGTCGCCTCGACCCGGCCAAGCTTCGGGCGCTGGTGGCAGCGAATACCGACGGGCGTCAGTTGGGTGTGCTGGGGGAGCCGCGGGTGAATGTGTTGAAGCTCAACCTTGCCGTCGATGAGGCGGCGCGGTAACCATCGATCGTTGTCGCGGACCCATCGCCGCTGAAGCGGCTCCCACAAGAGCATCGCCGCTGCTGTTCCTTGTGGGAGCCGATTCATCGGCGATAACCAGATCGCCTCACCCCATCCATTACCCTTGCACCATGCAGCCCCACCTCCCCGGCCACCCCCATGACTGACGACCGCGATGCCCGAGCCAACGCGCTGCTCAGTACGGCCAGCGACGAAGACGGCCAGCGGCTGAAGGTCTTCCTCGGCGCCGCACCCGGCGTCGGCAAGACCTACGCGATGCTTTCCGCGGCACGGGATCTCAAACGTCAGGGTATCGACGTCGTCGTCGGCCTGGTCGAAACCCATGGCCGCTCCGACACGGTCGCCCTGGTCGAGGGCCTGGAAGTGCTGCCGACCCGGCCCGTGCGCTACGCCGGCCGGGACTTCCGCGAGTTCGACCTGGAGGCTGCCTTGCTGCGCCGACCGGCCGTGCTGCTGGTCGACGAACTCGCGCATACCAACCTGCCCGGTGGCCGTCACACGCGTCGCTGGCAGGACATCGCCGAGCTGCTCGATGCGGGCATCGAGGTGTATACGGCGCTCAACGTGCAGCATCTGGAGAGCCTCAACGACCAGATCCGCCGGATCACCGGGGTGGCCGTACGCGAGACCGTCCCCGACGCCTTCCTCGACCGTGCGCGTGACATCGTGCTGGTCGACCTGCCGCCCCGCGAACTGATCGGCCGGCTCAAGCAGGGCAAGGTGTACGTGCCGGAAACCGCCGCGGTCGCGCTCGACAAGTATTTCTCGCCGACCAATCTTGCCGCCCTGCGCGAACTCGCGGTCGAAACCGTGGCCGCGCACGTCGACAGCGACCTGCGCGAGATCATGCTCGCCCGCGGCGATGCGATGCCGGTACGTCGTCGTTGCATGGCGGCCATCGATGGCCAGGGCCAGAGCGAGTACCTCGTGCGCATCACGCGACGTATCGCGGAACGACGAGGGTCGCCATGGAGCGTGGTCTTCGTCGATCGCGGTGGCCTCGATGCCGACCGGCGCGAACGCGTGGATGCCGCCATGCGCCTGGCCCGTCGCCTCGGTGGCGAGGGTGTGATCCTTCGCGGTCACGCCGTGGCCGACGAACTGCTTACCTGGGCGGATCGCGAAGGCGTGGGCCAGATCATCGTCGGCCGCACGCGCGAGCGGCCGATCGCGCGGCGCCTGGGCTTCTCGCTCACCCAGCAGCTGCTGCGTCGCGGCGCCCACCTCGAACTGACCATCGTCGCCACACCGGCCGAGCGCGCACGTGCGCGTCGCCGCCTGCGTTTCAAGGACGGCCACGGATCGCGCCGCGAGTACGCCTTCGCCACCGGCGCGACCGCCATCGCGATGGCGCTGTCCTTCGTTGCCGACCGTTTCCTGTCGGTGGCCAACCTCTCGTTGATTTTCCTCACTGCCGTGCTCGTCGTTGCGGTGCGCACGCGCATGGCCGTCGCGGTCTATACGGCGCTGCTATGCTTCTTCGGCTACAACTTCTTCTTCGCCCCACCGCGTTACACGCTGGCGATCGCCAATGCCGACGACGTGCTGGCGGTGGTGCTGTTCCTTGTCGTCGCCCTGGTCTGCAGCCGGTTGGCGACACGGCTGGCCGGACAGGTCACGTCGCTGCGTGCGGCCCAGGTGCGCGCCCGCGCCCTGGTCGCACTGGGCCAGCAACTGGCGACCAGCGCCGACGCAGACAGCATTCGCAAGGCCGGCGCCTCTGCGCTGGCCCGGGCGCTGTCGATCGAGATCGCGATGCTTGCGCGCGATGCCAACGGTCACTTCAAGGTCATGAATTCGGTGCCCGATGCGTTCGCCTTGTCCACCCAGGACCTCGCTGCCGCCGAATGGTGCGAAAGCCACGCCGAGCCCGCCGGCCGCTACACCGATACCCTGCACGCGGCCTCGTGCTGGATGCTGCCACTCGGCGCCGAACACCAGCGCGCGGGCGTCGTCGCCCTGCGTTTTCCGCTCAGCGCGCGTGAGCCCGATGCCGACCGGCGCAGCCTCGCGCTGGCGATGGTGCAGGACATCGGCCAGGCGCTCGACCGCGCGCGGCTCGCCCACGAACTGGAAGGCGCGCGCGTGCAGGGCGAGACCGAACGCCTGCGTAGCGCCCTCCTCTCGTCCGTCTCGCACGATCTCCGTTCGCCACTGGCCTCGATGATCGGCTCGGCCGGCACCCTGCTCAGCTACGACGCGCAGCTGCCCGCGAACGAGCGGCACGAACTGCTCCAGGCGATCCTCGGCGAGGGCCAGCGCCTGGACCGCTACATCCAGAACCTGCTCGACATGACCCGGCTCGGCCATGGCACCTTGCAGCTCCATCGCGACTGGGTCGACGCCGGCGAGATCGTGGCCGCCGCCGTATCGCGCATGCGCAAGCTCTTTCCCGACGTGCGGATCGACGTGCACCTGCCGACGGATACCGTGCTCCTGCACGTGCATCCGGCGCTCATCGAGCAGGCCCTGTTCAACATCCTCGAGAACGCCGGCCGCTTCACGCCGCCCGAGGAACCGATCCGGGTCACGGTCCGCTCCGAAGCAGGCCGGCTGCTCGTCGACGTGGCCGATCGGGGTCCGGGTATCCCGGAAGACGAGCGGGCGCGGATCTTCGACATGTTCTATTCGGTAACGCGCGGCGATCGCGGTGGCAAAGGCACGGGCCTCGGCCTGGCCATCTGCCGCGGCATGATCGGTGCGCATGGCGGCAGCGTGGAGGCCTTGCCCCACGTGGGCGGAGGCACGACCATTCGGGTCTCGCTGCCGCTGTCGCCGCCCCCCGAATCCAACGCATGAACCCCACCGCTCCACGAGTCCTGGTCATCGATGACGAAGCGCAGATCCGCCGCTTCCTCGATATCGGCCTGCGCGCCGAGGGCTACCAGGTGCTGCTCGCCGCCAACGGAGAGGAAGGCCTTGGGCTCGCCGCGACGCAGTCGCCCGATGTCGTCGTGCTCGACATCGGCCTGCCGGACATGGAAGGCCACGATGTGCTGCGCGAGATCCGCATGTGGAGTGAAGTGCCCGTGCTGATGCTTTCCGTGCGCGATTCGGAGAGCGAGAAAGTCCGCGCGCTCGATCACGGCGCCAATGATTACGTGACCAAGCCCTTCGGCATCCAGGAGCTGATGGCACGTCTGCGTGTGCTGCTGCGCCAGGGCGCCAAGGGCGGTCAGGCCGATGCGCCGGTACGCTACGACGACGGTAGCCTCGTCATCGATCTTGCGCGGCGCGAAGTGCTGCTCGACGGCGCGCCGATCGCGCTCACGCGCAAGGAGTTCGCCGTGCTGTCGCTGCTCGTCCGCCACCCAGGTCGCGTCGTCAGCCAGCAACAGATCCTCCGCGAAGTCTGGGGTGCCACGCACACCCAGGACACGCATTACCTGCGCATCGTCATGGGCAAGCTCCGTCTCAAGTTGGGCGACGATCCCTCGACGCCGCGCTGGCTGAAAACCGAACCCGGCGTCGGCTACCGCTTCCCCGCCACCTGACCAAATTCGACACCCGCCCCCTGTAGGAGCCGATTCATCGGCGAACGGGTGCTCGCAGAAACGGCACCTAATCAGGGTGGGAGCCGATTTATCGGCGAAAGGGTGCTCGCAAAAACGGCAGGCCTGAAAGCGCCAGAACACGGGACATCACTCTCGAGCTCGCCCAACTGTGACGCACCCCTCATCCCGCGAAACGCGCCCGCTTTTTCAGACTATTCTGATTCCTCCGCCACGATGAACCCATGACCTTCCGCCCCTCTCACCAAGGAGCGCGTCATGACACCATCCCGAACCCACGCCACCCTTCAGCGTCTTGCTGCGGCTGCCAGCCTGTTCTCCGGACTCGTCACCGCAACACCGGCGTTGAGCGCGTCACCCGTGTGCAGCAACGAACATTTCCGGACCGGCGAACTCACCCTGCCGAGTTACGACGAAGCCATGGCCGAATGCGTGGCGCAGGAGTCCGCTCTGACCCATCCGGAACGGGGTGCGTTTGCGCCCTTGCGTTCGTGCCACGACACCGGCGCGCAAGGGAGTCACGGCCCATGGCGGCATGGCCGCATCGCGGTCGATGTTCTCGAGCGAAGCAGCGGCGACCGTTACACCTTCGAGGGACTGTGGATGTGCAAGCCAGTGGCGGAGGCAACGGCAAGCACCCATCGCCGCTGAAGCGGCTCCCACAAGAGCCGACTTGTATCGAGCGCCTCCTGTGGGAGCCGCTTCAGCGGCGATCCCGGCAGCGGGCCAGTTCGCGGCTAAGCCTCGCTAGCCTGCCGCGCCAGATACCGCCCCGGTGAATCGCCAAACGCTCGCCGGAACATCGCCACAAACGCGCTCGGCGTCGCATATCCGAGCGCATCGGAGACCACCGAGACAGGCTCGCCATGAGCCAGCCGTTCCAGCCCACGCGCCAGCCGAGCCTGCTGTCGCCACTGCGCCACGCTGCACTGGGTCTCCTGGCGAAACAGGCGCGTGAGCGTGCGTGAGGACATGCCTGCCCAGCTCGCCCAGTCGTCGATGCCACGGGTGTCGTGCGGGTTCTCGTACATGGCCATGGCGACGCGGCGAAGACGGCGATCGATCGGCATCGGCAGGTGCAGCGATTCCACCGGGGCACGGCGCAGTTCGTCGAGCAGCACGGCGAACAGGCGTTCGCGTTCGGGCTCGACCGTCACGGCGTCGGCCGGCCAGGTGGCGGCCCGTTTGACGATGGCGCGGAACAGGTCATTGACCCCGACCACGCAGGGGCGGTCGGGCAGGACCGACGCGGCGCAGGGTGCGATGAACACGCCCCAGGCGTGGCTCGGGCCCGCAATGCTCACGGTATGCATCATCCCCGGCGGCATCCAGCCGGCGCGATGCGGCGGCAGCAGGTAGGAGCCATGCTCCGTACGTGTGATGAAAAGCCCTTGTTCCACATAGAAAAACTGGCCGCGCACATGGCTGTGCCAGTCCGTTTCACGCAGGGGAATTTCGCCGCGCGCCTCGTAGGCAATCAGGGGCGGACCGTCGGCGCTTTCCAGCAATCGGTGAAGGGTTTCGTCGTGCATTTTGGCCCGATCTCGACATAAGTTGGCCGACTAACGATATCAGGCCGATTGCTTCCATGACTATCATTTGCAACCCCAAGCAACTGTCCTGCGCCCGGCATCCGCCGACGACCGGCGCCCGTGACCCTGAAGCGGAGATCCCTATGATCCGTCTCGTCACCACCGATTTAACCGAATTCAGCGAAGGTCAGGAGGCGGGCGACGCCTTGGTCACCTTTGTCGCCTGCGCCCACGCCATGCTCGATCCCACCACCCCTGAGGAGCAGGTCCGCCGCCTGGAACCCCGCCTGCTGGCTCAATTGCCGACCCTGAAGGCGCTGGGTGTCTTCGATCTTTTCGAGGTGCGCGACCCCGCCTTGGCGGCCCTGCTGGCCGACGAAGGATGAATATCCGAGAAACCTGAAATATCCGGCGGACACATATTTGCCTTGACAACTATATTTCGGGCAATAGAATGCGTGTCCATGAACAATCCCACATGCCCTTCGTACGACGGCCGCGACTCCCTGGGTGCCCTCATCGGCATGGTGCGCGGTGAAATCGTCCGTGCGATCGAGTCCGATCTCGCCGCACTGGGCGTCGACCTGAAGTTCACCCAGTTCCATGTCCTCAAGCGCCTGGCCACCCACGGCGCCATGACGGCCACGGAGCTGGCCCGGGCGGTGGATCTGGACGGCGGCGCCATGACCCGCCAGCTCGACCAGCTCGAGGCCAAGGGCTATTTGCGGCGCAAGCAGCACGAGCAGGACCGTCGAGCCCTGCGTATCGAGCTGACCGAAGCTGGCGAGGCGCTCTGGAAGCATCTGCACGAAAGCAACATCGCGACGCTCGAGCGGGCCCAGAAGGGCCTCACCGGGACGGAACGCGATCAGTTGCACGATTACCTGGAGCGCGTGCTCAACGCGCTCCGCGACAAAGACTGAACTAAACGTCCGAGGCAATACGCATGCGTCTGCACACACTCGTGGCGGCCGTCGGGGCCGCGTTGATTCTTTCCGGCTGTGTCACCAGCCGTGGACTGGATCCGCAGGGTCAGCTCACCGACCCGACCACTCTCCACGCCGACCGTACCCTGGCCAAGGTGGCCGTTTCGCCGGCCGGCTGGCCGTCGGCCGACTGGTGGACGGGGCTCGGCGACAGCCAGCTCACCTCGCTGATCGAGGAGGCCCTGAAGGACAACCCGGATCTGGCCACCGCCGATGCGCGCGTGCGTCAGGCCCAGGCGCAGGCCAGTGGCGCCGACGCCGCACGCGATCCGACGTTCAACGTCGGTGCCGGCGCCGCGGGCGCGCACCTGCCGGGTTCGTTGCTGCCGTCGCCGCCGGGTAACCACTTCTCGTGGACCAAGTTCGGCTACGGCAACTTCAGCTGGGACCTGGACCTGTGGGGCGGCAAGCGTGCCGCGTGGGAAGCGGCCCTCGGCAGCCAGCGCGCCACGGAAATCGATGCTCGCGCCGCGCGCATCGAGATCTCGACCAACGTCGCCCGTGCCTACGTGCAGCTCGGCTACGCGTTCACCCAGATGGACGTGGCCAAGGCCGAACTGGATCGCAGCAAGGCCTCGCAGACGCTGACCGTGCAGCGTGTCGCCGCCGGTGTCGACAACCAGACGCAGGTGAAGCAGGCCGATAGCGAAGTCGCCTCGGCCGAGCGCGAGATCGCCGTTTCCGCGCGCGCCATCGACACCGCGCGTATCCAGCTCAGCATGCTCCTGGGCAAGGGTCCGGACCGCGGCATGGACATCACCCGTCCCGCCGCGCTGGCGCCGTCCGCCGTGGCCATCCCGGCGAACCTGCCCGCCGACCTGATCGGCCATCGTGCCGACCTGGTCGCCGCGCGCTGGCGCGTCGAGGCGGCATCGAAGGACATCGTCGCGGCGAAAACGGAGTTCCTGCCCAACGTCTCGCTGGGCATCCTCGCCGCCCAGGCCGCGGGTGGTTCGGACAACCTGTTCTCGTCGCGTGCGCGCTTCTGGCAGGTGTTGCCGGCGGTGAGCCTGCCGATCTTCGATGGCGGTCGTCTTCGCGCGAACCTGTCGGGCAAGGATGCCGAGTACGACCTCGCTGTCGCGCAGTACAACAAGACGCTGGTCGGCGCGCTCAACGACGTGGCCGACGACCTCTCGGGCCTCGACTCGCTCGGCACGCAGATCCAGGCGCAGCAGCGCGCACAGGATGCGGCGCAGCAGGCGTACGACCTCTCGCAGCTTCGCTACAAGGCCGGTGTCGGCAGCTACCTGGAATCGCTCGTGGTGCGCCAGCAGCTGCTCGAAGCCCAGCAGCGCATGGCGTCGCTGAAGGCGCAGCAGGTCGACACGTCCGTCCAACTCATTCAGGCGCTCGGCGGTGGTTTCCGCCCCGAGGCCGACGACCAGCCCGTCGTCGCCGCCACGCCCGCCACTCATTAAAAATCGTACCGAGGCCGCTTCCGATGTCACAAGAATCCATTGCCCCATCCGGCGCCGTCGTTGCGCCGCCACCGAAGAGCCGTCGCGGCTTCTTCCTCAAGCTCCTGGTTGCCGTCATCGTGCTCGCCGCGATCGGCTGGACGGTCTGGTACTTCGTGGACGGTCGCTGGGAAGAAGACACCGATGACGCCTACGTCAACGGCAACGTCGTGCAGATCACCCCGCAGATCGCCGGTACGGTAACCTCGATCGGCGCCGATGACGGCGACCTCGTCCACCAGGGCGATGTGCTGGTCAAGCTCGATCCGAGCGACGCCGAAGTCGCGCTGGAAAGCGCCCGCGCCAACCTCGCCAACACGGTGCGCAAGGTGCGCGGCCTGTACAACAACGTGACCTCGTCGCAGGCCGACGTGGCCGTTCGCCAGACTGCGGTGGATCGTGCGCGTCAGGACTATAACCGTCGTCGCGATCTCGCCAAGTCCGGTGCGATCTCCGCCGAAGAACTGTCGCATGCCGCCGATACGCTGACCTCGGCCGAGAGCAGCCTGTCGTCGGCGAAGCAGGCCTACAGCAGCAACAAGGTGCTGGTCGACGACACCGTCGTCGCCTCGCATCCGGACGTCCGCGCCGCGGCCGCCAAGCTGCGCTCTGCCTATCTCGACGATGTTCGCGCCACGCTCGTCGCGCCGGTGGACGGTTATGTCGCCAAGCGCACCGTGCAGGTTGGCCAGCGCGTGCAGCCGGGTGCCGCCTTGATGGCCGTCGTGCCGCTCCACGAAGTGTGGATCGACGCGAACTTCAAGGAAACCCAGATGAACAAGATGCGCATCGGCCAGCCGGTCGAGGTGACTGCGGACGTGTACGGCGGCAAGACCGTCTACAAGGCGAAGATCCGCAGCCTCGGTATCGGTAGCGGCAGCGCGTTCTCGATCCTGCCGGCGCAGAACGCCACGGGCAACTGGATCAAGATCGTCCAGCGCGTGCCGGTCCGCGTGGTCTTCACCGACCCGAAGCAGCTCGAAGAGAAGCCGTTGCGCCTGGGCCTTTCGACCAAGGTCACGGTGAACCTGCACGACCAGAGCGGCCCGCTGCTCTCGACGCAGGCGCCGACCAAGGCCGAGTTCTCCACGCCGATCTACGACAAGCAGCTTGCCGACGCCGACACGGATATCGCGCGCGTCATCCACGAGAACGCATCGGCGGGTGAAGGCGAGCAGCAGAAAGCTCCGAAGTAAGGAGACGGTCTCATGAGCACCGAATTTCGACCGCCAAACCTGGCGTTGTCCACGATCGGCCTATCCCTTGCGACGTTCATGCAGGTGCTCGACACGACGATCGCCAACGTATCGTTGCCGACCATCGCGGGCAACCTGGGTGTCAGCTCCAACCAGAGCACGTGGGTGATCACCTCGTTCGCGGTCAGCAACGCCATCGCGCTGCCGCTGACCGGCTTCCTGACGCGCCGCTTCGGTGAAACGAAGCTGTTCGTCATGGCGACGCTGCTGTTCTCGATGGCCTCGTTCCTGTGCGGTATCGCGCAGAGCATGACCATGCTCATCATCTTCCGCGCCATCCAGGGCGCGGTGGCGGGCCCGATGTATCCGATCACGCAGAGCCTGCTGATCTCGATCTATCCACCCGCCAAACGAGGTATGGCCCTGGCGCTTCTGGCGATGGTCACCGTCGTCGCGCCCATCGCGGGCCCGATCCTCGGTGGCTGGATCACGGACAACTACACCTGGCCGTGGATCTTCTTCATCAACGTGCCGATCGGCATCTTCGCCAGCTTCGTCGTGGCGAACCAGATGAAGGGACGTCCGGAAGTCACCGAGAAGCCCAAGGTGGATTACGTGGGCCTGATCACGCTGATCATCGGTGTGGGTGCGCTGCAGGTCGTGCTCGACAAGGGCAACGACGAGGACTGGTTCTCGTCGCCCTTCATCATCGTCACCGCGATCATCGCTGCCGTCGGCCTGGCCGTGTTCCTGATCTGGGAACTCACGGACAAGGACCCGATCGTGAACCTGAAGCTGTTCCGGCATCGCAACTTCGCGATGGGCACGCTATGTCTCGTGCTCGCCTACGCGGCGTTCTTCGCGATCGGCCTGCTGGTGCCGCAGTGGTTGCAACGCAACGTCGGGTACACGTCGACCTGGGCCGGTCTCGCCGCGGCACCGTTGGGCATCATCCCGGTGATACTCACGCCCTTCGTCGGTCGCTATGCGCATAAGTTCGACTTGCGTGTGCTGGCGTCGGGAGCGTTCCTGGTGATGGGCGCGACGTGCTTCATGCGCTCGGAGTTCTATCTCGACATCGACTTCTACAGTGTCGCGATGGTGCAGCTGATCCAGGGCCTGGGCGTGGCGTTGTTCTTCATGCCGATCCTCAGCATCCTGCTATCGGACCTGCAGCCCCGAGAGATCGCGTCGGGCTCCGGCCTCGCCACCTTCCTGCGTACGCTGGGTGGCAGTTTCGCGGCGTCGCTGACCACGTTCCTGTGGGACCGGCGGGCGGTGGTCCATCACGAACGGCTGACCGAGACGATCACGCCATTCGATCCGACGGCACAGCAGGCACTGACGACGATCGGTCACGGCGATTCGCAATACGCGACCTCGGCGCTGAACGCGATGATCACCAACCAGGGCTACCAGATCTCGTTCAACGAGGTCTTCCACCTGCTCGGTTATGTGTTCATCGGCCTGGTCTTCATCGTCTGGCTCGCAAAGCCACCGTTCGCCGCCAAGGCCGGTCCAGCCGCGTCAGGCCACTAAGCCCGGCAAGCCAACGCGGACCTGCTGGACATGTGGGAGCCGTTTCAGCGGCGATGCTCTTCAAAAAAAAGCCCGGCCTCGTGCCGGGCTTTTCAACATCCAGAACACAAGGATCAGAGATTGAAGCCGATACCCACCAGCGCCATCGTCTCGCCGCGGTTCGGCTCCTTGAAGCTGCCGTTCGAGATGTGGCGGATCTGGAAGCTCACGTTCTTCATCTGCCAGCCCAGCGTGCTGACGAACTGGTAGCTGCTGGAGAGCGCCTGCGTGTGACCGCCCGCGGTGCCAGCGACCTGGAAGCTGAAGAAGAGCGGCTGGTACCAGTCGCTGTCGGTGCCGTAGTGGAAGCGGGCGCCGGCGGCGCCGAGCCACACGTTGTTGGTGACGCCAGGCTGCGAAAATTCGTAGCGCTGGATGTTGCGGCCATTGATGTAACCGACCGAGACATCCGGCGACCAGGTGAAGCGGCTCTGGCCGATCTGGTACGGGTTGAAGACGGATTCGATGAAGAACACGTTGGTGCCGTGCGTATCCATGTAGCTGCGCCCGCCCTGGATTTCCAGGTGCGTATCGGCGACGGCGGGGAGGGCGACGGCGGAGAGCGAAAGCGCGGCGACAAGGCCGAGGGCGAAGGGGGACGAACGCATGGGGGAGCGGTCCTTGTGGTGGGACGTTTTGTTTATGAACCGGATCGTTCGGTAATGGGTGTTGAATGAACGTGAATCAACGAGGGTACTTAAGAATATTCGTGCCGATATTGCACCCTCCTTTCGTCTGAGCACGCCCGTGAAAACCCGGGGGTCAAGACGCCGGGCCGCCTGCCGTTAAAGACGTACAGGGTCCCGCCGCCGTTCGGTCGGCGGAACGGTATGGGTGTTGGGGCGCAAGGGGGCGTGACGGTGGAAGGCGCGATGGACAAGGGCGCGGCAAAGCTGCGCACCCGGCGTATCCGTCTGACCACCTGGGGCGTCTCGCTCGGCCTTACCGTGGGCCTCGTCACCCTGGTCGCGATCCTGCAGGTCGACGCCTATGGGGGCATGCTGGCCAATGGACGCCGCCAGCTCGCCGGGTCGGCCGGTGGCACGGTGCGCATGGTCGACCAGGACATCGATGCCAGCCTGGGGCCACTGGTCGCGCTGCGTAACGCGGTCACCGGTGCCGACCCGGGTCCCTTGCACATGAGCCTGGCCGAAGTGCAGGCCCGTCACCCCGAATTGCCGACGTTTGTCGCGCTGGATGCCGAAGGCGGCGTGCTCGCCTGCACCAGCGTGCCCCTGATGAACTGGCGTGAGAGCCTCGCGGCCCCTCGGCACGACGCGCTGGGCGCAAGCGTGGGCGTCGTCGTCGCCGACGCCCAGGATGGGATGCCCCCGACCATCCGTATCCTGGTCGATTCGCGCGTGGCGAAGCCGGCCGCGTTTGGCACGCTGATCGATGAGGCGCGGGTACGCGACGGCATGAGCCATTCGATGATGGGCGGCAGTGCGGACATGGCCGTGTTTTCGCTGGATGGCCGGCGCTTCGCGGGTAATCACGATGACCTGGCGGCCTCCTGGCGTGGACCCGTGCCGACGCCGGGGGCGAACGGTCAGTACGCCGACGACCTGCGGATCTACGCATGGGCCGCGTCGGCGCGTTATCCCTTCGCCGTGCAGGTAAGTCTCGAGCGCGCCGGCATCTTCGACGAATGGCTCCACCAGGCGCGCTCGTCGATGCTGGCGACACTCGCCCTGGTCCTCCTGCTCAATGCCTTCGCCGCGGTCTTCGATCGCGCCTACCGCCGACAGAGTCACCTCCTGGATGCCCTCTCACGCAGCACGCGCCATCTGGGCGACGTGCAACGCACGGGGCACATCGGCTTGTGGGAAGCGGACCTGAGTTCACGCGCCATCGCCTGGTCCGGGCAGGTGCACGAGATTACCGGCCTGCCGCCGGAGCGCGTGGACGGGCGGCAGGGTACGTATTTCAAGCTCGTCCATCCCGACGACCAGCCCGCGTTGGTGGCATGGCTGGAGCTCTTCGCCAAGGGCGATGGTCCCTACGAATTCGAGCACCGCCTGTGTCGCCCCGATGGCCGGGAGGTGCAGGTCAACCTGCGCGCCGCGCGCATCACCAACGAGGAGGGTAAACCCATCCTCGCCGGGACCATCAGCGAGATAACCGCGCTGCACGACGCGCGTCGCCGTCTCCGCGACACCGACCGCGATCTCGCCGCAAGCGAAGCCGCTTACCACCAGCTGATGACGCGCATGCCCTTGCCCGTGATCATCGTCCGCAACGACCGGATCGAGTACGCCAACCTGCTTGCCGAAGAGCGCCTCGGGCAGGACGGGGCGACGCTGGTCGGTCGCCACGCGGCGGAATTCATGGATGCCGACGCGCTCGAGGCGATGCGTGGCGGCGCACCGGAAGGCAGCAGCGTCACCGGCTGGCTGAACCCCGAGGACGGCATGCCCTTCGAGGCCGAACTGGCGTTGTCGGACTACCGCGACTCGCGTGGGCGCGGCACGCTGGCGATCGTCCGCGACGTGACGCAGCAGCGACGCTACGAAGAACGACTGAACCACCAGGCGACGCACGACGAGCTCACCGGCCTGCCCAACCGTCGCGCGCTCCGCGAGAAGCTCGAGCACCTCGTCCGTCAATCGCAACGCGATGGCTCGGGTGTCATGGTGCTCTTCATCGACCTGGACCATTTCAAATTCATCAACGATGCGCTCGGCCACGCCCTGGGCGACCAGGTGCTCCGCGACGTGACACTCAAACTGGGCGATGTCCTCGACGGGCTCGGACATATCGGTCGCTTCGGCGGCGATGAGTTCGTCGCGATGCTGCCGTTCACCTGTTCGCCGGCGCGTGCGCTCGACGTGCTGCCGCGCATCCAGCGTGCCATCGAGGAACCACTGGAAGTGGGCGGGACGATGCAGCGCCTGAAATGCAGCATCGGTGTCGCCTTCGCTACGCGCGACGGATCCGATGCCGATACCCTCATTCGCAATGCCGATACGGCGATGTACGACGCCAAGCGCTCGGGGCGTCACACGTGGAAGCGCTTCTCCGCCGACATGCATGCCACCGCCATGGCCCGCCTGACCGTCCTGTCGCGGCTGTCCGGGGCCAATCTCGATAACGAGCTGGCGCTCGCCTGGCAAACGCAGCACGCCGGCGACGATGGCCGGGTCATTGGTGTGGAAGCGCTGTTGCGCTGGCCGTCCGCACCAGGCGATCTGGGGACGCCCGACAAGCTGGTGCCCCTGCTCGAAGAGACCGGTGCCATCGTGCAGATCGGCCAGTGGGTGTTGCGTGAGGCATGCCGGCAACAACGGCGCATCGCTGCCATGCTCGGGCCCGACTGCCGGGTGGCCGTGAATATTTCAGCGCAGCAGCTGGTGCACGTCGACCTCGTCGCCGAAGTACGCCAGGCGCTGGCAGAGACCGGTGCCAGCGCGTCGTCGCTGGAGCTGGAGCTGACCGAAAGCGCCTTCATGCACGAACCGGCGCGCGCTATTCGCACCCTGCACGAACTGCGCGCCATGGGCGTAAGCATCGCGCTGGACGACTTTGGCACGGGCTACTCGAACCTGACCTACCTGTCCCGGCTGCCACTGGACAAGATCAAGATCGACCGGCATTTCACTCGTGCGCTGCTGGAGGACGATGTGGACGCCTCGATCTGTCGATCGATCGTTTTCCTTGCCCGTAGCCTCAACCTGGAAGTGGTTGCCGAAGGTGTCGAGACGGATCGCCAGCGTCGCTGGCTGCTCGACGAGGAATGCACGTCGATGCAGGGTTTCTTCTTCTCGCGACCCGTATGGCTCGAGGAGCTGGGTCAGGTCGCGCACGAGCTTCGCCAGACCTGACCTGGGCCTGCCGGGCCTGTGAGGGCCATCAGGTCGTTTCCCCGGGCGCGCCAATGTGTTCTCCCTACGGCGATTTATCCGCGGTCCCGCACGACCTACATTGAAGGAAGGAGGCATCCGCCTCCGCCTCGTCAGGTGTCCGCCATGCTCCGCGCCCCCGCCCTGTTCATCTCCCACGGTGCCCCGACTTTCGCGCTGGAGCCGGGTCTGCTTGGTCCGCGCCTGACCGATATCGGTGAAGGCCTCGCCCATGCCACGGCGATCGTCGTCGTCTCGCCGCACTGGCAAACCGGTGGCATCCGGGTGACCGGCGCCGCCATGCCGGGGACGATCCACGACTTCGGTGGCTTTCCACCGGCGCTCTACACGCTCACCTATCCCTCGCCCGGGTCACCGGGGCTGGCATGCGAGACGGCCTCGCTGTTGATCGATGCGGGTTTCGTCGCGATCGTCGATCCGGAGCGCGGCTACGATCACGGTGCCTGGGTGCCGCTGCGTCACCTGCGCCCGGAGGCGGACGTGCCGGTGATCCAGGTGTCGATGCCGCACAATCTGGATACGGCCGGTGCGCTTCGCCTGGGCAAGGCGTTGGCGCCCTTGCGGGACCGTGGGGTGGTCATCGTCGGTTCGGGCAGTCTGACCCACAACCTCTACGAAGTACGGCGTTCGGGCGAGAACGCGGCGTACGCGAGCGACTTCGCCGCCTGGAGCCGCAAGGCCGTGCTCGAGGGCAACACCGACGCGCTGCGCGACTACCGTCGGCTGGCGCCGAGTGCCATTCGTGCCCATCCCACCGAGGAGCATTACCTGCCGCTCCTGGTTGCCGCGGGTGCCGCGGGTGAGGATGCCCCCACCGTTATCGATGGGGGGATTACGTATGGGGTCCTCTCCATGGACTCGTACGGCTGGGGTTTGTAGCTCTTTGGGTTAGCTCTTTGTGGGGCTCTTTGTGGGAGCCGGCTATGCCGGCGATGGCCTCTCAGCTAAACCGCTCCGTTGGCTTTTCGCCGATGAATCGGCTCCCACAGTTCCTTTTTCCTGTTAGATCTGGGCCTGGCCGCCGTCGACGAACAGTTCGATGCCGGTGATGTAGCTGGCGTCGTCGGAGGCGAGGAAGGACACGGCCTTGGCGATTTCGTCCGGCGTGCCGGTGCGGCCCAGCGGCGTGACGCTTTCTACGTAAGCGCTGTAGTCGGCGATCTGCTGGTCGTCCATGCCGAGCTCCGTCTTGTAGCCCGGCGTGACGATGGTGCCGGGTGCGACGACATTGACGCGGATGTCGCGGCCCTTGAGGTCGCTGGACCATGTGCGTGCGAACGAACGGAGCGCAGCCTTCGTCGCCGCATACACGCCGAAGGCCGGCGCACCCTTGATCGAGACCATGGAGCCGTTGAGCACGATGGCCGAGCCCGGGCCCATCAGTTCCAGCGCCTTCTGCACGGTGAAGACCGTGCCCTTCACGTTGATGCCGAAGTACTTGTCGAAGTGGGCTTCGGTGAGCTGGCCGAGCGGTGCGAACTCGCCGCCGCCGGCATTGGCGAAGAGGATGTCGAGACGACCGCTCGTGTCGCGAATGGTGGTGAAGATGCGATCGAGGTCGTCGGCCTTGGCGATGTCGCCCTGGATCGCGGTGACACCGAGGGTCGCGGCCGCGGCGTCGAGTTCCGCCTGGCGACGGCCGGTGATGTAGACGGTGGCACCTTCGCGGACGAAACGTTCCGCCGTGGCGAGGCCGAGGCCCGAGCTACCGCCCGTGACGAGGACGATCTTGCCCGCGTGGCGGGTGGTGTGGATGTTGCTGGTGGCGAGGGTGTGCATGGTCTTGGTCTCCGATAACCGCGTCGCGGTCGATTCACCCAAGATGGTTATTCGGCCGTCGTGGATAAATAATGCAATCGCGATTTCATTATTTCTTTGGGGAAACAACCGTGGACCATCTGCTCGCCATCCGCGTCTTCGGCCGTCTGGTGGAGACGGGCGGCTTCGGCCGTGCCGCCGATGCCCTGCGCATGCCCAAGTCCACGGTCACCAAGCTCATCCAGGGACTGGAAGCCGAACTGGGCGTGCGCCTGCTCGAGCGGACCACCCGGCGCGTCACCGTGACCGCACAGGGCGCGGCGTACTACGAGCGCACACGCCAGTGGTTGGCGGAGCTGGACGAGTTCGAGACTACCTTGGCCGGTGGCCGCAACAACCCGGTCGGCAACCTGCGCATCGATACGGGAGGCTCGGTCGCGGCGGGCCTGATCATTCCCGCCTTGCCTGCGTTTCGCGCGCGCTACCCCGGTATCCGGATCCAGCTCGGGGTGACGGACCGTACGGTCGACCTGATCAGCGAAGGCATCGACTGCGCCATCCGCAGCACGGGCGACGATCCCAACCTGGTCACCCGCCAGATCGCCGAGCTGTCCTGGACGATGTGCGCGACGCCGGATTACCTGGCCCACCGCGGGACGCCTTCTGTCCCGGAGGACATCGTCCGTGATGGGCATGATGTCGTCGGCTACTTCTCCGCACGCAGTGGCCGCATGCTCCCGCTGCGCTTTCGCGAAGGCGAGCGGACGTATGAGATCGAGTTCACGGCGGCCGTGGAGGTTAACGAGAGCAACGCGCATACCGCCGCGGCGATCGCCGGTCTTGGGCTGGCCCAGGCCCTGAGCTTCACCGTCGACGGGCATGTGGCCAGGGGCGAACTGGTCCCGGTCCTGGCGGCATGGCAGCCTGCGCCCTTGCCGGTCTACCTCGTCTATCCGCCCGATCGGCGGCACAACGCCCGCTTGCACGCCTTCGCCGAATGGGTCGAAGCGGAAGGTTTTACCCGGAGGTATTGACGGGATATTTGATCCGGGTAATATAGCCGGATCGCACCTGCTATCGGACCACCCATGACCACCTTCGTCGCCTTCCATGGCATGACGCGCCTTGCCGCGGGCTCGCTGTCGGCCGTCGTCGAGCGCTGCAAGCATCTGCTCGATGCGCACCCCGATGCGTCGCCCATGATCTACGACGACAGCACGGGCCGACCTGTCGATATCGACTACCGCGGTACCACGCACGATGTTCTCGCCCGGCTGCCGGGCAACGAACCCGCGGCCAAACGCGGTCCGGGCCGGCCGAAGCTGGGCGTGGTGGCACGTGAAGTGACCCTGCTGCCGCGACACTGGGGCTGGCTCGCCGCACAGCCCGGTGGTGCTTCCGTCGCCCTGCGTCGCCTGGTCGAAACGGCGAGCCGCGAACGCGCTCCGGCGGACCGTCTGCGCCAGGCCAGCGAAGCCGTGGATCGCGTGATGATGGCGCTGGCCGGTAACCTTCCCGACTACGAGGAAGCCTCGCGGGCCTTCCACCGGAGCGATCGCGAACGCTTCGACGCCTTGACCGAAGCGTGGCCGACGGACATCCGCGACTACGTGCGCCACCTCGCCGCGCGCGCGGGCGGTGAGGCATGACGCCCCCGGCACGTCGTGCCGCGCTGACCGAGGGTCCGATCACCCGGACGCTGCTGCTGTTCTCGTTGCCGATCCTCGGCGCGAACGTGCTGCAGTCACTGAATGCGTCGGTCAACGCCGTATGGGTCGGCCACTTCCTCGGTGAATCCGCGTTTGCCGCGACCTCCAACGCCAACCTGATCCTGTTCTTCCTGCTCGGCGTGGTCTTCGGCATCGGCATGGCGACGACGATCATGGTCGGACAGACGGTCGGTGCGCACGACATCCCCGAAGCGCGACGTGTCGTCGGCACGGGGCTCGGCTTCTTCGTCGTGATCTCGTTGCTGGTCGCCATCGGCGGTTTCATCGCCACGCCGGCGATGCTTCGCGCCATGGGCACGCCCCATGATGCCCAGCCCTATGCGATCGAATACCTGCGCATCATCTTCATCGCTCTCCCGGCGATGTACCTCTACACCTTCCTGGGAATGACCCTGCGTGGCGCCGGCGATTCGCGGACGCCGTTCGTCTTCATGCTGGTGTCGGTGATCCTCGACATTGCGCTGAATCCGCTCTTCATCTTCGGGCTCGGTCCCATCCCGCGCATGGGCATCGCCGGATCCGCCGTGGCGACGTTGATCGCGCAGACGGGGACCTTGCTCGCCCTGCTGGTCTGGCTGTACCGAAAGAAGTATTTCCTGTGCATCCATCGCAACGAGCTCCGCCTGCTCGTGCCCGATGTCGCCATCCTCAAGAGCCTGCTGGCCAAGGGTTTGCCGATGGGTGCGCAGATGGTCGTGATCTCATCGTCGGCGATCATCATGATGTCCCTGGTCAACCGGCACGGTTCGCAGACCACGGCGGCCTTCGGTGCCGCCTCGCAACTGTGGACGTATATCCAGATGCCCGCACTGGCGATCGGTAGCGCCGTGTCGTCGATGGTGGCCCAGAACGTCGGCGCGAAACGCTGGGATCGTGTCGCCGGCATCGGCCGTGCAGGCGTGCTGACCAACTTCGCGTTGACCGGGACGCTGGTGCTCATCATTTACCTGTTCAATCGTGCCGCACTGGCGCTCTTCCTCGGCAGCGACAGCTCGGCGATCGGCATCGCGCAGCATCTCAACCACATCGTGGTCTGGTCGTTCCTGCTGTTCGGCGTGACCTTCGTGATGTTCGGCGTGGTGCGTGCGACGGGTGCGGTGATGCTGCCCCTGGTCGTGCTGATCATCTCGATGTGGCTGGTGCGCTATCCGTTCGCCGCGCTGCTGGAGCCGGTCATTGGCGCCGACGCGATCTGGTGGAGTTTCCCGGTCGGCTCACTGGTCTCGCTGGGCATCACGACGGTGTACTACCGTCGCGGCACCTGGAAAAAAGCTCATATGCTGCCGGCGACTCCGCCGCCAGTCGCGGCAGTCGAACCCGTCGTCTGACGCATTTGCTTTGGTAGGAGCCGATTCATCGGCGATGCTCTTCCCCGATGGAGCCTGTGGCCAGCAACCTCGGCGGAGCGCTGCTGCGCAGCGGGGTTATTTACCATTCGCCGATGAATCGGCTCCCACATTCCCTTGTTCGCCGATGAATCGGCTCCTACCAGAGCGCGCTCTGGCTCATGTGGGAGCCGCTTCAGCGGCGATACCGGGAGTGCCGTCGCCTTTCCTGATCTTCACCCACACCTTGTACCGGCGCTTCAGCATACGGCGATGCTTGCGACGGGCGACGCGGATCTTGCGGTCGTGGTTCCACAGGTAGATCGCTGGCGTGCTCAGCAGGGTCAGCAGCTGCGACACCAGCAGGCCGCCGACGATCGCGATACCGAGCGGGCGACGCATCTCCGAACCCACGCCGAAGCCGATCGCCAGCGGCAGCGCGGCGCCCATCGCGACCAGGGTGGTCATGGTGATGGGGCGGAAGCGCACCAGTGCGGCCTGGCGGATCGCTTCCACCGGTGACATGCCGTGCTCGCGCTGCGCGACCAGCGCGAAATCGACCATCAGGATGGCGTTCTTCTTCACGATGCCGATCAGCAACAGCACCGCGATGATCGTCATCAGCGTGAGCTGCTGCTGCGTGATCAGCATGGCGAGGAAGGCGCCCGCACCCGCGGCCGGCAGCGTCGAAATGATCGTCAATGGATGCCCGAGGCTCTCGTAGAGAATGCCGAGCACGATATAGACAGCGAGGATCGCGCCGATCAGCAACACCATGCCGTTGGACTGGGCGTCCTTCAGGCGCTGGTTCGTGCCGGTGAAATCCATGCGTACGCCTTCGGGAAGGTTGAGCTGGCGCACCGCCTCCTCGACCATCGTGTTGCCCTTGTCCGGGGAGATCTTCGGCGCGAGGTTGTAGGTGATATCTGCCGACTCGAGCTGGTTCTGGTGGGTGATCGAGGTCGGCGTGGCCACCGGCGCGATCTTCGCCAGCGCCGACAGCGGCACCATGACGCCCGTCGCGCTCTTCACGTAGGTATTCAACAGGGCATCGGGGCTCAAGGTCTGCGCCGCGGCGGCGGTGAGCACCACCCAGTACTGGTTGATATCGGAATAGATGATCGATACCTGTCGCTGGCCAAAGGCGTTATAGAGCGCCGAATCCACCATGCCCATGCCGACCGACAGGCGACCTGCGGCATCGCGGTCCACCTGGAGCATCTGCTGCTTGCCGACCACGTCGAAGTCGCTGCCGACATCCTTGAACTGCGGAATCGTGCGCATCTTGCGCACCAGCTTCATGACCCACGGCTGGAGATTCTCGCCGCCGGTGCTGATCAGCTGGAAGGAATACTGACCGCGGTTGCCGTTGTTGCCACCACCACCGAGGAACTGCACGGGGCTCATGAAGACCTGGACGTTGGAGATCTTCTCGTACTCCTTGCCCAGGCGCTCCATGATCTCCTTGATGGATTCCTTGCGCTCTCCGGACCCGCTGCCCTTCGGCTTGAGGTCAATGAACATCAGGCCGGTGTTGCCGACGGCCGCACCGTCGTTGCCGCTACCAAGAATCGTATTCACGTCGGCGACGGCCGCATCGTTCTGCATGATGTCGCCGACCCGCTTGAGGCGGCGGGACATTTCATCAGGCGAGATGTTCGCGTCCGCCGTCACCTCGGCCTGCAGCATGCCGGTGTCTTCGTCAGGCATGAAGTTGCCGCCGGCGGTCTTCACCACGGCGAAGCCAAGCGCAAAGGTCGCGATCAGAAGGATCAGCGGCTGCCAGCGCATCACTCGCCGATGCCGCATAGCCCAGTCGAGCGCGCGTTCGTACGTGTTGAGAAGGCCACGATCGAAGCGCTCGAGTGCGCGCTCCCAGCGGCTTACCTTACGATCGGCCTCGTCATGCTTGAGATACCTGGCGCACAGCGCCGGCGTCAGGGTCAGCGAGACGACGGCCGAGATCACCACGGCGGCGGCAAGCGTTACCGAAAACTCGCGCAACAGCTTGGTGATCATGTTGTTGCCGAACAGCAGCGGCGCGAACACGGCGATCAGCGACAGCGTGATCGAAACGACGGTGAACCCGATCTCACGCACGCCCTCCAGCGAGGCTGGCATCGGCGCGGTTCCCTGCTCCATGTGGCGAACGATGTTCTCGATCACGACGATGGCATCGTCCACGACGAAGCCGATGCACAGCACCAACGCCATGAGCGACATGGTGTTGAGCGTGTAACCGAGGATCCACATGACCACGAACGCACCGGCCAACGAGAGCGGCACGCTGAGCGTGGCGATCAGGGTGGGCCCGAGGCGACGCAGGAAGACCATCATCACCAGCACCACCATCACGATACTGATGAGCAGCGCGACCTTCACCTCGTGCAGGGCCGACTGGGTGGTCTGCGTGAGATCGAAGATCGGGGTGACCACGGCGTCGGCGGGCAACGAGGACTGGAAGCGCGGCAAGGCGGCGCGGATCGCCTCGGCCGTGGCGATGGAATTGGCTTCCGGTCGCTTGCTGATCTGCATGGTGACCGAGCGTTCACCCTGGAACCATGCCGCCTGGTACTGGTCCTGCTCACCGCTGGTGACCTTGGCGATGTCGGACAGGCGGACCGGCACGTTGTTGCGCACGGCGATCAGGATGCTGGCGAAATCCTTCGGCTCACGCAGGCCATCGTTCGCCGTCACCGTCATCTGCGTGGTGCCGTCGGACAGCACGCCCTGCGGCGAATTCACGTTGGCGGCGTTGAGCGCATTGGAGACGTCGTTGGCGGTGAGCTGCTTGGAGGCGAGGGCGTTGGTATCCAACTCGATGCGCACGGCATGCGGCGTGCCGCCGAACACCTGCACGCGGGAGACGCCATCGATCTGCTTCACGTTGGGCATGATCAACGTATTGACCACGTCGAAGAGCTTGTCCGGCGGCATCGTCTTCGAGGTGAAGGCGACGAGCAGGACGGGAATCTGTCCGGTGTCGAACTTGAAGTACTGGGGCGGCGTGGGCATGCCGGCCGGCAGGTCGGCGGCAGCCGCGTTGATCGCGGCCTGCACGTCACGCGCGGCGGCGTCGGTGCTGCGGTCCATGGTGAAACGGACACGCACGAAGCCCGAGCCTTCGGAGCTGTTCGAATACATCTGGTCCACGCCCGGAATCTGGCCGAGATGGCGTTCCAGGGGCGCGATGATCGTGGACGCCATGGTCTGCGCGTTGGCGCCCGGCATCTGGGTCTGGATGAAGACCGCCGGTACCTCGATCGAGGGCAGCGCGGCCACGCCCAGCAGCATGTACGCGATCGCACCGGCAAGGGTCAGCCCCGCCGCAAGCAGCGACGTACCGATTGGCCGGCGAATGAATGGTGCAAAAAAGTTCACGACACTTCCTGTGATCGCGGGAAGCATACCCGCGCCCGTGGACTTTATGACGTCAGAGCGTCGGCGTCGCGTGTGCCTTTAGTCGGGGCCCTGCCGGAAGGCAGGGGTGTCGCGTTCATTTGTATCGAGACAAATCTCTGGGGAATCGCCGATGAATCGGCTCCCACATAAAAGCCGCCACCTTGCAGAGTTCAGGCAGGTCTTGTGTGGGAGCCGATTCATCGGCGATGGGTATTGCCTCAACGCGCCGGCGAATACCGCACGGTCAGGTAATACGTCCGCCCGAGCTGGTTGTAGTAAGCCGCCGTCTCATAGTGGCGATCGAATGCGTTGGCCAGACGACCCTGCACGCTCCAGTCGCTGTCCACGTGCCAGGTGGCGCGCACGTCGGCGGTGGTGTAACCGCCCAGGCGGGTGGTGTTGGCCGCGTCGTCGTAGCTGTAGCCCGCCGAATAGACCGAGCCGCCGACGGTGAAGGCGCCGAGGTCGCGGTCGACATCGAGTCGGGCCGTGCGCTTCGGGCGGCGGGCGAGCAGGTTGTTGTACTCGTCGCCGCTGTCACGGTCCTTCGGCTGCTGCAGGGTGCCGTAGGCACGCAGGTGCCAGCCGTCCACGTCCGCGCCCAGCTGTCCTTCCAGCCCGCGGATGCGCGCCTTGCTGACGTTGATCGGCAGGAAATTCGCATCGAAGCCGATCAGGTCGCTCACGCGCGTCTGGTAGGCGTTGACCGCCCAGTTCCAGATGCCCGGACGAGCCGACAAGCCGATCTCGGCGGTACGCGACTTCTCCGGGCTCAGGTTCACCGGCGCGCCGTACGGGTAGTACTCGTCATTGAAGGTCGGCGCGTGGAACGCGGTGCCGTAGGAGGCGGTGACCTTCATGCCGTTGTCGAAACGGAAACCGTACGCGGCCTGGCCGGTGGTGTGGTTGCCGAACTGGTTGTTGTGGTCGTGACGCGCCGAAAGCTGGATCTCGTTGGCGCCGAAGACGCCCTGGTACAGCGCGAACACGCCCGTGTTCTCACGCGTGTCCTTGAGGTAATCCGTATCGCTCTTCAGCTTTTCCTGCTGGTAGTCCACGCCGACGCTCAGGGTCTGGCCCGGGGCGAGGGTGACATCGTTCTGCCAGGAGGCCTGGTTGCGCTTGGAATACAGATAGCCCACGCGTGCCTTGTCGACGCCGTAGTTCACGAAGTCCAGGGTCTTGTCGGCGCCGTTGAGGTAGTTGTCGGCGCGGTCCTGGTTCTGGCCCAGGCTGATCGACATGCGCCAGTTTTCCAGGGCGTTGAAGGCGAGCTTGGCGCCGGCGACCTGCTGGGTGCGGCGGGTCAGGTTCTGGAAGTCGCCGTCGTATTCGATGTCGCCCTTGCTGCGCAGCCAGCTGCCGGTGAGCTCCGTGCCGTCGTCCCAGCGGTAGCCGCCGGAGAGCGCGCCGTTGTACGTGCGGTAGGCGTCGTGGTCGGGCTCGTTGGTGAAGCAGCCCTTGAACACGTCGCCCGCGCCAACGCGGCAGGCATTGATGCCGGAGGTGTACTGGCCGCCGAGGCTGGCGTTGTACCAGCTGTGCTGGGTACCACCCGAGAGACCGAACTGGCCGTCGGTGTAGCCATGGCTGCCGCCGGTGACCGAGAGCGACGGGGTCGGCGCTTCGCCGGCCTGGCCGTGGCGGGTGAAGATCTGGATGACGCCGCCGATGGCGTCCGAGCCATAAAGGCTGGACTGCGGGCCACGGACGATCTCGATGTGATCGATCTGGTCGACGGGCAGCTGCTCGTAGGCCGGGATGCCGGCGCCGACCGTGCCGACGCGCACGCCGTCCAGCAGGACCAGGGTGTGCGAGGAGTTGGTGCCGCGCATGAACAGCGAGGTCTGCTGGCCGATACCGCCCGAGTTGGCGATGACCACGCCCGGCAGGCCGGTGAGCAGGTCCTGCACGCTGACCGGCTGCAGGCGCTCGATATCCTCGCGGGTGATCAGCGTGACCGGGGCGAGCACTTCATCCAGCGGCGTCGCTGCGCGGTTGGCGGTAACCACCACCGGGTCGAGCCGGTCGGCAGGAGCATCGGCCGCGTGGGCGGCGGCGATGGACGACAGCAGGGCCATCGCGAGCAGGGTCTTCTTCATGGAGCCGTTTCCTTAGTGCATCGCTAGAGGCGACACGGAGGACAAACGGCGAACGGCATGCGGGCACGGATCGACCCGGAACGCTGTCCGGATTCGCCCTCCGCGAATCGCCCAACAGAAAACGCCCCGCGATAGTCGCGAGGCGAATGCATCGGGCCGGTCTCCGGACTTGCGTCAGCCACCTGCCGTGGCGGGACCCGGCGCCTTCCCGCTTGCGCAGTGGCGTTTGGCCGGTTCCCGTAAAGACCTTCAGGCCTTCCTGTCGCTTACCGTTGCGGGGGCAGTGCCGGAATAGTCGCGAGGCGACGCACCGGCTTCCCGTTTCATCCTTTCCAGCGACCGCCGGTCGGGACACCCGAACGGCGCCACTCTAGCGGGCCGCCGGGTCCATGTCACGCGGATTTAACAACTGGGCCGGCGTCAGCCGACGACGCGCACGCCACCGATCCAGGTCTCGACGACCTCGTGGTTGTCATCCATGACGACCAGGTCGGCGCGATAGCCGGCGGCAATGTGGCCGTGGGTGGCACCGAGGCCGAGGAAGGCGGCCGGGTAGGTCGAGGCCATGCGCGCGGCCTCGTCGTAAGGCACGCCGACCATGTTGATCGTGTTGCGCACGGCCGTGGCCATGTCCAGCGCCGAGCCGGCCAGGGTGCCGTCGGCGGTCTGGCAGACGCCGTCCTTCACCGTGATGGTCTCGCCCTTGAGCACGAAGGTCGGATCGTCCGAGCCGACCGGCGGCATGGCGTCGGTGACCAGCATCATCTTCTCGCGCGCCTTCGCCGCGATGGCGACGCGCAGCGAGGCCGGATGCACGTGGTGGCCGTCGACGATCAGGCCGCACCAGCTGGCCGGGTCTTCGAGCGCCGCGCCGACCACGCCGGGTTCGCGGCTGGTGAACGGGGTCATCGCGTTGAACAGGTGCGTGAAGCCGCGGATCCCCGTGGCCAGCGCGTTGCGCGTGGTGTCGTAGTCCGCCGCGGTGTGCCCGGCGGCGACTATCACGCCGTTGGCGACCAGCTCCTGCAGGACGGCGGCGCTGGCCCGTTCCGGCGCGAGGGTGAGCAGGGTCACGCCACCGTGGCGGCGCGCGACCATCGCCACATCGCTTGCATCGGCGATGCGGAACTTGGCCGGATCGTGCACGCCCTTGCGCTCGGGGGCGATGAACGGACCTTCGAGATGGATGCCGAGCACGCCCGGCACGCCCTGGGCGACCGCCTCGTTCACCGCATCGATGGCCTTGGCCATGACCTCGACATCGTCGCTGATCAGGGTGGGCAGGAAGCCGGTGGTGCCGAACTTCGCGTGCGCCTCGCCGATCGTGCGGATGGCCTCGACGGTGGGCGCGTCGTTGAACAGCACGCCGCCACCGCCGTTGACCTGGCAGTCGATGAAGCCCGGCAGCAGGCTGCGGCCACCCAGGTCGTGGCGTTCCGCGGCACGCACGCGCGGATCGGAAGGCAGCGCGAGCCCGGTGATCTTTCCGTCGTCGATGAGGACGGCGAAACCACCCTGGAATCCGTTATCGGTAAGGACGCGACCGTTGACGAGGGCGATGGTCATACGAGGAAACTCCGTAGATCAGACGGTTTCCGTCACCTTGTTCAGGTGCGGCGGGACGTCGGGATTGAAGCCACGGCGCAGCGCGAGGGCGGCGGTGGCGCGATAGAAGCTCTGCACGGTGACCAGCACCGCGGCGATCGGCGCGGTGGCGACCAGCGGAAGGATGTCCTCGCCCGTGGCGCCCGGCGCCGCGACCCAGACCTTGGCACCACGCTTACGGAACTCGGCGGCCACGTCGAGCACGCCGGGCAGCGTGTCGTCGTTCTGCGCGAAGAACAGCACCGGGAAGTGCGGGCCGACCAGGGCCATGGGGCCATGCTTCACTTCGGCCGCGCTGAAGGCCTCGGCGTGCAGGCCGCAGGTTTCCTTGAACTTGAGCGCTGCCTCGAGGGCGCCGGCGAAGCCGAAGCCGCGGCCGACGACGAACAGGTTGTGCGCGTCGACCAGGCCGTCGGTCAGTGCCGACCAGTCGGCATCCCAACCGTGGCGAAGCTGGGCGGGCAACGCGGTGAGGGCATCGGCGATCTCGGCCTTGCCACTCCAGCGCGCCGCGATGTGCAGGATGGCGAACAGCGCGCCGAGGTAGCTCTTGGTCGCCGCGACACTGGTTTCCGGGCCGGCATGCAGCGGCACGACCACGTCGGCCACAGCGGCCAGCGGCGAATCGACCACGTTGACCAGGGCGACCACGTAGGCGCCGGCCTTCTTCGCGGCCTCGGCATTGCGCACCAGGTCGGGGCTCTTGCCCGACTGCGAAATGGCGACATAAAGCGCGCCATCGAGGCGCTGCGCGGCGTGGTAGATCGAGGTGACCGAGGGCGAGGCCGAGGCGGTGACGACACCGAGCTGGGTTTCGAACACGTACTTGGCGTACATCGCCGCGTGATCCGAGCTGCCGCGTGCGCAGGTGATCACCATGCGCGGTGGCGTGGCGCGCAGGCGTTCCGCCAGGGCACCGATCACGGCTTCGTTGTTGGCGAGTTGCCGCTCGACGACCTCGGCGGTCTCGTGCGCTTCGCGGAACATCAGGGTGTCTTGCGGCTGGATCGTCATGGTCTGGTTGGCTCGTTAGTCGCTTTGCAGTTCGGCGACGAAGTCATAGATGTCCCCGCGATACCAGGAACAGGTGAATTCGACGATCCGGCCGTCGTCGAGAAAGCTGCGGCGTTCGATGCTGAGACCCGCGCTGCCCGCGCTCAGGCGGAGCAAGCGGGTCTGCGCCGGACCGAGGACCACGGCGCGCAGCCGCTGCAAGGCACGCAGCGGGCGATTGCCCAGCTTGTCCAGGGCCTCGTAGAGCGAGTCCTCGACCAGGTTCGGGTCCGGCAGGAGCGACAGCGGCACGGCGCTGCGCTCGATGGCCAGGGGCTCGTCGCCGGCGTAGCGCAGACGATGCAGGCGGACGACCTGGGTGCCCGGCGACAGGTTCATCGCCATGGATTCTTCGGGGGTGACTTCGCCGATCGCGCGCTCGAAGAACTCCGACCGCGGGTTGAGGCCGCGCGCCCGGAGATCTTCGGTGAAGCTGGTCATCCGCGAAAGCGGCTTGACGATGCGCTCGGAGACGAAGGTACCGGCGCCGTGACGCTGTGTGAGCAGGCCGTCTTCGACCAGGCCACCGATGGCCTTGCGCACGGTGACCCGGGACAGGGTGAGGGCCCGGGCCAGGTCGCGTTCGCTGGGCAGTGCGTGGCCGACCTGCACCTCGCCATTCTCGATCACGTTCCGGATGGCCCGGCGCAGGCGCATGTACGCCAGCGGCAGCCGGGCGGCCGGGTCGTGTTGCAGGCGCTGGTATTCGGCGACGAGGGCGATTTCCATTTCCTGAAGATACCAATACCCGACCACTGGGGCAAGCGCGTGCAAGTTCGCGCATACCACCGCCGGATTCAAACAGTCGTTTGCACGATCCAAATAGCCAATGGAAACGTTTCCGTTGAGCAATCGTGCGGTCAAAGGCGGCGAAACGCCGCGGCGATTGGTACGGGGCTGGTATGACCTGGTATGTCACTGGTACGATCCGGTGGCATCTTCCCTCGACGTTGAACAGGCCACTGTCGTGAGCGCACAACTCCTGCCGATCGAGCCGTTCGATCTGGTCATTTTCGGCGGCACCGGCGACCTCGCCGTCCGCAAACTCCTCCCGGCGATGTACCACCGGTTCGTCGACGGCCAGATCCAGCCAAGCAGCCGGATCATCGGCGTGGCGCGCGAAGGCCTGGATGACGCCGGGTATCGCGAACAGGTCCGCGCCGCCATCGAGAAGGGCGTCGCCCACGTGGCGAAGGCCCAGCTCGAGGCCTTCATCGCGATGATCGGCTACCGCTCGCTGGATGCCCGCAAGGCCGACGGCTGGGACGAGTTCTCCGCCCTGATGGCCGCGCAGCCCACGCACATCCGCGTGTTCTACCTGTCGACCTCGCCGGACATCTTCACCGACATCTGCCAGCGCCTCGGTTCGCTCGGCCTCAACGGCGAGCGCTCGCGCGTGGTCCTGGAGAAGCCGATCGGTCGCGACCTGCAGAGCGCCAACGCGATCAACGACGCGGTGGCCGGGTACTTCACCGAATCGCAGACCTATCGCATCGATCATTACCTCGGTAAGGAAACGGTGCAGAACCTGCTGGCCCTGCGCTTCGGCAACGCGCTGTTCGAGCCGCTGTGGAATGCGCAGCACATCGACCACGTGCAGATCACCGTCGCCGAAACCGTCGGCGTCGGCCATCGCGCCGGCTATTACGACCGTGCAGGCGCCCTGCGCGACATGGTCCAGAACCACATCCTGCAGCTGTTGTGCATGCTCGCCATGGAGCCGCCGTCGTCGCTGGCGCCGGACGCCGTGCGCGACGAGAAACTCAAGGTGCTGCGCTCGCTGCGTCCGATCGACGCCAGCAACGCCGGCCAGCTCACCGTGCGCGGCCAGTACCGCGCCGGCGCGGCCGAAGGCCAGAGCGTCCCGGGTTACCTGGACGAACTGGGCAGCGACCAGTCCAAGACCGAGACCTTCGTCGCCCTCAAGGCGGAGATCGGTAACTGGCGCTGGGCGGGCGTGCCGTTCTACCTGCGCACCGGCAAGCGCCTGCCCAATCGCGTGTCCGAGATCGTGGTGACGTTCCGCGCGTTGCCGCATTCCATCTTCGATCCCGCCAACGGTCCGCTGCTGCCCAATCGCCTGACGCTGCGCCTGCAGCCGGACGAAGGCGTGAAGCTGTGGCTGACTATCAAGCACCCGGGTCCGGGTGGCCTGCGCCTGCGCCACGTGCCGCTCGACATGAGCTTCGCCGCGGCGTTCGGCATCCAGCAACCGGATGCCTACGAGCGCCTGATCCTCGACGTGGTGCGCGGCAATCCGACCCTGTTCATGCGCCGCGATGAGGTCGAGGCGGCATGGAACTGGGCCGGTCCCATCCTCCAGGCGTGGGAAGGCAGCGGCGACACGCCGAAGCCCTATACCGCGGGCACCTGGGGTCCGAGCGCCGCCGTGGCGCTCATCGAACGTGATGGCCGTACCTGGGCCGAGGACGCTGCCTGATGAACGCAAAAGTGAATCGCCATGAATTCGCCGATCGCCTGACCCTCGGCGACACGCTAGCCAAGGACATCGCCGGCAAGCTGGACGCGGCCGTGAAGGCGCGCGGCAAGGCCAGCCTCGCCGTGAGCGGCGGTGGCACGCCGAAGCTGATGTTCGCCGTACTCGCCGAGCAGGAAATCGACTGGTCGAAGGTCAGCATCACGCTGGTCGACGAGCGCTGGGTGGACGAAAGCAGCGACCGTTCCAACGCGGCCCTGGTCAAGCACCACCTGATCGCCCACGAAGCGCACGTCGCCACCTTCCTGCCGCTGTTCGACAAGGCGCATGCGGACGATGTCGATGCCGCACTGGCCGATGTAGGCAAGCGTGTCGACGCACTCGGCAAGCCGTTCGATGTCGTCGTGCTCGGCATGGGTCCGGACGGCCATACGGCATCGTTCTTCCCGGGCGGCGACCATCTCGCCCAGGCACTCGACCTCGACGGCAAGCAGAGCGTGCTGTCGATGCGTGCCGACGGTGCCGGTGAGCCGCGTATCACGCTCAGCCTGCCCCGTGTGCTCGACACCCGCGCGCTCTACCTGCACATCGAGGGTAACGACAAGAAAGCGATCCTCGACAAGGTCATCGGCGGCGAAGACTTGCCGATCGCCGCGGTGCTCAAGCAGGACCGCACCGCCGTCGACGTCTACTGGTCGCCCTGAGACCGCTTTACCAAAGTCATTCAAGCCATCGTGCCGCGCGGCATACGCGCGGCCCGGGTCGCCCGGCGGGGGCCGGCGACCCCCTTACGTAGCCATGCGGAACTGCCATGAACATCCACCCCATCCTCGCCGAGGTGACTCAGCGAATCGTCGAGCGTAGCCACGCCTCGCGCGCCGCCTACCTGGCGAAAATCGAAGGCGCGCGCGGCAAGGGTGCGAAGCGACACCATCTGTCCTGCGGCAACCTCGCCCACGGGTTCGCCGCCTGCGGCGAGAACGACAAGGACGCGCTGCGCAACGGGCACGCCGCGAACATCGCCATCGTCACCTCGTATAACGACATGCTCTCCGCGCACCAGCCGTACGAGAGCTATCCGGAGCGCATCCGTGCCACCGCGCGCACGTTCGGCGCCACGGCACAGGTCGCCGGCGGCGTGCCGGCGATGTGCGACGGCGTGACCCAGGGCCGCCCCGGCATGGAGCTGTCGCTGTTCTCGCGCGACCTCATCGCCATGGCCACGGCTGTCTCGCTCTCGCACGACATGTACGAGGGTGCGTTGTACCTGGGTATCTGCGACAAGATCGTGCCCGGCATGCTGATCGGCGCGCTGAGCTTCGGTCATCTCGCCAGCGCCTTCGTGCCGTCGGGCCCGATGCCCTCGGGCATTCCCAACGAAGAGAAATCCAAGGTCCGCCAGGCCTTCGCCGCCGGCAAGGCCTCGCGAGCCGAACTGCTCGATGCGGAAGCCCGCTCGTACCATGGCTCGGGTACCTGCACTTTCTACGGCACGGCCAACTCCAACCAGATGCTCATGGAGATCATGGGCCTGCACATCCCCGGCGCCAGCTTCGAAGCGCCGGATACGCCACTGCGCGAAGCGCTCACCGCCGCGGCGGTCGAGCGTGTGCTGGCTACCGACTGCCTCGGTGATCATTACCTGCCGATCGGCCGCATCGTCGACGAGCGCGCCATCGTCAATGGCGTGGTCGGCCTGCACGCGACCGGCGGCTCGACCAATCACCTGCTGCATCTCGTCGCCATGGCGCGCGCCGCCGGCATTGAGTTGCGCTGGGACGACTTCGACGCGCTTTCCGCTGTCGTGCCCTTGCTGGCGCGGGTCTATCCGAACGGCTACGCGGACGTGAACCACTTCCACGAAGCCGGCGGCATGGCCTTCCTGATGGATCAGCTCCTCGATGCGGGCCTGCTGCACGGCGACGTCAACACCATCATGGGTCACGGTCTCGAGGCGTACCGCCATGTGCCTCGCCTCGATGGCGACAAGCTCGCGTGGGAGCGTGTATCGAAGGAGAGCGGCAATCGCGGCGTGCTCCGGTCGATCACCGAGCCGTTCCGTCAGGACGGCGGCCTGCGCATGCTCTCGGGCAATGTCGGCCGTGGCGTCATCAAGGTGTCCTCGGTGCCCGACGACCGCATGATCATCGAGGCACCGGCCATCGTGTTCGACGAGCAGGATGATGTGAAAATCGCCTTCGACCGCGGCGAGCTCAACCGCGACTTCATCGCCGTCGTCCGCTTCCAGGGCCCGCGCGCACGCGGCATGCCCGAGTTGCACAAGCTCACGCCGACGCTGAGCCTGCTGCAGGATCGTGGACACCGCGTCGCCCTGCTCACCGATGGCCGCATGTCCGGCGCGTCGGGCCGCGTACCCGCGGCCATCCACGTGACGCCGGAAGCCGAAGCCGGCGGTCCGATCGCGCGCATTCGCACGGGCGATCTCGTTCGCCTGGACGCCGTCGCCGGCACGATCGAAGTCCTTGTCGACGCCGACGAGTGGAACCGCCGCATCCCTCACACCGTCGACCTTGCCATGCACCACACCGGCATGGGTCGCGAGCTTTTCGCCATGTTCCGCCAGTCCGCCGTCACGGCCGACCTCGGTGCGGGCGTCTTTTGATCTTCCGGAGCAGTACCTGATGAGCAACGAAGCGAAGCAGCAACTCGTCGAATCCACCTTGCGCCTTGCGCCCGTGGTCCCCGTGGTGATCATCGAAGACGCCTCCAAGGCCGTCGGCATGGCGCGTGCGCTGGTGGCCGGCGGTATTCCGTCGATCGAAGTGACCCTGCGTACGCCGTCCGCGCTCGACGCCGTCCGCGCGATCGCCGCGGAAGTGGAAGGCGCCTTCGTCGGTGTTGGTACCGTGTTGACCGCGCGCGATCTCGAGGCCGCCTACAAGGCCGGTGCGAAGTTCGCGGTGTCGCCGGGCAGCTCACCGCGCCTGCTCGATGCCGCCGCCGACCACGAACTGCCGCTGCTGCCGGGTGCGGCAACCTCGAGCGAAGCGATGAACCTGCTCGAGCGCGGCTACCGTTTCCAGAAGTTCTTTCCGGCGGTGCCGGCTGGCGGCAGCAAGTTGATCGGCGCCTGGGCCAGCCCGCTGCCGCAGATCACCTTCTGCCCGACGGGTGGGATCAGCCTCGCCAACGCCGCCGAGTTCCTCGCCCTGCCGAACGTGGTCTGCGTGGGCGGCTCGTGGCTGACGCCGGCCAACCTGTTGGCTGCCGGTGATTTCGCGGCGATCGAGAAGCTGGCGCGCGAGGCGTCGCAGCTGGGTCGCTGAGTTGCGCGCGGTCGCTGAGCCGCGCGAGATCGCCAGCACCCATCGCCGATAAATCGGCTCCCACACAAAGCCTGCACAGCTGGGCAGACCTGTGGGAGCCGCTTCAGCGGCGATGCTCGTGTAGGAGCCGATTCATCGGCGATGCTTCGTGCGAAACTTCCCAGCTTCGCCCCGCCGCGTAATCCGTCCTCATGATCTACATCCTCCTGGCCGTCGCCTTCAGCGTCACCGTCTCGGTCCTGCTGAAGCTCGCACGCCGCGCGAACATCGACATCGTCCAGGCGGTCGCCACGAACTACATCATGGCCGCGGGCCTCGCGATGTGGCTCCTAGGCGCGACCCCGCAGGCGGCTCTGGAGGCCGATGCGCGCGTACCGTTGATCCTGCTTGGCATCCTGCTTCCCGCCATCTTCGTCATGCTCGCGCGCTCCGTCAGCAGCGCCGGCATCGTCCGTACCGACGTCGCCCAGCGGCTCTCCCTCTTCCTGTCGCTGGCGGCGGCCTTCCTGCTCTTCGGCGAAGCCCTGGTGCCGCTGAAGATCCTCGGCATCGTCCTTGCGCTGGTCGCCGTGGCCTGCATCCTGTGGCGCAAAGAGCGCGTGGAACGCGCCGGCTGGCTCGCGCCGCTGGCGGTGTTCGCGGGTTTCGGCGCCATCGATATCTGCTTCAAGCTGATCGCCCAGGCGCATGCGCCATTTCCCAGCGCCCTGCTCGCTTCGTTCCTGATCGCCCTGGTGCTCTGCTGGATCGCAGTCATCGTTCGCGCCGTGACACGTCAGGCATCACTGTCACCGCGCAGCATCGGCTTTGGTGTCGTGCTCGGCGCGGCGAACTTCGCCAACATCCTTTTCTACATCCGCGGCCACCAGGCGCTGCCGAACGATCCGTCGCTGGTGTTTGCGTCGATGAACCTTGGCGTCGTGCTGCTTGGCGCACTGACCGGCGCGCTGGCATTTCGCGAGAAGCTCTCGTGGCTCAACTGGGCGGGATTGGCGGTTGCCGTGGCCGCGATTGGCGTGATGACGATCGCCTGATTACACGTCGCTCATAGTGACTCGCATATCGCGTTATCACACTGGATAAACCAGTCGGCTACGCTGGTCGGGAGGACGATGTCAGCGTGGTGAAGCATCTGCTCCTTGACTCCGTGACCCAGTGTAACGAGGAGTACCTGCGTACCTTCTCGGCGCGCGAACTTCATGGCAGGGACAAAATCGCTATCTCCAGTGACCAGAACGATGATCGAGGAGAGCTTCTTCAGACTCAGGCTCGCCATATCGAGCCCGATTCGCATATCCACGCCCTTCTGACCGACCACCGGCCTGATATCGGCGGAACCAAGCGTGAGACTTTCCTCAGTGACTTTGCGAAGATCCATCTTCGGCGCCCATCCTTGGAATGAGAGCTCGCCCAGTCTGTTCGCGAAAAAGGCTTCGCGCGCCAACTGGCTATGCATGACTTCACTGGCGCGATGGGCCCTGGTCGCGCCAAAGTCTAGTCGTTCCTTTGAAAAAGGGTTCTCGATGATCTCGGTAGATGGCGCCGCATCGTAAAAATAAATACGGTGCAGGCGGTGAGAAGTGAGAAGCGGGTGCCTTTGGATAGCCGTAGACAGTCGAACCACATCCTGCGACGTAGCAGGTTTTGCGGCACTGCCGGCTTTTCGTCTTACAAAGGCGCCATCAAGCATGATGGAATAGGTGAGCATCCATTCTCCAAGTCAGCCGCCAAGCAGGTGGAGGGCGAACCTCGCTTATATGTCACCCGCAGGGCAGCCTTTCTTGTGTCTCAGGTTCGAAAACGCGAACCGTCGTCACTTCACAGGTGGAGGGCGAACCTCGCTTATATGTCACCTGCAGCGCGCTTTGTTTCTTAGGTTCAAATCCTTGAACCGTCGCAATTATCTACGCTACGCACACTTAGTCAACGGCGCCTGCGCCGACACGTTGCGTAAGGTTCACAGCCGCCGCGGCGCCGTGGACCCACGCACGACGAGATCGGGGCTGAAGCCTTCGTTCTCGATGATGTGCTCGTCGCCTTCGCGTTCCAGTTCGGCGATCAAACGTTGAGCCGCATGCCGACCGATCTCTTCGGTGTTCTGCCGTGCGGTGGTCAATGCTGGCCACGACTGCTTCGAGAACGGGCTGTCTTCGAAGCCGGCAATCGAAAGCTCCCATGGCACGTCGACGCCACCCGAACGCGCGGCGGCGAGCACGCCGGCGGCGATCTCGTCGTTCGACCCGAAGATCGCTGTCGGCGGCTCTTTCAGGGCGAGCAACTTGCGCGCACCGCGGAAGCCGTCGTCGAAGGAGTAGTCACCTTCGACCACCAGCTTCTTGTCCACGGGCAGGCCGTATTCGCGTAACGCATCCTCGTAGCCCTGGTAGCGCTCGGGGCTGGAACGATGCTCCTTGCCGCCCCAGAGGAAACCGATACGGTGGTGGCCGAGCTGGATCAGGTGCTCGGTGATCGCATAGGCGGCATCGCGGTCGTCGACGAAGACGCAGGGCCAGCCGTCCTTCGGATCCTGGCGGGCGGAAATGATCCGCACGAAGGGGATCTTGTGCTCGGTCAGCGTCGCCAGCAGCCGCGGTTGTTCGGACATCGGCGGGGCGAGCACGAGGCCGGCGAGGCGATTTCGTCGCACCAGGTCGCATAGCTGCTCGGCCAGCTTGGGCGCGGACGAGTCGCAGGGGTGGATCTGCAGGCCGAAGCCACGCTCCCGGCATACCGACAGCACGCCGTTCTGCATGGCGATGACGTAATGCGCATTCGGGTTGTCGTAAACGAGTCCCAGCGCATACGTCCGGGCGCCGCGCAAGCTGCGCGCCGCCTGGTCGGGCTGGTAGTCGAGGGCATCGATGGCGCGCTGCACCTTGTCACGGGTGCGCGCATGTACGGATGGCTCGTGGTTGATGACGCGGGAGACGGTCTTCAGCGACACGCCGGCCCGCTCGGCCACGTCCTTGATGGTAGGGCTACGCAATCTCGGACCCTCAATAGCAAGACGGCCATCCTAGCGGATGGCCGTTACGTAGCGAAGGCGGACGTTAGTCCTTGGTGTGCTGCCCGACCCGATGGCCGGCGGCGCCGTAGTACAGGATGTACAGGTAGCAGGGGACCATGAGGCAGAGGAACACGGCCTGGAAGTCGTGGCTCTGCTTCAGGTGGGCGAAGAGCACCGGGATGATCGCACCGCCGGCGATGCCCATGATCAGGAAGGCCGAGCCGAACTCGGTCAGCGCGCCCAGGCCCTTGATCGCCAGCGGGAAGATCGCCGGCCACATCATGGCGTTGGCGAAGCCCAGCGCGGCGACGAAGCCCACGGCGGCGTAGCCGGTGGTCAGGTAGGTGCCGATCGAGAAGATCACGCCCAGGACCGCCGAGAAGGCCAGGTACTTCTGCTGCGAGACGAACTTCGGGATCAGCAGGAGGCCGGCGATATAGCCGAGCAGCATCGCGAACAGCGTGTACGAGGTGAAATGCTTGGTGTCCTCCGGCGTCATGCCGAAGCCCTGGCCGTAGGTGCCGATGGCGTCACCGGCCATCACTTCCACACCGACGTAGACGAACAGGCAGAGCACGCCGAGCCAGAGATGCGGGAAGCTGAAGATGCTGCCCTTGGCATGGCCGATCGCACGCTCGGAGTTCGCGCCGGACGGCTTGATTTCAGGCAGCGAGGAGCGAACCACCCAGATGGCGAGCACGACCAGCAGGCCGGCCATCACCATGTACGGCATGTGCACCTTGGCAGCGAACGCGGCGAGCAGGGCATCCTTCTCGCCCGGCGAGCCGGCGGCGGCGATCTGCTTGTCGAACGTGCCGATATTGCTCATCACCACGGCGCCGAAGACGAATGGGGCGAGCGCGCCAGCGATCTTGTTGCAGATGCCCATGAAGGCGATGCGCTGTGCGGCGCTGTCGATCGGACCAAGAATGGAAATGTACGGGTTGGACGCCGTCTGCAGCAGCGAAAGGCCGGCGCCGATGACGAACAAGCCGGTCAGCGCACCCGGGTAGACGCGCATGGTGACGAACTGGCCGAACAGCACGGCACCGATCGCCATGACGAACAGGCCAAGCCCCATGCCTTTCTTCATGCCGGTTTTTTTCAGGATGAAGGACGAGGGCAGGGCGAGGAAGAAATAGGACAGGTAGAACGCCATCGGAACCAGGAAGGCATTCACGTCGTCCAGGTTGAAAGCGAGCTTCACGAAGGTGATCAGCGGGCCGTTGAGCCAGGTCACGAAGCCGAAGATGAAGAACAGGACGCCGATGATGATCATCGGTACCAGACTGGAATGTCGCGTCTCGTCGACGCCGACCGCGGTGGATGACATGGGTGCTTCCCCTCGTGTTGTTTTCGGTATCCGTGCGGCGGCACCGCCGGATACACCCTGATTTGTCGCCTTTATTGACTCGTGTGAGTAACGTTGTCAATTGGCTTTTTACGCGGGCCTGCCCACTTCGCACCCATTTGCGACTTTCGATGTCGCGGCGCGTCAAACGCCTGATCGACCATGCATTCGCCATGCCGTAGGCCGCGCCACGGGCGGAATCGACGGCCTTTGAGGTCCTCCGCAAACGTTTCCTGCTGCGGCGCGGGATGGAATGGGCGATGTCCTAGCCATTTGTCCTGTTGACAACGTTGTCATTCGGCTCACAGACTCCGCTCAAATCAGGGGCGTCACAGAAAGTTCATGTGACGACGAACGGAAAGTCATAAGGGGCGGGGCGTGGGCGAATCGGCCAAACAACGGGAAATCGTGCTTGCTTCGCGTTCCGGGGCGTTCATCGCCGCCGACGTGGGCGGAACGCATGCCCGTATCGGCCTGGTGCGTCGCGCCGCCGGTTCCACGGCCATCGACGTGCTTCGTTACGAGCGCTATGCCTGCGCCGACTGGCCGAGCCTGACCGCCGTGCTGCAGGATTTCGTCAGCCGTCTCGATGGCCAGCACCACATTGAACATTGCGCCGTGGCCAGCGCGGGCTACGTGCTCGGCGACGCCATCGTCAACGAGAACCTGCCCTGGCCGGTCTCGATCGGCGATATCCGCGAGAGCCTGGGCCTGCTCGGCCTGGCCGTGGTCAACGACTTCGAAGCCGTCGCCTACGCCTGCCAGTTTCTCGAGAACCACCAGACGACACCGATCATCGAGACCGCCGCCACGCCGGCCGTGGGTCCGATCCTCGTCATGGGCCCCGGTACGGGCCTGGGTTCCGCCGTTCTCCTGCCGGGTTCGCCGCACGCCACCGTGCTGCCGACCGAAGCCGGCCAGATTTCCCTCGCGCCCGGTAACGAGCGCGAAGTCGCCATCCTCGGTGAACTGTCCCGTGGCCGCGACTACGTGTCCTACGAGACAGCCCTGTCGGGGCCGGGTCTTGTCCATCTTTATGAAGCCATTTCGACGCTGCGCGGGACCCCCGCGACACTGACCGAGCCTGCCGCCGTCACGCGCGCCGCCCTCGACGGGATCGATCCCGCCGCGGTGGAAGCGCTGGACGTCTTCTGCGGCCTGCTCGGCAGTTTCGTCGGCGATCTCGCCCTTCTCTACGGCGCCCGCGGCGGCGTGTTCCTTGCGGGCGGCATCCTGCCCCAGGTTCGCGACCGCCTCCTCGCCAGCAGCTTCGCCACCAGGTTCTTCAACAAGGGCGTTATGCGCGCCTTTCTCCAGCAAGTGCCGGTACGTCTGATGGACCACGGACAGTTGGGTGTGATCGGTGCCGCCGGTCTCTACCTGCACGGTTCGAACGCTCACTGAAGAGCGGGAAAGGAACGCAGCTCAGTACAACAACCGGGTCGAAAGACCCTTCGATAGCAACGAAGCATGACGCGGCCGCGAAACCCGTCACTGCTACATCCTCTGAGGGGAGGACACCATGTCGCATCGTAGAAACCTGCTGACGGCGAGCATCATCGCCGGACTCTGTTGTGTCACCAGCATCGCCGCCGCGCAAGACGCGACGCCGCCGCCGGCGAAGCCGCAGACCGCCCAGCAAAAAGCTGAAGCCGCCAAGGCCCAGCAGCTCGAGGGCATCACCGTTACCGGCATCCGCGCCAGTCTCGAGAAGTCTCTCGACACCAAGCGCAACGCCGACGCCATCGTCGAAGCGGTCACCGCCGAAGACATCGGCAAGTTCCCGAACACCAACGTCGCCGAAGCGATGACGCAGATCCCGGGCGTCACGATCGACCGTCAGTTCGGCCAGGGCGACCGCGTCTCGATCGACGGTACCGACCCCAGCCTCAACCTTACCTTCCTCAACGGCCAGCCGATCTCGCAGACGCCGTGGCAGTACGGTGCGCAGCCGAACCGTGGCTTCGACTTCACCATGCTCGCGCCGGAAATCATCGGTCGTCTGGAAATCTACAAGTCGCCCGAAGCACGCCTGACCGAAGGCAGCCTCGGCGGCACGGTCCTGCTGCATACGCTGGAACCGCTCGACCTGCCGGCCAACACGGTGCGCGGCTCGTTCGGCCTGAACTACAACGACCAGGGCAGCGGCGGCTCGCGTCCCACCGCCTCGGCGTTGTACAGCTGGAAGAACACGTCCAATACCTTCGGCATCATCGGCTCGCTTCAGCATTACGAAGAGAAGATCGACCGCCAGGGCCTGGAAATCTTCAGCTACAGCCCGGTCTCGAAGTGGGCGGCGAGTCCCGCCGTGGCCGCGGGTATCGCCAACGGTTCGCTCAACCCGAACGCGCAGGTTCCCGACGAGGTGAACTCCGCGTGGTTCCAGCAGAACCGCAAGCGTGACACCGCCACCCTCGGTTTCCAGCTGAAGCCGGCGGATAACTGGAACATCGACGTCAACAGCCTGTTCATCCGCGAGAACTTCGACAACTGGAACCAGTCGATGTACCCGTTCACGGGTAACGCGCCGGGCAACGTGACCAGCTTCACCCAGGGCCCGAATGGCGTCGTCACCGGCGGCCATGTCTGCGGCAACGACAATCCGGGGTGCCCGGCCATCGGCCCGACCCTGATGGACAGCAATGTCCGCAAATCCGTGGTGCGCACATCGGCGTTCGACGTGAAGTCGACCTACGACGGCGACGGTTGGAAGCTCGGCGGCGCGGCTGGCTACAGCAAGGCCCGCAACGACAATATCTCGCAGGCCGTGATCGAGCCGCAGTACGCCGGCGGTTACACCTGGGACATCAACCACGGCTTCAACTTCGACAGCCCGGCGGCGGCAAAGAACCCGGCCAACTGGCACATGGGTGACGCGGACGGCCTCGGTGGCTGGCCCGGCAACTACGGCGATTACAGCGCGAACTCGCGTGACTCGTACGCGCAGCTCGACTTCAGCAAGTACTTCGACAACTTCTTCAACGAACTCCAGGTGGGTTACCGCTGGAATCGCCACGAAGAAGGCATGAACGCGCACGTCTACGGCGGTAACGGCGCGACCTCGCTTGCCGATCTGGGCACCAACGGCCTGACCAATATTCTGGGCAGCGTGGGTGGCTACGACGGCGCTGCGGAGCACGTCAGTGCCGATCCCGACAAGCAGTACGCCTGGGTCCGCGCAACCAATGGCGGCAACGAAGATGCGGGTACGTTCCTCAACGGCACGTACAAGCTCATCGAGAAGACCAACGCGGCCTACGCCCAGCTGAACTTCGCCGGCGGTGGTTTCCACGGCAACCTCGGCGTGCGCTACGTCGATACCAAGACCGACGGCTTCGGCTACAACTACTCGGGTGCACCGGTGCTTCCCGCGCCGGCCGGCAGCTACCAGAAGGCGTCGCAGACCAGCAAGAACTGGCTGCCGTCGATCAACGTGGCCTACGACCTGACCGACGACATCATCCTGCGTGCCGCGGCCGCCAAGGTCATCGCCCGCGCGCCGTACAACATGCAGGTCAACAATCTGTTCCTCAACGATACGGTGTTGACCGGCTCGGGCGGTACCCCGGACCTGAAGCCGTATAAGTCGAATAACTACTCGCTTTCCGGCGAATGGTACTTCGCACCCCAGTCCTACTTTGCGATCACGGGCTTCTACAAGAAGATCGACGATTACATCTTCCAGGACGTGGTCGAGGAGCAGCACTTCAACTCGGCGACCTCCACCGATCCGGTCCAGTTCGCCAAGGAACTCGCGGCAGGCCTGTGCACGGCTGACGGCTTCTGTACCTACGACATCTCGCGTCCGGTCAACGTCGGCTCGGGTAAGGTCCGGGGTGGCAACGTCAGCTTCCAGCAGGCCTTCTGGGATACCGGGTTCGGTGTCACGGCGAACTACACCTACGCCAAGGGCACGCTCGATTCCGGTGGCCAGCTGCCGTACAACTCGAAGAATGCGTACTCCATCAGCCCGTACTACGAGTTCGGTCCGTTCAGTGCCCGCATCAACTACAACTGGCGCAGCGCGTACCTCGCCGGTGGCTACGTGGCGGGTGCGCCGCCCGCAACCACCGAGGCTTATGCCGATCTCGGCGCGACGATCGGCTGGAAGTTCAACAAGCAGATCTCGGTCACGCTCTCGGGCATGAACCTCGCCAACGAACAGTACAAGCAATACATCGGCACGAAGGACTTGCCGGTCGCGAAGTACACCACCGGCCGCCGCTACATGGCTTCGGTGCACTTCGACCTCTGATAAAGCGTCATGGATCAGCGGCCACGGAAGGCCGCAAACCCCTCGAAGCTTCATTCCCCACGGGCCCGACTACCCATTATCGGGCCCGCTTTTTTTTGTGCGTTTCCGGCACAATCGGGCGGTTGCCCGAATCCGTAGGAGCTATCGATGCGCCGCACTCTCTTCCTCGCCATGGCCCTTGGCCTCACCGCCTGCGCCAGCCAGCCGAGGCACGATGCCAGTCCTGTCGATAGCACACCGCTCTCGCTCATTCCCCAGCCGGCGTCGCTGCAGCGCCTGCCTGGCCATTTCCGCCTCGATCCCCTGACCTCGATCGTCGTCGCCCCCGGCAACGCCGCCGCGAAGAAAGTCGCGACCCAGCTTCAGGGCTGGATCCGCCAGGCGCGCGGCATGGACATCGCCATTGTCGAAGGCAAGCCGCACAGCGGTGCGATCGTGCTGCTGACCGACACGACCACCAAGGGCCGCGAGGCCTATACGCTCGACGTCAACGACAACGGTGTGCGCATCGCCGCCAACGACGAAACCGGGCTGTTCTACGGCGCGGTAACCTACTGGCAGCTGCTGACCGACCCGGCATCGCAGAACGGCGTGCCCGCCGTGCATATCGTCGACGCGCCGCGATTCGCCTGGCGCGGGTTGATGCTCGACTCCGCCCGCCACTTCCAGTCGGTCACCGAGATCGAGCACCTGCTCGACCAGATGGCCATGCACAAGCTCAACACCTTCCACTGGCATCTCACCGACGACCAGGGCTGGCGCCTGCAGGTCCTCAAGTATCCGAAGCTGACCGAGGTGGGTGCCTGCCGCAAACCGGTCGGCCCCGACGTCGCGCTCACCGGCGACCCGGAGCGCCCGTACTGCGGCTTCTACACGCAGGATGAAGCGAAGCAGATCGTCGCCTATGCCGCCGAGCGGCACATCACCGTGGTGCCCGAGATCGAGATGCCCGGCCACGCGCAGGCCGCCGTCGCGGCATATCCGCAGTTCGGCGCCGGCAGCAAGAAGCTCGGTGTCTCGACGGACTGGGGTGTCAACACGGCGCTGTTCAACGTCGACGACGGCACGTTTACCTTCCTGCAGAACGTGCTCGACGAAGTGATGGCGATCTTCCCGTCGACGTATATCCACGTCGGTGGCGACGAAGCGGCCAAGGACGAGTGGGAGCATTCCAAGGTCGTCCAGGCCAGGATGAAGTCGCTCGGCATCGATGACGAAGAGAAGATGCAGGGTTGGTTCGTCGAACGCATCGGCGCCTACCTCGACCAGCACGGCCGCCGTATCGTCGGTTGGGACGAGATTCTCGACGGCAAGGTGCCGGCGAGCGCGACGGTGATGTCCTGGCGTGGCACCAAGGGCGCGATCAAGGCGGCCAACGCTGGCCACGACGTCGTCATGGCGCCGTCGCCGACGCTGTACCTGGATCGCCTGCAGTCCACCCTGCCGGATGAGCAGCCGGGCAGCCCGCAGGTGCAGACGCTGAAGATGGTCTACGACTTCGATCCGGTTCCGGCGGATATCGCTGCCGACAAGGCGAGCCACGTCCTGGGTGCACAGGTCACGGTGTTCGCCGAGTACCTGCCGAACTGGTACCGCACGCAGCACGCCGTTTTCCCGCGTATCGCAGCGCTCGCCGAGCGCACGTGGTCGCCGACCGCGGATTGGAACGGCTTCGTCGCGCGCCTGCCGGCGGAGATGTCGCGCTATCGCGCGGCGGGTATCGTTCCCGCCGATGGCGCCTATGCGGTGGCCATCAACGCGGTGGCATCCGACAGCGACAAGGCGAAGGTCACGTTGTCCAGTCAGACCGGCTACGGCACGATCCGCTACACCACGGACGGCACCTCGCCGAGCGCGCAGTCCACGGCCTATACCTCGCCGTTCGACGTGCCGTTGCCGACCACGGTCCGTGCCAACAGCTTCGATAACGGCTTTGCGCTCGCCGGCCCGCGTGAGAACGCCATCGATGCGAAGTCGCTCCTGCGTCGCAGCAGCGACCAGCTCGACACCTGCGGCGACAAGCTGGTGCTGCGTATCGAATCGCCGGATGCCGTGAACGGCGTGCGGCCGGTGTACAAGGTCGACATCATGAACACCTGCTGGGTGTGGAAGGGCGTGAAGCTCGACGGCCGCTACGGTGTGGACGTGACGGTGGACCGCCTGCCGTACAACTACGCGCTGTGGAAGGACGCCGCGGGCATCGTCTCGCGCAAGGCACGCTCACGCGCCGGCGAAATCGAGATCCATCAGGACTCGTGCGACGGCCCGAAGATCTCGACGATCGCGCTGGACAAGGCGAAGGACGGGCGGGCGACGCTGCAGGGGATCCTGCCCAAGCGTGAGGGTGTGCACGACTTGTGCTTCGTGATCACCGGCAAGCCGGGGCCGAAGATCTGGGTGCTGGGGGATGTGCAGCTGCGTTAAGCGCATCGCCGAACGAGCATCGCCGATGAATCGGCTCCCACACAGAGCGAGACCCGCTCCCTGTAGGAGCTGCTTCCCGTCGGAGCCGCCTCCTGTGGGAGCCGCTTCAGCGGCGATGCTCTTGCCTCAAAACGACATCGCGACAGGAAACGTCGCATGCCTCTGCAATGCCGAACGCGCTTCCCGCTCGTCATCGCCTTCCAGCGGCATCAGCGTCACGAACTTCCCCGCGATCATCGCCGCCAGCGGCATGCCATCGCGGATGGCGATGCGTGTACCGAGCACCGCCGGGACTTTCGCCGCACCGGCGATGATCGTGCCCACCAGGTTGAGCGGATCGGTCCCCGCAATGCAGACCATCTCGCCGTCGTGCTCGCGGTGACGGATCTGCCGTAGGGCGGGAAGCGCCTCCGGCAAGGCGAACTGCTCACCAACCAGACCGTCGACAAAGCGACCACCGCGAATCTCGCCGCGCGCTTCCAGGCGGTGGAAGACCCGCCGCAGATCACGCCACGCCGGCAGCCACGCCGCCTCGCGTTCGAGAATGCGCCAGCTGACCACGCCGTAACGGCGCAGCAGCGTGCGGGCCATGTGTTCGAGCCCATCGGCATCGTTGCGCAGCTCGGTCGGCCGACGCGCCAGCGCCCAGCGCCCCGCATCCTCGATGCCGCTCATCAAGTGCCGGCGCGTGCGGCGATGGCGACTGCCGTTGCGCTTGGACGCGGGCAGCAACAAGGCGCGCAGGCCAGCAAAGCTGTCTGCGGTCACCCGGCCGGCAGCGACCAGTTCGCCCAACGCATCCTCCAGCTCGGTGCGAAGCAGCCGTGTGCTGGTCGCGAGCTCATCGAAGAACAGCGCGCCCTCGTCACGCAGCGCATCGGCCACGGCCTGCGCCCGCGACGACAGCGGCAGTTCGTCGGTGATGGCGGGTGCCGCGGCCGACCAGATCGGCAACTGGCGCCGGGGCAACAACACGATCGGCGTGGAGCGCACCGGACCGCCGCTGCCGGTGCCCAGGCGCAGACGACTCCAGACCACGCGACCGGCGCGGCAGAGGTCATCGAGCCAGCCGATGCTGTAGTCGCTGACCCGGGCCGGCAGCAGTTCGGACTCCCAGCCACCTGCGGCCGCCTCGAAGCCTTCGAGTTGCGCGATGACGCCCGCCAGCGCGTCGGGACCGGCGACCTGGGTGCCGCGCGTCACGTGCTGCCAATCGAGCAGGAAGCGCATGAAGTCGCGCGGTGCGACCGGTTCGATTTCACGGCGCAGGCGGCCGATCGTATAGCGATGAATCCGCGCGAGCAGATGGCGCTCGCACCATTCCACCTCGGTCGTGCCGGGCGAGAACGGGCCACGCATCACATAGCCTTCGGTCTCGAGCGAAGTCAGGGCGAGATCCAGCTCGCCGCTCGCCACGCCGAGCGAGCCAGCGAGCGCGAGGGCCGTCACCGGACCGAGACCGCTGAGACGGCCGCGCACGATGTCGATCAGGGCCGCTTCCGGCGTCCACGCCTGTGCCTCGAACTCAGCTGGTGCGGCGATCGCCGGTGACATGGCTGCGCCCGGACCGATGGCGCGCCATGTCGGCAGGCGCTCGGCGGCGACCCATAGCGACGCGTGGCCATGGGTCAGCAGGGTCGCGCGCGCGTTCTTCGCCAGCGCACTCAGTAGTCCAGCCCATGTCGGGTGCTCGCGAACGTCGTCCTCGGTCACGGCGCCGAGCAACATGAGGGCCTCATGCATTTCGTCGGCGCTGCGTGCCTCGGGCCATGCCTCATCACGCACCGAGGCGATCGCGTCGGCATCGAGGCGGCCGAGATCATCCGCGCTCTCGGCATCGCTCCAGCGGCGCGATTGCACCGCTTGCGTACGGCGCTCCTCCAGCGGGGCATCGTCGAGAAAGGCGTAAGGCGCAGCGTTGAGGATTTCGGCGGCGAGCGGCGATGGCGTGGCGAGGTCGCGCGAGATCATGCGGATGGCGCCGGATTCCAGCCCGCGCAGGATGGCGAGCAGTCCCTCGCAGTCCATCGCTTCGTGCAGGCAGTCGTCGATCGTCTGGTTGACCAAGGGATGATCGGGTACTTCGCGCTCCCCGACCAGGTTCTCGGCACACGCGACCTGATCCGGGAACACGGTGGCGAGGAGGTCTTCGCTCTTCATGCGCTGCAGTTGTGGCGCCACCTTCTTGCCGCCGCTGAAACGCGGCAGGGCAAGCGCCGTGGTGGCGTTCCAGCGCCAGCGCACGCCGAACAGCGGCGCGTCGAGCAGGGCCTGGATCAGCACGTGCTCGGCCGTGTTCGAATGCAGGTAACGCGCTACCTCGTCCAGCGGGAAGCTGTGGCTGGTGGACAGCGAGAGCACGATCGCGTCTTCGGTGGCGGCGGCCTGCAGTTCGAAGTTGAACTTGCGGCAGAAACGCTTGCGCAGCGCCAGGCCCCAGGCGCGATTGATCCGGCTGCCGAAGGGCGTGTGGATGATCAGCTGCGTTCCACCGGACTCGTCGAAGAAGCGCTCCATCACCAGGGTGTCGCGCGTCGGCAGGGCGCCGAGCGCTGCGCGTGCACGGAAGAGGTAGTCGACGACCTGCTCGGCGGCGGCCTTGCCCAGGCCGAGTTCACCGGTGAGCCAGATCAGCGCACCCTCGCGTCCGCCCTCGTCGAACGACTCGGAGATCTCCGCACGCAGTCGCGCCACGCCGATCGACAGTTCATCGGTGCGTCCGGGCGCTTCACCGAGCCAGAACGGAATGTTTGGCGGCTGGCCCTGCGCATCCTCGACGCGCAAGCGACCCATTTCGACGCGCATGATGCGATACGAACGATTGCCGAGCTGGAACACGTCGCCGGCGAGACTCTCCACGGCGAAGTCTTCGTTCACCGTGCCGACCACGACGGCCTGCGGTTCGAGCAGGACGTTGTAGTCGCCTGTTTCGGGGATCGTCCCGCCCGAGGTCACGGCCGTGAGCTTGGCGCCACGGCGCTCGCGCAGGCGCTTGTTCACGGCATCGCGATGGATGTAAGCACCGCGCGGGCCGACGCGGGTGGTGAAGCCCTCGGCAAGCATGCGCACCGTTTCGTCGAAGGTCTCGCGTTTGAGTGCGCTGAACGGATAGGCGCGGCGGACGAGGTCGTACAAGGCGTCCTCGTCCCATTCCTGGCAGGCCACTTCGGCCACGATCTGCTGGGCGAGTACGTCGAGCGGTTGCTGCGGTATCACCAGCGTATCGAGCTCGCCGCGACGTACGCAGTCGAGCAACGCCGTGCATTCGACAAGGTCGTCGCGCGAGGTCGGGAACAGACGTGCCTTCGGCGTGCCACCCACGGCATGGCCCGCGCGGCCGGCGCGCTGCAGGAAGGCGGCGATGGAACGAGGCGAGGCGATCTGGCAGACCAGGTCGATGTCGCCGATGTCGATACCGAGTTCGAGCGAGGCGGTGGCGACCAGCGCACGCAGCTCGCCCTTCTTCAGGCGCTGCTCTGCATCCAGTCGTTGCTCGCGCGACAGGCTGCCGTGGTGCGCGGTGACCGCTTCGCGCCCGAGTCGCTCGGACAGGTGTCGCGCCACGCGCTCGGCCATGCGCCGCGTATTGACGAAGATCAGGGTGGTGGTGTGTTGCTCGATGAGGTTCGCGAGCCGGTTGTAGACGAGCTCCCACATGTCGTTGGACATCACGGCCTCGAGCGGCACCGGTGGCACCTCGAGTGCGAGGTCACGCTTTCGCGTGTGGCCGATGTCGACGATCGCGCAGTCTTCGTTCGTGTTACCGGTGAGGAAAGCGGCGACCTTTTCGATCGGCTTCTGAGTGGCGGAAAGACCGATACGGGTGATGCGTCGTTGCGCCAGGGACGCCAGGCGCTCCAGCGACAGTGCAAGATGGCTGCCGCGCTTGCTTGCCGCCACGGCATGGATCTCGTCGACGATCACCTCGCGCACGTTGCCCAGCATCGCGCGACCCGAGGCCGAGCCCAGCAGCACATAGAGGGATTCGGGCGTGGTGACCAGGATGTGTGGCGGACGCTTTTTCATGCGTTCGCGCTCGGACGACGGTGTATCGCCCGTGCGTACGGCGGTGCGTATCTCGAGATCCGGCAGGCCCTGCTTGCGCAGTTCGTCGCGAATGCCGGCGAGTGGGGCTTCGAGATTGATGCGGATGTCGTTGGACAGCGCCTTGAGCGGCGACACGTAGAGAACGGTGGCGCGATCGGGAAGGCCACCGTCGCGCACGCCCTCGCGTACCAGCATGTCGATCGCCGAGAGAAACGCGGTGAGGGTCTTCCCCGAGCCGGTCGGCGCGGCGACCAGGGTGTGCCGGCCCGACCGGATGGCCGGCCACGCTGCTACCTGCGCGGGCGTGGGCTCCGGAAACGTGTTTCCGAACCAGGCGGCGACGGCAGGATGAAAAGCAGCGAGTGGCATCGACTTTTGTGAATTCATTGAACCACTTAAGTGGGGTCTGGAGCGTCACGGGTCAAGTTCGAGACTAACGCGAAGCGGTCTCGTGGGTTGCGATAAACGTGTTACTGAACGAACGTGGAGGCTTCCCAACGGATCGACTTCCCGACCATGCCCGATACCGCCCGCCGCACCGCCCTCGCCTTTGCCATCACCGTCGGCCTCGCCGCCAGCGCCAACGCGGCCTCACCGCCCGCCAAGCCGTGGATGGACCGCTCGCTGTCGGTGGATCGCCGTGCCGAGCTCGTGGTCGCGGCCATGACAGACGATGAGAAATTTCGCCTGATCCGTTCCGACTTCGGCCTTGCCAGCGACAAGCACGGCGTGCCGGAAGGCGCGGTCAGCGGCGCGGGCTACGTGCCCGCCTTCCCGCGCCTTGGCCTGCCGGCGATCAACGAGACCGATGCCGGGCTCGGCGTGAATAAGCCTGGCATCGACGGCAAGGGCGCGATCTCGCTGCCTGCCGGGTTGGCCACCGCCGCCAGCTTCGACACCGCCGTGGCGCATGCCGGCGGCCGCATGATCGGCGGCGAGGCACGCGGCAAGGGCTACGCCGTCTTACTGTCCGGCGGCGTGAACCTGGTGCGGGATCCACGTAATGGCCGCAACTTCGAGTACGCGGGTGAGGATCCGATTCTGGCCGGCACCATCGTCGGCGCCACGATCAAGGGCATCCAGGAACAGAAGATCGTCGCGACCACCAAGCACTTCGCGATCAACGACCTCGAGTCCGGCCGCAACACGCTCAGTTCGGATATCGACCCCGTCGCCCTGCGCGAATCCGACCTGCTCGCCTTCCAGATCGCCATCGCGCACGGCGATCCGGGCTCGGTCATGTCCTCGTACAACCGGGTCAACGGCACCTTCGCCGGCGAGCACGACTGGCTGCTCAACCAGGTGCTCAAGCAGGAATGGGGCTTCAAGGGCTTCGTCATGTCCGATTGGGGCGGCGTGCACAGCGGCGCCAAGGCGGCGCTCGCCGGCCTGGACCAGGAGTCGGCCGGCGAAGTGTTCGACGCCGAGGTGTACTTCGACAAGCCGCTGCGCGCTGCCGTCGCCTCGGGCGAAGTGCCGAAGGCCCGCCTGGACGACATGGCCCGGCGGATCATGCGCAGCCTGTTCGCCCATGGCGTGATCGACAACCCCATCCCGACCAGGCCCACCACGCCTGTGCCCTACGACGCCGATCGCAAGATCGCCCGCGATACGCTCGAAGCTGGCGCCGTGCTCCTGCGTAACCAGGCGGGCCTGTTGCCGCTGTCGCGCACGGGCCAGTCGGTCGTCGTCATCGGCGCGCACGCGGACAAGGGCGTCCTGGCCGGTGGCGGTTCCTCGACCGTCACCGACGTCGGCGGCGACCCGGTCCCGGGCCTGCAGCCGACGGGCTGGCCGGGCCCGGTCCGTTACCACGCCTCCGCGCCACTCACCTTCATGCAGAAGCTCGGCGGCAAGGTCAGCTTCGATCCGGGCACCGATCCCGCCGCGGCCGCCAAGGCCGCCGCCGCCGCGGATGTGGCCGTGGTCTTCGTAACCCAGTGGGCCGCCGAATCCTTCGACGTGCCGGACATGAGCCTGCCCGATGGCCAGGACGCGCTGGTCGCGGCGGTGGCAAAGGCCAATCCGAAGACCGTCGTCGTGCTGGAAACCAATGGCGCGGTGAAGATGCCCTGGCTCGACAACGTCGGCGCCGTGCTCCAGGCCTGGTATCCCGGCTCGGGCGGCGGCGACGCCATCGCGCGCCTGCTCTACGGCGAGACTTCGCCGTCGGGCCGCCTGCCGGTGAGCTGGCCGAAGGACGAAGCCCAGCTTCCGCGTCCGACGATCCAGGGTGCCGGCCTGTATTCGAAGGCCAAGCCGGCCGACAACGTCGACTACAACATCGAAGGCGCCGATGTCGGCTACCGCTGGTTCGAAAAGACGAAGCGCGAGCCGCTGTTCGCCTTCGGTTATGGCCTGACCTACACGAGCTTCGCCTACAGCGACTTCAAAGTGGACAAGGATGCGAAGGGTCGTCCGGTCGCCCACGTGACGGTGAAGAACACCGGCAAGACGGCGGCCGCCGATGTGCCGCAGGTGTATGTCACCGCGCCCGGCGCCGCCACGCGACGTCTCGCCGGCTGGAGCAAGGTCGCCCTGAAGCCGGGAGCGAGTCGCCGCGTCGACATCACGCTCGAGCCGCTGGCCCTGGCCCGGTACGACGATGCGGGCAAGCGCTGGCGCGTCGCCCCCGGAAGCTATGCGGTGAAGCTGGGGCGCTCGGCCAGCGACATCGCCGCCGAGGCGACGGTCACGGTCGACGAAAGCTTCCCGGTGGTGAAAGCACCCTGAGGCCCTGCACGACACGGCGACATCGGATAGCCACAATGCGCGCATGAACCTGCGCTCCCTTCCGATCGTCGCCCCCCTCCTGTGCCTTGCATCGGCACCCGCCTTCGCCGACCCGCCGGACTTCGACCGGCCCGGTGCGGGCTTCGCCACCAGCGTGCTCCCGGTGGGCACGCTGGCGCTCGAACAGGGGCTGCCGACCTACGAGCGTCAGCGTCAGGGCGGACTGCTCGACAAGACCTACACCGCCGATAGCCTGATCCGGATCGGTCTTGGCGGTCCGGCCGAGTTGCAGGTGGGTGGCTCGGCATGGAACCGGTTGGAAGAGCGCGGTGGCGACTCCCGGCGCCATGCCGTGGGTCATGGCGATACCAGTATCGGCCTCAAGATAGCCCCGGGTGGCTCGGCCGACGCCGGCAGTCTCAGCTGGGCAGCGCTCGGCCAGGTGACGTTCGCCAACGGCGACCAGGATTTCAACAACGGCGCGAAACAGTACACGCTCGGCGTCACCGGCCAATGGAAGCCGAACGACACCTGGCAGGGGACCTTGTTCGCCAACGTCGATCGTCTGCAGGGCCGCAACACCTGGACCCTGGCGCCGACCTTCGGCCGCAAGTTCGGTGAAAACTGGATGGCTTACGTCGAGACCGACGCGATCCACGATGCCGAAGACGGCAATGAGCTACAGGCTGGCGGCGGCGTGGCGTACACCATCGGCGACCATGCGCAGCTCGATGCGTATGCGCTGCATCGCATCGGTACGCATGGACCTTCCGTCGTCGCCGGTATCGGCGTCTCAGTGTTTTTCGGGAAGAAGATCTAGCGCCCGGGCTTTGTGTTTGCGCCGGCTTTGTGTGGGAGCCGGCTATGCCGGCGATGGGTCTGCGGCAACCTGGTTTTCGCCGATGAATCGGCTCCCACAAGAGCGCGGTTAGCGGTTGGCTTTGCGCATGGCGCGGACGAGTAGTGCCGTGAGTACGAGGCCGATCATCAGGCCGATGCCACCGCCCCAGACCGCACCGGCACGTGAATCGACCAGATAGCCGATCCCGAGACCGAGCAGCATGAACAGCGGTAGAGGCAGGCATCCCATGCGTCGATGCTAGCCCAGGGCCGCACGGGTCGGCAAAAACATGGCCCTCGCGCTCACGCGGAGGGCCATGAAGGACGTCCCTGGGTCCGGTGGCGTGAGCCACACCAAAACGCGGCCCGACGAAGCCGGCGCGGCGTTATCGCCGATGAAGGGGGGATCGATCCTGATACTAGGGACTGACGGCATCCTGCCGTCGGATCGGTCATCGGCGATTCGGTCGTCCCGTCAGCCTTTCGACCGGGCGGGACACGGGATCTATCTTGCGTAGGTGCGCCGAGGACGGATATAGGAGGAATCTTAAAAATGCCTGCTTATTTCTGACGTCGGTGCCGCCCATGCGAAAGGGCTCAGGCGCCGGTGTAGCGCTCGGGGCGCGGTCGCACGCGGTGTTCGCGCACGTCGCGCGGCGGTGTCGGCGGGGCCGGCTTCGGCGCGGTCTGGGTGATGGGCACGCCACGGCTCGCAAGGTTGCGCAGGCGTGCGCAATCGGAGGATCCGTAGTCTCGCTTTCCCGGTTCTCGTTGCATCGATCGTCTCCTGCCTTCGTCCCGCCCGAGCAACCAGCCTGATCCGGAAAAGAGAAAATTCCGGTGGCGTGGCCGTGAACGTTTCGTGACAGGTCTTCACGGGCCCGAGGGCCCGAAACGCGTTAATGCGACGTGGAGACCGGGGCCGTCGCGGCCGGCATGCGCTCGATCAACTCGGTGGCGAGCTGCTCGTAGTTCTCGTCGAAATGATGCGAGCCGGCTTTCTTGTACACCGTGACGAACGCGGGAAGCTTCGGATCGGTGCAGCCGCTGTCGTCCGCATCTTCGGTGCCGTAGTAGCAGGCCATCGGCGGCTTGCCGCCAAGCGCCAGGATCGGCGGGACGGCATCGGTGTGGACCACCGGATTCAGCCACTGCAGGAGGTTGTGCGTGTGCGTCGTCCACCAGCCCTGCTGCATGTAGCCTTCGAGCTCGATTTCGAAGTTGACGTCACGGCTGGCCGAGAGCAACACGAGCTGGCTGAGTTTCGTGCGGTTGTCCGGGCGCAGTTTGCCGACGATGGTCGGCAGCACGTCGGCACCGAAGGAGTAGCCGATCAGGAGCACGCGCTGCTTGTTCCACTGGGCCGTGTAGCGATCCAACAGGCGGTCGAGGTCGTGGGCCGACTCGTCGGGCGAGCGATAACGCCAGAAATACTTGAAGGTGCTCACACCCGCGACGGGAATGCCGCGCTGGGTGAACACCGCGCCAAGGCGCTGGTCGAGATCCCACCAGCCGCCGTCGCCGGAGTAGATGACCACGAGCAGGTCTTCCTGACCCGCCGGCGCGGCCTTGAGCGCGGGCAGTTCCACGGTCGACACTTCCATCGACGCACGAGTCCACGGGTGCCAGGCGAGCAGGCCGAGGATGACCGCCGCCATGACGGCGATCAGGATGTAGCGCAGCCCTTGTTTCATCGACGCACCACGCCGCCCAGGCCACCCGAGATCAGGCTGGCGACGTTCGCCAGCGCCAGGGGCAAGCCGATACCGCCGCCGACGGCGATGTAGCGCGGCTCCCACTCGGGGTCGAACTTGTCCTTGTAACGGTGCAGCCCGCGGAAGTTGTAGAAGCGCTCGCCACGGCCGAACACCATGGCGCCGAAGCGGCTCCACAGCGGCGCCGTACGGCGGTTCTGCAGGCCCGAAAGCGGAGCCATGCCGAGGTTGAACCAGCGATAGCCTTCGGCTTTCGCCCAGACCATCATTTCGATGAACAGGAAATCCATGATGCCGGAGGGTCCGTCGGGCAGGTGGCGCATCAGGTCGACCGAAGCTTCTTCCTTCGTGACCGTCACGAAAACATTAGCGAAAGCGACGGGCTCATCGCCCTGCCAGACCACCGCCATCGGGGTACGCGAGAGATAGCGCTCGTCGAAGAGTCCGAGCGAGAAGCGCTTCTCACGTACTTTCTTGTCGCGCAGCCACGCGTCGGAGATCAGCTTCAGGCGCGGCAGCAGTGCCGGAACGTCTTCCACGGGAACGATCTCCATGCGCAGACCGTCGCGGGCGAGCTTGTTCACCGTACCGCGCAGGGTCTTCTTCGACTTGCCGTCGAGATTGAAGGTCTCCAGGCGCACGCGCGCCTCTTCGCCGATCTTCAACAGACTCATGCCGACTTCGAGGTAAAGGTCGAGGTCTTCGGGGCGTACCTGATAGAACAACGGCCAGCCGCCGGCACGTTCGCATTCCTCGCGGAAGCGCCAGACGAGTTCGCGGCGCGCATCTTCGTTCTCGCCGACCGGGTCGCCCATGGCCACCCAGCTGCGGCCTTCGATGTCGTACATGATGAAAGCGCGGTCGTCCGGCGCGAACATCAGCATCTTGTCGCCGACCAGGGCGAGGTGCGCCTGAGCCGACGAAAAATGCTTGAGCAAGGGCATGGCGCGGGCCAGGTCGGCATCGCCGGGTAGGGCGCGGCGGGTGCGCACGGGACGGATAAGGTTGGCCAGGGCGAACAGCATCACCACGGCCGTCGCGCCGACCAGGGCGCGCAGGGCGCGCGGTGCACCGCCGTGGTGGAAGCTGAATTCCCACCACAGGTTGTTGCTGTATTCGACGTGCTTGAAGCTGAAGAACACCAGCCAGGTGGCACAGCCGAGCACGGCGGCGATGGCGGCCATCCAGCCCATCGAGAAGCTGGCGCGGAACAGTGAGGCACGGCGGTAGAAGTGACGGTGTGCCGGGGCCAGTGCCAGGGCGAGCAGCGACAGAAGCGTCGCTTCCTCGTAGTCGATGCCCTTGAGCAGGGACAACACGGCACCGACGATCAGCAGCACGAGGGTCAGCACGTAGGCGGCGTCCAGGCGGCGCTGCAGCCCGCGCGCGAGGATCAGCAGGAGCATGCCGACCACGCTGGAGAGGAAATGCGAGACCTCGACCAGGGGCAGGGGCACGAAGCCGCGCAGGATTTCCATGCGCCCTGGAATCGCCAGGGTCGCGCCCGAGAACAGCAGCACCGCGCCGGAGATCAGGGTCAGCCCGGCGAAGAACGGCGGCAACAGGCCACTGAACCACGGGGTGATCAGGGCGGTGTGGCGAAGGGCGCGGATCTCGCGCCAGATCACCATGAGCGTGGCCACGCCGAGCGGCAGGAGGTAGTAAACGAGGCGGAAGGCGGTCAGCGAGCCGAGGATCGGCGCTTCGAGGCCATGGTTTCCGGTCGCGCCGAAGCCGGCCAGCATGACCGCTTCGAACACGCCCAGACCGCCTGGCACATGGCTGATCAGGCCGGCCATCTGGGCCAGTACGAAGATGGCCAGGAAGTGGCCGAAGCCGCCGACGATTTCCTGCGGCATCAGAACGTAGAGCACGCCCGAGGCCAGGCCCCAGTCCAGCGCACCGATGAGGATCTGGCGCGCGGCCACCTGTGGGGTCGGCGTGCTGAATGCCCAGCGGCCTACCCGGATCGGCCGGCGCACCAGCGCCGCGGCGGCGAACCAGGCGAGCGGGACCAGGGTGAGCAGGATCGCCAGCGGGATGCGCAGGCCCGACAGCGGCACGTCCGCCGGGATCGGCACGATCAGCAGCGTCACGCCGGTCAGGGCGGCAAGGCCGAGCCAGAAGCTCAGCGTCGTGTAAAGAACCACGCGGGCGACTTCACCCGTGCTCAGCCCGGCCTGCACGTAGAAGCGATAACGGATCGAACCGGACACGAGCAGGGACATGCCCAGCGCATTGGAGAAGGCGTAGCTGATAAACGAGATGAAGCCGACCCGCTTCGCCGGAAGGCGTCGCCCGATGCTGGCCAGTCCGAACCAGTCGTACAGGGTCATGACCGCGAAGCCGGCGCCCGTCAGCAGGATCGCCAGGGCGATGTCCGTATTCGGCAGTCCGTGCACATAGGCACCGATCTGGCGATACGTGACCTCAGTGGCCATCGCGTGCAACGCCCACAGCGCCAGGCACAGCAGCAGGAGGGACAACAACGGCCCGCCTGCGCGACGCAGCAGGGTCGCGTAAAGCGCGGGCTTAGTCAGGGGCACGTCGTTCACTGGCAGCTCTGCCCTCGTCTCGTGCTCCACTGCGTCCGCGGCTCCGTTGGTTCTCGTAAGGTCGTGTAGGGTGCCACAGAGCGCGAACAGGCGGCAGGCCGTGAGCGCGCCAACGTTCATTCTTACTCTCACCAATAGCAAAAGCTTACGATAAGGTTCGGGAAAGCCTTGCGTAAGGCGCCCTCTCTACCCTCCTGGCCTACCCTGCCCGCTTTCCGGCTGGCGTCCTTCCGTGAGGCACCATGCGTTCTGATTCTTCGGCCCCGGGCGTCCTGCGCCAGCGTTTTCGGCCCCTGTTGTGGTTCGGCGTCCTGTTCGTCGGCGTGGCTTTCCTGGTCCGCCTCATCCTGCTGATCAAGACCGGACACGAGATCCCCCGCGAGCCGGGCAAGTGGTTGTACCTGTTTGCCGTGGGCCTGGCCTACGACCTGTTCACCTTCCTCTACTTCGCCTGGCCGATGCTGCTGGTGCTCTGGCTGCTACCGCGCCGGGCCTACCTGTCGACCTGGGGCCACCGGATCTTCCTGGGTTTCTGTTTCGTTCTGACGTTCGCAGTGTTGTACCTGGGCGCCGCCGAGCTGGTCTTCTGGGGTGAGTTCAGCGCCCGCTTCAACTTCATCGCCGTGGACTATCTGGTCTACACGCACGAAGTGGTCGGCAACATCCAGGAGTCCTACCCGATCGTCACCTGGTCGCTGCTGCTGTTGCTGGCGACGGTGCTGGTGCTCTTCTTCAGCCGTCGCACGCTCCGGGCCCGGGATGGCGGTTCACGTTTTGCCGGTCGCTCGGCCGTGGTCGGGGTCTGGCTGGTGCTGACCGTGGCGGTGAGCTTCGCCGTGGACGGTTCGATGAAGGATCGTTCCACCAACAACTACGTGAACGAACTGGCCGGCAACGGCATCTACCAGTTCTTCGCCGCGTTCCGGAACAACGAGCTGGATTATGCGAAGTACTATCCGACGATTCCCGACGACCAGGCCTTCAGCAACCTGCGCGAGCTGGTGAAGACGTCCAATGCCACGTTCACCAGCAACGATCCGAAGGACATCACGCGGACGATCACCGCCGATGGCGCCGAGAAGAAGTTGAATGTGGTGCTGATCAGCGTGGAGAGCCTGTCCGGCGATTACGTCGAAGGCCTCAACGTGAGCAAGCACATGGGGCTCACGCCCAACCTCGACGCGCTGGCCGCGAAGAGCCTGTTCTTCACCCAGCTCTATGCCAACGGCACGCGCACGGTGCGCGGGCTCGAAGCCTTGTCGCTGTCCGTGCCGCCGACGCCGGGCGAGTCCATCGTCAAGCGCCCGGGTAACGAGAACCTCAATTCGCTGGCCGACGTGTTCAATGGGAAGGGCTATACCTCCGAGTTCGTCTACGGCGGTTACGGTTACTTCGACAACATGAACCACTTCTTCGCCAGCAATGGCTATACGGCGGTCGACCGCAACGTCATCAACAGCAAGGACATCCACGCCGAGAACGTCTGGGGCGTGGCCGACGAGGATCTGTTCACCCTCGTGATGAAGCGGATGGACGCGTCGTACGCAAAGGGCAAGCCGTACTTCGGTCATGTCATGACCACGTCGAACCACCGGCCGTACACCTTCCCCGAAGGTCGCGTAAATGCGAAGCAGGGCGCGCGGAACTCCGCCGTGCGCTACACCGACTGGGCGATCGCCGATTTCCTCAAGCGGGCATCGACCAAGCCGTGGTTCGACGACACCATCTTCGTGATCACCGCCGACCACTGTGCAAGCAGCGCCGGCAAGACCAGCCTGCCGGTGGACAAGTACCACATCCCGCTTTTCATCTATTCGCCCAAGCACATCGCGCCGGGTCGCGTCGATCGCCTGATGAGCCAGATCGATATTCCGCCCACCGTGCTCGGCCTGTTGAACTTCAGCTACACCTCGCACTTCTACGGCTACGACCTGTTCAAGCTGGAGCCGGGCCGTGAGCGTACGTTCCTGAGCACGTACCAGGAGCTCGGCTACATGCGCGACGGTCGTCTTACCTCGCTGATCCCGCGCGAGCCGGTGAAGGAGATGACACCCGACCTGGTCTCGGGCGATGCCACCGTCGCGAAGGCCAATCCGGTCGATGCGAAGGATGCGATCACGTACTACCAGACAGCCGCCTACCTGTTCACCAAGGGGCTGATGACGAAAAAGGGCGCTGCCGGGACGGCACCTCCCACGCCCCCCGCGGCCCCCTAGGCCTCGCCGCAAACTGTAGGAGCCGATTCATCGGCGATCCCGCGGCAGCGGGCCAGGACTCGGCGAGCACCCTATCGCCGATGAATCGGGTCCTACAAGAGCGCGGGGAGCTCAGCGTCCGGCGGCGGCGCGTTCGCGCACTTCCGCGAACGTCCAGTCGCGCACTAGCTCCCCGTTCTCCCACACGGTCACCATGGCCTCTTCCCAACCGGGTTCGAGATCGGCCGGCGCCAGCGACACGGCGTCATCGGGCAAGGCCACCGTGCGGTAGCTGCCGTATTCGCGGTGACGCACCAAGGTCATGCGGCCGCGCTTGGATATCTTGCCCTGATCGGTGACGGGATCTTTCCAGACGTCGCGCCATGCGCCGTCGATCCTCGCGGCCGAACACTTGAGTGCGAATTTCTGCGTATCGCGCGTGAGCTTCTGCAGCAGCGCGCCGCCCATGCCGAAGGCGAGGTTGTCGGCCGAGTAGCCCGCACCGGTGATGCGTTCGAGAATGGCCCGGATGCTTTCCGGATTGACGCCGTCACCCTGGATCACGCGCACATGGTTGAGCACGCGGAAGCCCTTGCTGTTCGCGGTGCTGCCGAAGGCGTCATTGAGCAGGCTGAGGCAACGATGGACCACTTCGACCGGCTCGCCGGAATCCGGCCGCACGATGAGCGTCGCACCGGACGCGATGACCTCCTCGCGCAGCGTCTTGCCCCAGTGCTCGGTGATCGCGTGGTAGATGTCGTAGCTGTCCGAGACCACGGCGACGAGCCCGCCGGGTTTCGCGAAGCGCTTGAGCATGTTCCGGTAGGCATCGACTTCGTGCTCGCGGCCCCAACTGGTGATCGTGCTGTGCTCGGCGGCGGGAATCGAATAGCCGGCCATCGGTTCGCCGTAGAAGACCCGCGCGGCGAGCACGCCCGATACGGTGTCCGTGCCCATGAAGTTGACCAGATGCGCCATGCCACCGAGTCCCGCGGACTCGGCGCTGGACACGCCGCGCGCGCCGAAGTCGTGCAGCTTGAAAGCAATCTGCCCGGCGGGATCGTCGGAGGTCTTTTCCAGGTACTGCAGGATGGTCCGTCGTGCCTGCCAGCTGATCGTCGACACGGTCACCGGATACCACAGGCGCAGCAGCAGCGTTTCGAGATAGGACGGTAGCCAGGCGGCTGCCGGGTCGGTCGACTCGATGGTCACCAGGGCTTGATGGGTCGGCACGACGCTGCCTTCGGGCACGGCGCGTATGCGCACGGGCAACCGGCCACCGTGCACGTCGACGATGCGTCGCCAGCCGGGGTCGTTGAAGGGTTCGCCATGCGCGGCGAAAAAATCGCGCGCCGCGTCCACGTCCGCGTGCGTGACCGGGCGGCCGAGGCGTGATTTCAGGACGGCCTGGAGGCCGAAGAACACCGTGCTCTCGTAGGTACCGCCGCGCGATTCCACATAGAAGAACGTGGCGTCGGTGCCGGGCGGGTACTGCAGCCAGTGGCTGGCCTTGTAGCTGTCGGTGTCGAGGATGGGGTTGTCGAGGTAGGACATGCCGTGGGTCGTCATGACCCACAGCATACCCCCGGCGTCACTTACGCCGCGCTGTCGACCAGCACCAGCTCGGCATCGGCCGAGGCGGTGATGCGCAGCGTGGTCTCGTCGCGGATCGCGGCGCCGTCGCCCTTGTTGAGCGTCTTGCCGTTGATCTCGACCGAGCCTTCGGCCGGGACCATGTACGCGAAGCGACCCTCACCCAGCGTGTATTCCACGGTCTCGCCGGCCTTCACGCTGGCGCCGAGGACGCGCGCGTCAGTGCGGATCGGCAGGGCGTCGCCATCACCGGGCATGCCGCTGGCCAGGGTGACGAACTGGCCCGAACGTGCGCCCTTCGGGAACGGACGGGTACCCCACGACGGCGCCTTGCGCTCACCGTCAGGAATGATCCAGATCTGGAAGATGCGGGTGGCTTGCGGCTCGGCGTTGTACTCGGCGTGGCGGATGCCGGTGCCGGCGCTCATCACCTGGACGTCGCCCGCCTCGGTACGGCCCTTGTTGCCCAGGCTGTCCTCGTGGGTGATCGCACCTTCACGGACATACGTGATGATCTCCATGTCCGAATGCGGGTGTGGCGGAAACCCGGTGCCGGCGGCGATGGTGTCGTCGTTCCAGACGCGCAGCGCGCCCCAGCCCATCCGCTTCGGATCGTTGTACGAGGCGAAGGAGAAATGATGCTTCGCGTCGAGCCAACCGTGGTTGGCACCGCCAAGACTATTGAAGCTGCGGACGTCGATCATGTGAAGCTCCCCCGGAATTACCGGACTGGGTGAGTGGATCGGTGTATTTTCCTCTCCGCCAGCGGGCCGTGGAGCATCGTTCCGCCGAACGGATTGTTTCCCTGGAATCGCTTGTGAGGGTTGCAAACCGCCCCCTCGCCGCCCATCTGGAACGGATTGGCGGTTCGCCCGCCTCCCCCTTTCAAGAGGTGTCTGCGGATGATTCCGTTCTCGGTACTCGACCTGTCCCCGGTAGCGCGCGGTTCCAACCCCGGTGAATCGCTGCGCAACTCGCGCGATCTCGCCCAGCACGCCGAAGCCCTGGGTTTCCATCGCTACTGGCTGGCCGAGCACCACAACATGACCGGCATCGCCAGCGCGGCCACCTCGGTCGTGATCGGTTTCATCGCCGAAGGCACCAAGACGATCCGCGTCGGCTCGGGCGGGATCATGTTGCCGAACCATGCGCCGCTGGTGATCGCCGAGCAGTTCGGCACGCTGGCGTCGCTCTATCCGGGGCGCATCGACCTCGGCCTTGGTCGCGCGCCGGGCACCGACCAGGGAACGGCGCGCGCCCTGCGCCGTTCCATGGGCCCCAGCGACGACCGCTTCCCCGACGACGTGCAGGAGCTGCAGCTGTTCCTCGGCCCGCAACAGCCGGGGCAGACGGTGCGTGCCGTGCCGGGCATGGATACCCATGTGCCGCTGTGGTTGCTCGGGTCCAGCCTGTTCAGTGCGCAGCTCGCCGCGCACCTCGGCCTGCCATTCGCGTTCGCCTCGCACTTCGCGCCCGACATGATGATGAAGGCGCTCGAGGTGTACCGGCACATGTTCCGTCCGTCCGCGGTGCTCGACAAGCCGTACGCGATGCTCGGTATCAACGTGGTCGCCGCGGAAACCGATGCCGAAGCGCGTCGCCTGTTCACCTCACAGCAGCAGGCGTTCTGGAACCTGCGCCGTGGGGCGCCGGGCCAGCTGCCGCCGCCGGTGCATTCGATGGACGGTGTATGGACGCCGATGGAGAAGGCGCAGGTGGATCACGCGCTGTCCTGCGCCGTGGTCGGCTCGCCAGACACGGTGCGTGATGGCCTCGCCGAGTTCATCGAACGCACGGGCGCGGACGAACTCATCATCACCGCGCAGATCTTCGACCATGCGGCACGTAAGGAGTCGTATTCGATCGTCGCCGCCCAGCATGCGAAGCTCGCCGAGCGGTCGGCGGCCTGATCGCATGCGCGTCGTGCTGGACACCAATGTCTGTCTCGACGCCTTCGTGTTCGACGATCCACGCGCCGCGACACTCGTCGCGGCGCTCGCCGCGGGTACGGTCGAAGCGGTGACACGCGTGGATTGCCGCGACGAATGGCTGGGCGTCCTGGCGTATCCGGCGTTGAAACTCGATGAAGCGCAGCGCGAGGAAGCGGTGTCGCGTTTCGATCGGCTGGTGACGTTGCTGGACGGTTCCGGGTTGGACGAGGCTGGCGCGACGCCGGGTGCGTCACCTGGCGTGGCGTTACCGAGGTGCCGCGATCCGGACGATCAGAAGTTCCTGGAGCTTGCCGCGGCATCGGGCGCGAGCGTGTTGTTCTCGCGCGATGCGGAAGTGCTTAGGCTGGCGCGACGGACGGCGCGCGATGGCTTGTTCGCGATCATGAAGCCTGAGGAGTGGTCTGGGGTGTTGTAGGAGCCGGCTATGCCGGCGATCCCTGCGAAGCGTGGCGATGATTCCGCGACGAAACCTGGCCCGCTGCCGCGGGATCGCCGATGAATCGGCTCCTACAAATCTAGGCAAGACCCTGCTCCCTGTGGGAGCCGATTCATCGGCGATGCTCTACGTCCCCCAGCGCCACTCGTCCTTCAATCGCTCCGCACAGAAATCCACAAAGCGCCTCACCTTCGGCGCCAGGTGCTGCGCGTTCGCATACACGGCCTGCAACGGCGCAGCAGGAATCGCGTAATCGGGCAACACGCGCACCAGGCGCCCGCTGCCGAGATCGTCGCCGACATCCCAGATCGATTTCTGCACGATGCCTCCGCCCGCAAGGGCCAGCGTGTGAGCGGCCTCGCCGTCATTAGTGATGAAGGCGGGACTGACGCGTACCGAGACAGGCTCGCCCGCATGCTGGAAATGCCACTCGCGGGTGGGTTGCTCGCCGAACACGATGCAGTCATGACTGGCCAGGGCCACGGGCTCGGCCGGCAGGCCGCGCCGTGCAAGATAGGAAGGCGCCGCGCACAGCACGCGAAAATTAGGTGCCAGCGAACGGGCGATCATCGACGAGTCGGCCAGGCTGCCGAAGCGGATGGCCAGGTCCACGCCTTCGTCGACGATATCCACCAGGGCGTCGGTGAGTGTGAGATGCACGCTGAGTCCGGGATGCTCCAGGCGGAAGGCCACCGTGAGCGGTGCGATCCGGCGACGTCCGAACGCCCGTGGCGCGGTCACTCGCAGTACGCCAGCGACCGCATCGCGGCTGCGCGACACCGCCGCCTCGGCCTCCTGCACTTCGGCCAGGATGCGTACGCAGCGGGCATGGAAGGCCTCGCCCTCCTCGGTCAGCGACTGCCGTCGCGTGGTGCGCTGGAGCAGGCGGACGCCAAGCCGTGTTTCCAGCGCACTCAGGCGCTTGCTCACCACGGCCAGGGAGAGGTCGAGTTCACGGGCCGCGCCGGAAAGGCTGCCCGCCGAAACGATGCGGGCGAACACAGTCAGCTCCAACAGGTTGTCGATCATTCTTCGGCCCCGGGCAAGAGTCTTTCGGCGTCACGAGCCTTTGTCGGCTCTCGGGCAAGGATCATAGTGTTCCCACCTTCTTCCCGCTTGCAGAGGCTCACCATGTTCTCCTTCACGAACCAGGACGTCCTAGTGGTCGGCGGCAGCTCCGGTATCGGCCTGGCCACCGCAAAGGCCTTCGCCGCGGCCGGTGCGCGCGTCACCATCGCCTCGCGTTCCGGCGAGAAGCTGGCGGCGGCGCTGAAGGAGATCGGCGACGGCTCACGGTCCCAGGTGCTGGACACGGGCGACGCGCTGGCGGTCGAGAGCTTCCTGGCCGCGCATACCTGGAACCACGTCGTGGTGTCGGCGGCAAAGACGCCGAGCGGTCCCGTGCGTCAGTTGTCCCTGGAAGATGCGCACACCGCCATGGAGAGCAAGTTCTGGGGTGCGTATCGCGTCGCCCGCGCGGCGCGGATCCGCGACGGGGGCTCGCTGACGATCGTCTCGGGTTTCCTTTCGGTCCGGCCGAGCGCCACGTCGGTGTTGCAGGGGGCGATCAACGCGGCGCTTGAGAGCCTGGTGCGCGGCATGGCCCTCGAATTCTCGCCGGTACGCGTCAACGCCGTATCGCCCGGCATGATCCGCACACCGCTTTGGAGCGGCATGGATGACGACAAGCGCGAAGCGATGTTTGCCGCGGTGGCCGAAAAGCTTCCGGCGAAGCGCGCCGGCGAGCCCGAAGACATCGCCAACGCCGTTCTCTACGCCGCAGCGACGCCGTTCACCACGGGCTCGACGATCGTCGTGGACGGAGGCGGTTCCATCGCCTGAGGCGCGGACGCTTCAGTCCACCGGCACCAGGGCGATGAAGTTACGCAGGCTGTAATAGCGGTCGTGCTGCGGCCAGTCCACCGAGGCGACGGCCTTGTGCCCGGCGGCCCAGGGCTCGTTGTCGAGCAACACTTCGACCTGGGTCTTGCCGTCACCGACGTTGCCGTAGAACACGCGGATCCAGTGGACGTCGTTGGTCAGGGGTGCCGTGGAAATCGCCGCTTCCAGGGCGGAAAGGCCGTCCTCGGGTATTTCCATGGGGGCGTCTTTCTCCCCGCGCAGCGTGAAGTCGCCGATGTACGCGTTGAAGCGATGCATGCCCGCGGTCAGTTCATGCACGGCGAGCTTGTCCTTGTTCACCGTATGCCAGCAGGCCGCCAGGACGACGTGGAAATCGTTGCGCGCAAAACTGTCCAGCGCGTCGCGACAACCGGCCTTGCCGCCGCCGACACCGCCGAAGCTTTCCTCGATGGTCCGCTCCTCGTCGAGCACGATATCGAGGTCCAGGCGACCCATGCCACCGTCCTTGCCTTCGTGCCAGATGCCGCGCAGGGCCGGGTAGTCGTCGCCTTCGGTGAGCAACCAGTCTTCGTCGGGCTCGAGTGCCACGCCGTGCTCGGCGAAAAGGTCGATGAGGGTGTTCTGGATGAGACGGTCCATGGGTCGTCCGTTTGGAAAAGAGGGAGATTATGCGTTGTCGACGAGTTTGCCGAGCGCCACGGCGGCCGCCGGGTTACGCTCCTTGGCCGCCGAGATGAAATAGACGAAGACGTCCCGGGGCGCGCCCTTGGCCAATGCCTCGCCCACATGAGGCAGATCCAGGGGATCGCCACCGGCTGCCCACGTGCCGGCGTGTTTCGCCCAGGTCTTCAGTTCCTTCGCCGGATAGCCGTTCTTCTCGGTAGCCCGGCTGCCCATCAGGCGCGCATATACGAAGGGCCCGGTGAGGTCGGCGAAGGAAGGATGCTCGGGCGAATCGGTGAACACGGTGGCCACGCCGCGGTCGCGCGCCAACTCGAGCCAGCGTTCGTCCATGAAACTCTCGTTACGCACTTCCACCGCATGCCGCAGCGTCATGCCGCCGGCTTTCTCGGGAAGCAGGTCGAGGAAGGCCGCCATGTCGTCGGGGTCGAAGACGCGCGTGGCCAGGAACTGCCAGAGGATCGGGCCGAGACGGTCGCCGAGCGCACTGGCGCCGTCGACAAACCGTTCGATCCGCTCGCCTGCCGTGGCTAGCTGTTTCGTCTGCACGATATGGCGCGGTGCCTTGACCGAGAAGACAAAGCCTTCGGGCGTTTCCGCAGCCCATTTTCGGTACGTCGCCGCATCCGGGGCACGGTAGTAAGTGCCGTTGATCTCGATGGCGGTGACGTGCCGGCTGGCGTATTCCAGCTCGCGCTTCTGCACCAGGTCGTCCGGGTAGAACACCCCACGCCATGGCGCGAAGACCCAGCCACCCATCCCGGTGCGGATCGTGCCGGGGGTCTTCGCCTTCGTGCTGTCGCGCGGGGTCGCCATGGGTCGATGCTCGCAAGGTCGGAGTGCAGGCCGTGTCGTTATACTCCGACCATGCCGCCTATCCGCATCATGACCGTCGACGACCATCCGCTGCTGCGAGAGGGCATTGCCGCCGTCATCGAAGGCCAGGACGAGCTCGAGCTGGTCGCCGAGGCGAGCACGGGCGAGGAGGCGATCGAGCGCTATCGCGAGCATCGCCCCGACCTCACCCTGATGGATCTGCAGATGCCCGGTATCGGTGGCATCGCGGCGATCGAAGCGATCCGTGGCGAGTTCCCGGATGCACGCATCCTGGTCCTCACCACCTACCGCGGCGATGTGCAGGCGCTGCGGGCGTTTCGTGCCGGCGCGCAGGGCTACCTGCTCAAAAGCGAGCTGCGCAAGGACATGCTGAGCACCATCCGGCAGATCATGGACGGGAAGCGCCGTGTGCCCGAGGAGATCGCCCACGAGATGGCCGGCCATGCCGACGATGACGAGTTGACGCCGCGCGAAACGCAGGTGCTCACGCACGTCGCCACGGGGGAAGCCAATCGCGATGTCGCGGTGGCGCTCGGCATCGCCGAGGAAACGGTCAAGGCGCACATGAAGAGCATCCTCGCCAAGCTTTCGGCGAACGATCGCACGCACGCCGTCGCCATTGCCCTGCGCCGGGGCATCATCGAGCTCTGACGTTCGGAAAGCCGGGCATCACGCCGTACGTGCGTGCGCGTGTCGCTTGCGGTACTCGGCGGGCGTGACGCCGACGCGGCGCATGAAGGCACGGCGCAGGCCGTTGGGATCGGCATAGCCGCAGCGGGTGGCGACACGCTTGGGTGTCTCGTGCCCTTCTTCCAACAGGCGTCTTGCCGCCTCCACGCGCATCGTCTCGACGAATTCCGCCGGCGTCATGCCGACTTCGTGGCGGAAGATCCTCGCGAAGTGACGCGGACTCATGCCGACGCGTTGGGCCATCGCGGTGACCGAGTGCTCCTCGGCCGGGTGCATGGCCACGTAGCGCTGTAGTTCCTGCAGGGCACCCCGGCCGGCGGGCGCCGCCTCGCCATGGCGGCTGAACTGCAGTTGCCCGCCGGGGCGTCGGTAGAACACCACCAACTCCGCCGCCACGGCCATGGCGATGTCGCGATCGAGGTCTTCTTCGACCAGCGCGATCGCCAGGTCCATGCCCGCGGTGACGCCCGCCGCGGTGCACACGGGACCGTCGCGGACGACGAAGGCATCCGCCTCCACGGCCAGGGTGGGGTGTCGCTCGGCGAGCAGGCTGGCCACTTTCCAGTGCGTCGTGACACGGCGACCGTCGAGCAGGCCGGTCTGCGCGAAGAGCAGGGCGCCACTGCATATCGAACCGTAACGACGCGAGACTGCCGCGTGCCGGCGTAGCCAGTCGATCAGGCTGTAGTCGGTGGCGGCCCGGGAAAGGTCGGGCGACCCCGCGACCAGCAAGGTGTCGATCCGGTCGAGGGTGTCCAGGGTGCTGCGGTCCGGCAGGAAGCGCATGCCGGACGAGGCGGTGACCGCCAGCGGGGCGGTGCCTACCGTGAGCACCCGGTACACCTCGCGCCGGGCCTGACGATTGGCCTCGGCAAAGACGTCGGCGGGCCCGGAAACGTCAAGCATCTGCACGCCGGGTGGGGCGACGATGACGATGGTGAGGGGAGGCGGCGACTGCATGGAACGCAACATGGCAGAAAATGATACGTCACGTCAAATCAAGACGGGCGCCGGAGGGGCTCCAATAGGCTCACCCACCGCATGAGGCCCAACGCCATGTCCACCACCATTGCCGGCATCGCCATTCCCGACAGCGCCCTCGCCCGCGAGATCACCGATCTGGTCCGCGATACCGAGAGCGACCTGCTTTACCACCACTCCCGCCGCGTTTTCCTGTTCGGCGCCCTGACCGGCAAGGCCAAGAGCCTGGTCTTCGACCCCGAGCTGCTCTACGCCGGTGCCATGTTCCATGACATGGGCCTGGTCCCGGCCTATTCGAGCAAGACCGAGCGCTTCGAAGTCGATGGCGCTAACGTCGCCCGCGATTTCCTGCGTTCGAAGGGCATCGACGAGGCGCAGATCGACATCGTCTGGGCCTCGATTGCGCTGCACACCACGCCCGGCGTGCCGCAGCACATGAAGCCGGAAATCGCCCTGGTCACCGCCGGCGTCGAGATGGACGTGCTCGGCCTCGGCTTCGAGAACGTGGCGACCAGCGACCGCGAGACCGTCGCCGAGATCCACCCGCGCGGCGGCGCCTTCAAGGAAGGCATCATCGACGCCTTCTACAACGGCGTGCGCAACAAACCGGAAACCACCTTCGGCAACGTGAAAGCCGATGTCATGGCCTATAAGCAGCCGGGCTTCAAGCGCACCGACTTCACCCAGTGCATCCTGCACAACCACTGGCCGACGTAAGGCTCGGGTGCCCGCAAGAACCTGTTAATTGATCTGATAATCATTCGCACCTACGATGACGGCCTTTCGCATCCCGCAAGGCCGTCTTCATGCCGCACCCGCGCCGTTTCCGTTCCGCGCTGAAAACGATGCACCTGTGGCTCGGTCTCAGCCTGGGCCTCGTGCTGGCGCTGGTGACCTTTTCCGGCAGCGTGCTGCTGTGGGAGGACCCGCTGTTCGCGGCCGGTCATCCCCAGCTCACCGCACGCCCCCTGCCGGATCTCGCGACCCAAGGGCGGTCGCTGGCCACCCTGCTCGCCTCCCCGGATGGCAAGGGCCTGCGCGGGCTTTCCCTGCCGGACGATGAGCTTCCCGTATGGGAAGCGACGTCTCGTGGCGGTGGCCGCAGCTACTTCGATGCGACCACCGGCGAACTGCTGCTACGCCGGGAAAAAACGGGCGACGTGATGCTCATGCTGATGGACTGGCATACGCATCTGCTCAGCGGCGAAGTGGGTGAGACTGTCCTGGGCGTCGTGGCGTGCACGGGCCTGTTCATGCTGTTCTCGGGTGTGTGGCTCTACTGGCCTGGGCGTCGTCGGGCCCTCAGGCACCTCAAGCCGCATACGCAACCGCCGGTCCTGCGCTGGGCGAGCTTCCATCGTTTCGTCGGTGTCGCCGCCCTGCCCCTGCTCATCGTCATGATCGGCACGGGCACCACGATGGCCTACCGCGGCGCGGTGCGCAGCGGCCTGGCGTCCGCCTTCGGCGAAGCGCCGCCGGCCAAGCCGCCGAAGCTGCCGGCCGGCCACGGTGACATCGACTGGCCGGCCGTCCTCGCCGCCGCCCAGGCTGCTGCGCCCGAGGCCGAAATCACCCGCCTGATGTTGCCGCAGAAGGACAACGGCACGCTGGTGTTGCGCGTCCGTCGTCCCGGCGAATGGAACAAGGACGGCCGCAGCTCCCTGTGGATGGATCCGGTGGCCGCGCGCGTGATCGGTGGCGACGACGCGACAAAACTCGGCCCGGGCCTGCGCCTGGCCAACGCCCTGTTTCCGATCCACTCGGCGGCGGTGGGCGGCCTGCTCTGGCGCATCGTGGCCTGCTTCACCGGCCTGCTTCCCCTCTTCCTCCTTGTGACCGGCTTCCTCTTCTGGCGCGCCCGCCAACGCCGATCCCCGGCCACCTGATCCCCCGAGGTCCTCAGCTCCGAGGTTTCTGAGGTCCGAGGCTTCACTGTGGGAGCCGATTCATCGGCGATGCTCTTCTGCCACACCGTTGCCCTCTGCAAAGCACGCCCACGCCCCACTCACTCGCCTATCCTGCCCTCCGCTTTTCCAGGGACTACCGATATGCGCCGCACCCTGCTCGCCCTCGCCTGCTGCCTCGCCCTGCCCGCTTTCGCCCACGACCCCGCACCGGTCGTCATCGGCGCGAATCCGACATGGACCCAGCCGGTCGCGCCACACGTGGTCTACGGCAACACCTATTTCGTCGGCACCAAGGGCCTGTCGGCCATCCTGATCACCTCACCGCAAGGGCATGTACTGATCGATGCCCCGTATGTTTCGAACGCGAAACTCATCGAAGCGAACATTCGCACGCTCGGCTTCCGCGTCGAAGACATCAAGCTGATTCTCAACACCCACCCGCACCACGACCACGCGGGTGCGATCGCGCAGCTGTCGAAGGACAGTGGCGCACCCGTCCGCGCGACGGCGAAGGGCGCCGCCGCGATGCGCGTCGGCGGACGGTATGCGGAGGATCCCCAATACGACCCGACCGACAAGCCGTATCCGAAGGTCGATGCGATTGGCGATATCGTCGACGGCAGTGTCGTGCGCGTGGGGCCGTTGACGCTCACCGCCCACATCACGCCGGGCCATACACCGGGCGGTACGGCGTGGACGTGGCAGTCGTGCGAAGGTGCGTCGTGCAAGAACATCGCGTTTGCCGACAGCCTGTACGCGTTCAAGGCAGACGGCTATCGCTTCAGCGATCACCCGGCCTATGTCGCCGAGTACCGCAAGACGTTCGACCGCGTCGCCGCGCTGCCCTGCGACCTGCTGATCACACCGCATCCCGAACAGGGTGAAGGCAAGACGTGCAAAACGTACGCAGACGCCGGGCGTGAGCGGCTCGACGACGTGCTGGCAAAAGAAGCCGCGAAATAACCCGCTGCTCTACCTGTAGGAGCCGATTCATTGTGGGAGCCGATTCATCGGCGATCCCGCGGCAGCGGGCCAGGTCTCGGCAAGCACCCAATCGCCGATGAATCGGCTCCCACAATCGTCGATGAACCTTGCTCGCTCTTTAGCGGGCGAGCATCGCGGTGATGCGCGCGTCCTTCTCCGCCCAGAGCTGGTTCACCCAGTTCTGGAAACGTTCGCGATACACCGAATCGTTCTCGTAGTCGCCGCGCATCGGCGGATCGATGGCCAGGCGGCGTATGTGGATGCGGACCTCGCGGATACGGCCGGCGATCAAGTCCATCATCGTGCCTGGCCCCGCCGGATAGACGATGGTGACGTCGAGCATCTGGCGGATCGCATCGCCCATGGCATCGATCACGAAAGCGACGCCGCCGGCCTTCGGGCGAAGCAAGTGCGTATAGGGTGACTTCTGCGCGTCGTGCTTGGCCTTGGTGAAGCGCGTGCCTTCGGTGAAGTTCATCACCGATACCGGTACGTGGCTGAACTTCTCGCAGGCGCGACGCGTGGCTTCACGATCCTTGCCGCGCAGTTCCGGCTTCGCTTCCAGTTCCTGCTTCGAATGACGCTTCATGAAAGGGAAGTCCAATGCCCACCAGGCCGGCCCGAGCAGGGGTACCCAGATCAGCTGGCTCTTCAGGAAGAAACGCATGAAGGGAATGTGCCGGTTGAAGAGCCGCTGCAACGCCGGGATATCCACCCAGCTCTGGTGGTTGCAGACGACCAGGTAGTTCTCACGCGTACTCAGGCCGTCCAGGCCTTCCACCTCCCACTGCGTGCGCGTGAAGGCAGCGAACAGCCAGCTATTGACGCTCAGCCAGCTCTCGGCGATCAGCACCAGGACCGGCGCAAACGCGTTGCGCATCGAGCGCAGCGGAATGAGCAGGCGGACCGCCGTCAGCAGCAGGAGCGGCCCCACGTGCAGCACCGTGCTGGTGAAAAGCAGCAGGCAGGCGAGGGGGATGCGCAGGAATCGGGGGAGCGAAACGAACATAGGGTCGTCACGGAAGAATGAGGCCGCAGTTTACTTGGATCGTCCCGCTAGCGTGCCGCGAGGGTTTCGTTGACCGCTTCGAGGTCCTGTTTTACCGCGTCGATGCCTTCCCACGGGTCCTTCCTGAGGCGCGCCAGGCGTTTCGGGACGGTGGCCAGGTCGAAGGCGTTGCCGGATTTGAGCTTGCCCAGTTCGTCCCAGCGCAGCGGCACGGCGACGGGGGCACCCGGCCTGGACCGCAGGGAATAGGAGGCGACCGCGGTCGCGCCGCGCCCGTTGCGCAGATAGTCCACGTAGATCTTGCCGCGCCGGAAACGCTTGCTCGCCGTCGCGACGAACTCCAGCGGATGCAGCTGCGCCAGCGTTTCGGCAAAGCCGCGGGCGAAGCCCTTCACCGTGGCCCAGTCGGCCCCCGGATTCAGGGGGACGACCACGTGCAGACCCTTGCCGCCGGTGGTCCGCACGAACGAAACCAGCCCCAGCTCGTCGAGGAAGCCACGGACCATGCGCGCCGCGGCGATCACACGGCGCCACTCGACGTCCTCGCCGGGATCGAGATCGAAGACGACGCGATCGGCGATGTCGGGCGATCCGATGTGCGAACCCCACGGGTGGAATTCCACCGCGCCGAACTGGACCAGCTCGATCACGCCAGATTCGTCCCTGGGATAGAGGTAGACCGCCTGCGCGCCGGTCTCCTCTTTGAGTCGGGCGGTGCCGACGTGTTCGAGGCGCGCCATCACGTGCTTCTGGAAGAAGCATGGCGAGGCGATGCCGCCTGGGCAACGAATGGTCGAAGTCGGCCGGTCGGCGATGGCGGGCAGGAGCCACGGCATGACGGCGCGGTAGTAATCGACCACCTGCTGCTTGGTGATGCCATCGTCGGGAAAGACGACGCGCTCGGGATGGGTAATGACGACCGGCGAGGCGACGGCGGCTGCGGCTGCGGACTTGCTTGCGGTGGCGGCTTTGGCGCCTCGCTTGGGCGCAGGCTTCCGATCGGAGTCGCGCAGGTCGCCGGGCGCCTTGTCCACCCGTAGCGCCTTCAGGCTGGGCTGGCGCAGGAGATTCTTGTTGCCGATGCCGCGGTAGTAGACCTCCGCCACCGCGGTCGGCGGCACCCAGAGTGCCCCACGCAGCGTCGGATCGACGGCATCGATGCGCACGCTCGGCGTCTTCGATCCCGCCTTCGTCAGCGTCTTGCCCAGCTCACGCAGCATCTCGTCGGTAAAGCCTGTGCCGACCCGCCCAGCATAGGTCCAGCCGCCATCCGCATCGGGCCTCGCCAGAAGCAGCGAGCCGAACGTCAGGCGGGAACCCTTGGCCGGGGTGTAGCCGACCACCGCGAACTCGTCGCTCTCCAGGCGCTTGATCTTCAGCCAGTCGTCGCCGCGTCCCGCGCGATAGCCGCCGTCGGCGCGCTTGGAGATGATGCCTTCGAGTTTCTGTTCCATGGCCATGGCAAACACCTGGTCGCCGTCGCCGAGGTTGTGCCCGCTGTAAGAGAGCAGGCGCGGTGCATGCGAGAGCAGGCGTTCGAGCAAGGTCTTCCGCTGCGCGAGCGCGACCTTGCCGAGGTCGTAGCCCTGCAGATAGGGCATGTCGAAGAGCATGTACGCAAGCGGCGCCTGCATGTCGCCGGACAGGGTGCGCTGGAGGGCATTGAAGTCGCTGCGGCCCTGCGCATCCAGGGCGATGAGTTCGCCGTCGAGGCGGGCGCTCTCCAGGCCGAGGCCTTCGATGGCGGCGACGATCTCCGGCAGGCGATCGTTCCAGGGCAGGGCGTTGCGCGACCACAGCATCACCTTGCCCTTGGCCACGCTGGCAAGAATGCGATAACCGTCCCACTTCACCTCGTGCAACCAGGCGTCACCTTGCGGCGGTGTTTCACGCAAGCGCGCCAGCTGGGGTGGGAAGAAATCGGTGGAGGCTTTCGCCTTGCGCGTTCCCTCGAGCGCGACGGCCGCCTTGGTCAAGGTGGCGACGGAAACGCGGCGCGACTTCGTCTTCGCGGAAGAGGCTTTCGTCGCGGCGACCTTTTTCGTGGCGGTCCCCGCGCTGGTAGCCTTCTGCGCCCGGCGCGTGCTTTTCCGCATTTTCGCGTCGAGCAGATCGTCGGCCTCGATGTCACTCGCGTAGGCGTCGGTCGCCTTTATCAGGAACCACGACGGCTGGCGCTCCTTCTTTCCGCTACGCACCAGATGCCAACTCCCCTTCAGGCGTTTACCGAAGAGCTCGAAGGTGAGGTGACCTTTGAGCAGCTGCGCCTCGACATCCCCGGCGGTGGACCAGACGCCACGGTCGAACGTGTCGACGTGCCCCTTGCCATAGCCTTCCTCGATCTCGCCCTCGAACCCGGCATACGACACGGGATGGTCCTCGACCTCGACGGCGAGGCGCTTCACCTTCGGGTCATAGCTTGGGCCCTTGGGGACGGCCCAGCTCCGCAGGACATCGCCGACCTGCAGCCGGAAGTCGAAGTGCCGGTGCGATGCATGATGCAGCTGGACAACGAAGATGGCGCGCCCTTTGCCGCGCGCGGATCCTTCGGGAGACGGCTCGCGTGTCCTGGTGAAGTTCCGCTTGCGGCGATATTCCTGCAGGCTCATGGACGAATGATTGGCGCGACACGGTGAACGAGCCGTGCATCCCGGGCACTTCGCTGTCAGCGCGATTTCAGAATCCTTGGATGGGCACGGCGCGGTTGCGTGAGCAGACTCGATACGGTCTCTCCCCCGTGAAGTCATCGCCATGCCCAGCGCCCGCCTCGTTCGCTTCGCCTGCCTGCTTGCCGCCGTCTTCATGGCGCCAGCCCGGGCGGGCTGCCTGAAACATCCTTCCCAAGGCAGTCCGCAGGTCCTCTCGTTCGGCATCGTGAACGTCCCCGTCGACGCGCCGGTCGGCAGCGTGCTCGCCGAAAAACGCAGCGCCGGCTGGGCATCATCCAGGTTCAAGTGCCTCTACCCGACACGTACGGCCAGCCTCGGGATCTTCACCACGGCCAGCCCGATGGGGGGCGGCATTTACGCCACCAACGTTCCGGGTGTCGGTATCCGCACTTACTTCCACAACTCCCAGCATGGCGAACTGCTCGTTCCCGAGCGCACGTCCATTCCCTTCATCTTCGATGCCGTGCTCAACGACGCCCATTTTCGCGTCCAGCTCATCAAGACCGACATCGTGGATGCCGGCGGTGCACTCACCTCGGGCACGCTGGCGCGGGGCGGCTGGGACGATCAGGCCCAGGCCTGGGTCGATCTGACCGACACGCAGGTGCAGCCCGAGCGACCGACCTGCGCCTTCACCTCCCATGGATTGACCTTCGCCATGAACAAGGTCGATGGCCGCGACCTTCAGGTGACAGGCAGCAGCCCGTGGGTGATGCAGACGCTGGTCTCGACCGGTTGCCGGAACGCCACCCAGATCCTCATGAGCTTCAGTGCCCTCGCGGACGAGCAGGACGCCTCGCTGTTCAAGGTGACCGGCGCACATCCGGCTACCGGCGTCGCCGTGGAGCTGCGCAGTGACGATCCCGATACGCAGGCCATACCCAACAGCGCGTCGCCCTTGATCCTGCCCGCGGTGCACGACGGGCGCAGCCACGGCTTTCGCGCGCGATATCGCCGCGTCGGTCCAACGTTGGCGCCTGGCGAGGCCAACGCGTCCATCGTGGTCAACGTGAGCTATCGCTAACCCGCAAGGAGCCTGCTCCAGAGTTGTCGCACCCCGACCATGCTCGCTACGCTCGGCTCTCTCACAGTGTTGCGGGTCAAGACAACGGTATGCGCGACCACGGCGAATCCATCATCCACCTGCCCCGCCGCCGCTTCGTCCAGGGCCTGGCGGTAGCTGGCGTCGGCCTGGGCTTCGGCGTCGTCCGTCCCGCCGCCGCGACCGACGCGATGCGACCGGCGGGCGAGCTGACCGGCCCCGAGATGACGCTGGACATTCGCCAGGCCGCCGTCGACTTCACCGGTCGCGCACGCACGGCGGTGACCGTGAACGGTGGTGTGCCCGGACCCACCCTGCGCTGGCGCGAAGGCGAGACCGCCATCCTGCGTGTGCGTAACCAGCTCGACACCGTCTCGTCGATACACTGGCACGGCCTGGTGGTTCCCTACGATCAGGATGGCGTGCCGGGCCTGAGTTTCGATGGCATACCGGCACGCAGCGAGTTCACCTATCGCTTCCCGCTCAAGCAGTCAGGCACGTATTGGTATCACGCGCACAGTCGTTTCCAGGAGCAGAGCGGTCTTTACGGCGCCATCGTCATTGCGCCGAAGGATGGCGAACGTCATGCGGTCGACCGCGAGCACGTGATCCTGATCAGCGACTGGACCGACGAAGACCCCGAGCGTGTTTACGCCAGGCTGCGTTCGCGAAGTGATTTCTACAACTATGCCCAGCCTACCGTCGCCGACTTCGTGCGCGATGCACGTGCCAAGGGTTTCGGCGAAGCCATGGCGATGCGTCGCATGTGGAACCGCATGCGCATGAATCCGGGCGACCTGGCCGACGTGTCGGGTGCGACGTATACCTATCTTGTCAACGGCAACGCTCCCGCCGGTAACTGGACCGGACTGTTCCGGGTTGGCGAGCGGGTGCGCCTGCGCCTGATCAACGGTTCGTCCAATTCGATCTTCGACCTGCGTATTCCCGGGCTGCGCCTCAGCGTCGTTGCGGCCGATGGCCAGGATGTGGAACCGGTGCTGGTGGACGAATTGCGTATCGCCGCGGCCGAAACGTACGACGTCATCGTCGAGCCGCGCGAGGATCGCGCCTACACCATCTTCGCCCAGTCGATCGATCGCTCCGGTTTCGCACGCGCCACGCTTGCACCGCACGAAGGCATGCAGGCCGAGGTCCCGTCGCTCGATCCGCGAACCCACCTGGCGATGAGCGACATGATGGGTTCGATGGGCGTGGAGGGCGGCAAGGGCGGCGAGATGGTGATGGCCCATCATGCGAGCACCGAATACGGCCCCGGTGTCGACATGCGCGTGGACATGCCACGCACCAATCTCGACGATCCCGGCGCCGGCTTGCGTGAGCGCAGCCACCGCGTGCTCACCTACGCCGACCTCCACACGGTGGGCGGTGCCCTCGATACACGCGAACCCGGCCGCACGATCGAGTTGCACCTCACCGGCAACATGGAACGTTTCGCGTGGTCGTTCGATGGCGTGAAGTACTCCGCCGCGACACCGGTGCATTTCCGTCGTGGCGAGCGTTTGCGCGTACGCCTGGTCAACGACACCATGATGAATCACCCGATCCATCTGCATGGCATGTGGAGCGAGGTGGAATCGCCGGACGGTCGCTTCCAGGTACGCAAGCACACGGTAAACGTGCAACCCGCCCAGCAGGTGACGTACGCGGTGAACGCAGATAACCCCGGGCGGTGGGCCTTCCACTGCCACATGCTCTACCACATGGAAGCGGGCATGTTCCGCGAAGTGGTGGTGTCGTGAGGCGCGTCGTTGCTGCCCTCGTCGCGCTTGCTGCGCTCGCGCCGGTGCTGGCCCAGGACGCGCAAGGGTCGCAACCTGCGCAGGGCATGCAAGGCATGCAAGGCATGAGCGACATGAAGGACATGCCCGGCATGCAGCACGCCGATGCGCCGCCTGCCGAGACACCGCCGCACGACATGTCGTCGATGCAGGACATGTCGTCCATGCCGGGTATGGCGCGCATGGCCCCTATGAAGATGGGCGCCATGCAGGGCGGCAAGGCACCCGCCGACGCGCGCAGCCCCGACTGGTCGGACGGGGTACCGCCGAGCAGCATGCATGGCATGGCGATGAAAGACATGGACGACACGGCGCCCGTCGGCATGTTGCTGGTGGATCGTCTGGAATCGTTCGCGGGGCAGGGCGGGCACGGTCAGTCCTGGGAAGCCGATGCCTGGTACGGCAACGACAGCGACAAGCTCTGGTTGCGCAGCGAAGGCGAACGCGAAGGCAACCGGCCACGCGACGGCGATGTCGAGGCGTTCTGGAGCCACGCCGTCGCAACGTACTGGGATACCCAGCTCGGTGCGCGGCACGATTTCGGCGAAGGCCCGACACGCAACTGGGCGGCCTTCGGCGTGCAGGGACTGGCGCCGTACTGGTTCGAGCTGGAAGCGACAGGCTATGCGGGAGAGGGCGGCCGTACCGCCGCACGCGTGCGCGCGGAGTACGAACTCCTGTTTACGCAGCGCCTGATCCTCCAGCCCGAGATCGAGGTGAACGCGTACGGCAAGGACGATGTCCAGCGCCAGTTGCGCGCCGGCGTATCGAGCGTGGAAGGCAGCCTGCGCCTGCGCTACGAGATCCGCCGCAGTATTGCGCCGTACATCGGCGTGTCGTGGGAGCATCTCACCGGCGGCACCGCGGACCTCGCGCGCAGCGACGGTCGTCGTATCACCGACCGTCGCTGGGTTGCCGGCATCCGCATCTGGCTTTGAGCTCTTACCAGGGCAGGATCTGGCCCTGGTAATTGACGTAGTGCGCGCCGGCTTTGCCGCGATGCGCCTCGATCACGTCGACGACGCGCGGAATGCTTTCCTCGACGGACAGGGCGGCATCGGCACCCCCCATGTCGGTGCGAACCCAGCCGGGTGCGATGGCCAGTACCGCCCGCGGGTCGCCCTTGCGCACATTGGCGAAGCTGCGGAGCATCTGGTTCAGGGCCGATTTGCTGGCGCGATACACGGTCCACGCCCCGTCGACGTTGTTCTCGATGCTGCCCAGCCCGGACGACATCACGCTCAGCGTGCCGGAACGGGGCACCAGGGACTCGAAAGCCTCGAGTACGCGCATGGGGCCAAGGACATTGGTTGCCATGACATGAGCGAATTCCTCGTCGGAAATCGTCGCCCCGTTCGCATCGCGCGTCTGGGTCATCACGCCTGCGTTGACGAAGACGAGGTCGAAGGCGATGCCGTCGAGAGTGCGACGCAGGGCGTCGATATCGCTGCCACGGGCGATATCGGCGCGCTCGACGCGGAGGCGTCCCTCCGATGCGGCGGCAAGACGGGACAGTGCGGCCGGCGTCTCCCCACGCACGGTGGCGACGACATGCCAGTCGCGGTGCAGGTATTCCTCGACGAGGGCGAGCCCCAGGCCACGGCTGGCGCCGAGGATGAGTGCGGTACGTGGGTGTGAAGCGGTCATGGGAAGGCTCCGGGGGAAAGGGAATGGGGCCCAGCATAGGCGCCACGCTCTATTGACGGAATGTCCGTGGAGGAAGATCTTTCGTGACTCACGATCACGAGTCGCCCCTCATGTCCTCCGATGGCCGCCTGCTCGGCAACCTCAGCGTCCTGGTGTCCGTCGTCGAGACGGGCAACTTCGCCCGTGCAGCCGACGCGCTCGGCCTTTCGCCATCGGGTGTGAGTCGCGCGGTGAGTCGGCTGGAAGAGCGCCTGGGCGTACGCCTGCTTCACCGGACCACGCGGTCGGTCACCCTGACCGACGAAGGGGAGCGTCTCTACGCTCAGGTAGGCCCCCTGCTGTCGGGCATCGAGGATGCGGCACTGGCTGCCGCCGGCGATTCCCAGGCGGTGCGCGGCCGGCTCCGGGTCAGCCTGGACGCCATGTTCGCCCGTCAGGTCATTGCGCCGCAGCTCGCGGCCTTCCTCGAGCGCTATCCGGCGCTGGAGCTGGAGATCGTCACCCGTGACGAGCTGGGCGATCTCGTCGCCGACGGTATCGACGTGGCCGTTCGCTTCGGCGTGCCGCCGTCCTCTTCGCTGATCGGCCGCAAGCTACTCGAGACCCGGGTCCTCACCGTCGCGGCACCGGCCTACCTCGCGGCGCACGGTCGCCCGGCGACGCCGAAGGACCTCGCCCGGCACCGCTGTATCCAGTTCCGCGACCCGGTCACGCGGCGACCGTTCGATTGGGAATTCCATCGGAAGGGCAAGGTGGTTCCGGTCGAAACGACGGGCCCCCTGCTGGTCACCGACTCCGGAATCATGTTTGCCGTGTGCATCGCCGGCGCGGGCATCGCGCAGGTGCTGGCGGTGAGCGTGCAGGACGCGCTCGCCGATGGCCGGCTGGTCGAACTGTTCCCGGACTGGGCCGAGGAAAGCTTCCCCTTGTACGCGTTTTATCCCTCGCGGAAGAACGCTCCGCCCAAGGTCCGCGCCTTCGTCGACTTCTGCGTGGAACTGGCTTCCCCGCACTGAGGGCACCGGGCAAGGAATGGTATTTACCCGGGTCAAATGTCATGAATGCGACCGTCTTCACAGCCTAAATGTGATGACGATCACACTTATCGGCTAACATGCCGAAAACGCGCCGGGGTCGAAACGATCCGGTGCCGCCCGCAGGGGGCCCAATAGCAACCATCTCGACTCGGCCAACGCTGGGTACGCCTCTGCACGTCGCATGCGCCCACGACCGAAGGTTGCTCGAAATGAATCGTATCTATCGCCTGTGCTGGAATGCCGCTACCTCGCAGTGGGTCGCTGCCAGTGAACTCGCTCGCAACAGCCGTCCAGCGGCACGCAGCACTTCCGCCGCGAAGGGCCCCCGTGTCGCTTCGATCGCAACGTGTATCGCGTTGGCGCTTGGCGCCACGGGTATCGCGCATGCCGGCCAGACCGGTGGACAGATCGTCTCCGGCAGTGGCGCGATCAACCAGAACGGCGCGATCACCACGATCAACCAGAACAGCCAGCATCTCTCGCTGAACTGGCAGAGCTTCGACATCGCGCCGAACGAAACGGTGAACTTCGTCCAGCCGGGTCGCGATGCGATCGCGGTCAACCGCATCCTTGGCAACAGCGCGTCGGAGATCTACGGACACCTCAACGCGAATGGCCAGGTGTGGCTGATCAACCCGAATGGCGTGCTGTTTGGCCAGGGCTCGCAAGTGAATGTCGGCGGCCTGGTCGCCTCCACGCTGGATACGTCGGACAGCGAGCTCTCGTCGAACACGCGCAGCTTCAGCGGCGATGGCAAGGGCAGCATCGTCAATAAGGGATCGATCCGCGCAGCCAACGGCGGCTACGTGGCCCTGCTCGGCAACACGGTATCGAACCAGGGCACGATCAGTGCGCAGCTCGGCACCGTCGCCATGGGTGGCGGCAGCGCGGTCACGCTGACCTTCGATGGCAGCCAGCTGCTTCATCTGCAGGTGGATCGCAGCACGCTGGACAACCTCGTCGAGAATCGCCAGCTGGTGCAGGCCGATGGCGGCCGCGTCCTGATGACCGCCGGCGCGGCGGATTCGCTGCTTGCCAGCACGGTGAACAACACCGGTGTCGTCCGCGCGCAGACGGTGGAAAACCACAACGGCCAGATCGTGCTGCTCGGCGGCATGCAGGCCGGCCATGTCAACGTGGAAGGCAGCCTCGACGCGAGCGCGCCCAACGGTGGCAATGGCGGCAGCATCGAAACCTCGGCCGCATTCGCACACATCGGTGCAGCGTCGATCAATGCGAGCGCACCGATGGGCAAGGCCGGTACGTGGCTGGTCGACCCCTATGACCTGACGATCGATGGCGCGGCCGCGGGGACGATCTCGGCGGCGCTCAACGGCGGCACCAATGTCAGCGAGACGACGACCGCGACGGGTGCCTCGGGCGACGGCGTGAAGAATGCGTCCGGCGTCGGCGACATCAACGTCAACGCGGCGATTACGTGGAACAACGCGGCCGCGACCCTGACGCTCGACGCGTACCGCGGTATCAACGTCAATGCCCCCATCTCCGGTGCGGGTGGCGTCGTGCTCAAGGCCAACGGCAGCGCTGGCACGGGTGGCAACATCACACTGGCGAGTGGCGCCACGATCGCTGGCGGCGCGGGCGTTACCTTGACCGCGGCGAACAACTTCATCAACAACGCCGGTGCGGCGGCGCTGAGCTCGGCATCGGGCCGGTGGCTGGTCTATTCCTCCGACCCGTCGCTGGATACGCGCGGCGGGCTCGCACCGCAATTCATCCAGTACGCCGCCGGCGCAGGCGCTGCGCCGCTCGGTACGGGCAATGGTTTTCTCTACAGGTTGGCACCGACGCTGGCGATCACCGGGCTGACCGGTACGGTCAGCAAGGTCTACGACAACACCGATGCGGCGAGCTTCACGGGGGCTAACTTCAATGCCACCGGTCTGGCCGATGGCAACAAGATCGCCAGCGCCACCGGCGGCAGCTACGCCACCGTCAATGCCGCGTCGAACATCTCGGTGACCTCGCCGGGCGCGATCGGCAACTTCATCATCACCGACAGCACGGGCACGATTCCTGTCTACGGTTACGCGCTGGGCGGCTCGCAGGTAACGGCGAAGGTCGGCCGGATCACACCCGCGCCGCTCACCGCCCAGATCGTCAACAACCCGACGAAAACGTACGATGGCACGGCTACCGCGACGCTGAATTCGGGCAATTACCAGATCGACGGCTTCATCGGCTCCCAGGGCGCCACGGTGAAACAGCCGAGTTCGATCGCCTATGCCGGCTCCGATGCAGGCGCGGTGGCGCTCAACGCGACGTTCTCCGTGACGAACTTCACGGCGAACGCAGGCACCAACCTCGCCAACTACATCCTGCCGACTGCCGCCACCGGCATGGGTACGATCAATCGGGCGCCGCTATTGATCAGCGGCCTGCTGGCCAGCAACAAGATCTATGACGGCAACACCAGTGATTCGATCATCACCGGTGGCGCCAAACTATTCGGTGTGATCCAGCCCGACAGCGGCCAGGTGCAGCTCGTCACCAGTGGCATCGTCGGTCTCTTCGCCGACGCGAACGTCGCCAACGGCATCGGCGTGGCAGTCAGTGGTTATGGGTTGACCGGCGACAAGGCGAACAACTACGTATTGATCGCGCCCACGGGCCTCACGGCCAACATCACGCCGAAGACACTCACCATCGATCCGACCGTGGTTTCGGCCAACGACAAGACCTACGACAACACCAAGAATGCCACGCTGAGCATCGGCAATACCGCCAATGCACTCAATGGCAAGGTAGGTAGCGACGATGTGACGCTCAACGTGGGAGGCGCGACCGCCATGTTCGGTCAGACCGACGTGGGCACGGGCCTCGACGTGACCGCGAGTGGCTTCGCGCTCGTCGGCGCGGCGGCAGGCAATTACATCCTGGCCGCGCCCGCGCTGACCGCGAACATCACGCCGAAGCTGCTGACCATCGGCATGACCGGAACCCCGACCAAGACCTATGACGGCACGAATGCCGTCTCGCTGGGCAGCGGCAACTTCAATATCAGTGGCTTCGTCAACGGCCAGAGTGCGAGCGTGGGCCAGAGCTCGGCCACGTACGCCACCGCCAACGCGGGCACCGGCATCAACGTCACCGCCAACCTGCAGCCGTCCGACTTCGTGCCGGGCAGTGGCACGTCGATGTCCAACTACACCTTCGCCTCGACGGTGACGGGTCTCGGCCTGGGCGTGATCAATCCACTGCAGCTGACCGGCCAGATCGTAGGTAATCCGACCAAGGTGTACGACGGCACCACCAACGCTTCGTTGGCTTCGTCGAATCTTCAGTTGGTCGGGTTGCTCTCGGGTCAGAGCATCAGTGCAAGCTTCGGCGGCACGGTGGCCGGCACGTACGACAATCCCAATGCCGGCGCGCGCGGCGTCAGCGCAGGCAGCCTCCCCGGTGCGGACTTCACCGCCGGAAGCGGCACCCTGCTGAGCAACTACCTCTTGCCGACCAGCTACCAGGGGTCGGGCTCGATCATCCCCGCGCCGCTGACCGGAAACCGTCCTCGATGTCGGCATCGTCAACGCCAGCAAGATCTACGACGGCACGTTCAACATCGGTCTGCTGCCGAGCAACTTCACGCTTAGCGGCTGGATCGGCAGCGACAACGCGGTCGTCGCGCACACGATCAACGGGACGTTCGGCCAGAAGAACGTGGGGACGAACCTGGCCTTGTCGGCCCAGCTGGCGACCTCCGACCTGACGCCGAGCGGCAGCACCAACCTGGCGAACTACGCGATCAATGCGCCCGTCCTGGGCATCGGCAACATCACGCCGGCACAGCTCACGGTCACCGTCACGAATAACCCGACGAAGACCTACAACGGGAGCACCGATGCGGCGCTTTCCTCGGGTAACTTCCTCGTCGGCGGCTGGGTAAACGGCGAGAGCGGTACGATCAACCCCAGTGCGACGGCCAGCTACGACAGCGCGAATGCGAGCGCCTCGAATGGCCGGACGGTCACCGCGACGCTGACGCCGGGCAACTACGTCCTCGGCAACGGCACGCTGTTGTCCAACTACAACGTGGATCTCACGGCGACCGGCACCGGCACGATCAACCAGGCACCGCTGTTCGTCACCGGTGTCTTCGCGACGAACAAGAGCTACGACACCACCACGACCGACACGCTCAACCTGACCCGGGCCGGCCTCGCCGGCCTGGTCAGCACCGATGCGGGCAATGCCAGCAAGCTCGCGCTGGACCTGTCCGGCGTCTCGGCGAACTTCAGCCAGGCGAACGTCGGCACCGGCCTGGCCGTGACGGCGACCGGCTTTGGCATCACCGGCAGCGCGGCGGCGAACTACATCCTGCAGCCAGTTACGGGGCTGGCCGCCAACATCACGCGCGCCATCCTGACGCTGAGCGGCGTGACGGCCAACGACAAGACGTACGACAACACGACGGATGCGACGCTCACCATCGCAGGTAATGCGGCGTTGCACGGCGTGTTCGGCGGCGACACGGTCGGTTTCGACGGTACGGGCGCGTCCGGTCGGTTCGCGACGGCAAATGCAGGTACCAACCTGGGTGTCTCCGTGGGTGGTTTCATCCTGAATGGCGGTAGCTCGAACAACTACCAGTTGCAGCAGCCCGCGGGGCTGACGGCGACGATCAATCCCAAGCAGCTGACCGCCGTGATCATCGGTAGCCCGACCAAGGTGTATGACGGCACGGACTCGGCGACGCTGACCGCCGCCGACTACGAGCTGGACGGTTTCGTCGGCGGCCAGGGCGCGTCCGTGCCGCAGTCCGCCACGGCGAACTACGTAACCAAGAATGTCGGCACCGGCCTCGATGTCGTCTCCACACTGGTCACCTCCGACTTCGTTGCAAACGCCGGTACCAATCTTTCGAACTACATCCTTCCGACCGCAGGCGCGGGCAACCAGGGCGTGATCCAGTCGAAGGTGATCGACCTGACCGGCACGCGCGTCTACGACGGCACCGCCACGGCCGACAGCTCGCTGTTCGGCGTATTGCAGGGCGTGAACGGGGAAACCCTCGGCGTCAGCGGCAGTGGCACCCTGGTCGACAAGAATGTCGGCGAAGAAAAGTCCTTCGATAACCTCGGTAATCTTGCGCTGACCAACGGTGGTAACGGTGGTCTTGCAAGCAATTACACGCTCGTCGGTGGTGTCGACTGGGTGACGATCACGCCGAAAGCGCTGACCGCGGACTTTCTGGCCGCTGACAAGATCTACAACGCCAACACGATCGCCGTGGTGAACGTGCCGGCGACGCTCAACGGCCTGGTCAGCGGCGACGACATCACCCTGGTCAATCCGAACAGTGCGCACTTCTCGGACAAGAATGTCGGCACCGGCAAGACCGTCACCGGTGACATGTCGATCACCGGCAACGATGTCGGCAATTACACGTTCACCCAGGGCACGACGACGGCATCGATCAGCGCGCTGCACATCACTGTTAGTGCCACCGGCAAGGACCGTCAGTACGACGCGACTGTCGACGATCCGGGTACCAAGGTAAACGGCGGCGTTCTTGGCAGCGACACCGTCAACTTTACTTACGGCTCCGCGACGTTCGGCGACAAGAATGTTGGAAACAACAAGACGGTGACCGTCACCGGTATCGGCAGCACGGGTGCCGATGCCGCAAACTACGTGGTCGACAACACTACGGTGACGACGACGGCGAACATTACGCAGCGCGTGCTCAACCTGAGCGGAACACGCATCTACGATGGCACCCTCGATGCCGACGCCAATACGCTCGCTCCGGGCGGCGTCCTGTCGACCGGCCTGGCCGGCGAGACGCTGGTCCTTGCGGGCAAGGGCGCGACGGCCGACAAGAACGTCGGCACCAAGAAGGACTTCAACCTCGGCACCCTCAACATCGCCGATGGCACCAACGGTGGCCTTTCCAGTAACTACACGCTGGCCGGCGGTACGGACAAGCTCACTATTACGGCACGGCCGCTGACCGCGACGTTCGATGCCTTCAGTAAGACCTACGATGGCAACACGCTCGCTGCCCTTACGAACGCCGGACTTGTCATGGCGAACGGATCGCTCACCAGCGGTAAGATCACGGGTGACGACGTCTCGCTGACCAACCAGAACGCGGGCACCTTCGATACCAAGAACGTCGGCAACGGCAAGACCGTCACCGGCAGCATGGGCATCACCGGTGGCGACGCCGGGAACTACACTTTTACCAACGGCACGGCGCTGGCCAACATCGGCAAGCTGGACCTGACGGTAAGCGCGTTGGGTCACAACAAGGTGTACGACGGCACGACGGCCGATCCCCTCCTCGTTCTCAGCAGCAATGCCGTGTCCGGCGACGACATCATTCTTGGTGACGGCTCGGTCGCGTTCAACGACAAGAACGTGGGCATCGGCAAGACGATCCAGGTCGACGGTATCACCGTGGGTGGCGGCGATGCGGGTAACTACAACCTGCTGAACACGACGACGACCACCACGGCCGACATCACACCGTTCATCATCAACCTGCACAGCACGCGTGTGTACAACGGTCGCACCGACGTCAGTTCGTTGCTGTTCGGCAATGGCGTGGTCAACGGCACGAACGGGGAGACGCTCACGCTCAACGGCAGCTCCAACGTCGCCGACAAGAACGTCCAGAACGGCAAGGTATTCGACGGCGCCCATGACATGACGCTGGGCAATGACAGCGGCCTGGCCAGCAACTATGCCATCGGTACGTCCACGCTGGACATCACGCCGTTGACGATCACGGTCGGTGCCACGGCGGACAACAAGGTCTACGACGCCAACACGTCCGCCCATGCCCTCGTGGACAGCAACGGTGTGATCACCGGCGACACGGTGTCCTTCACCGCCGGCTCGGCCAGCTTCCTCGACAAGAACGTCGCCGACGGCAAGGAAGTGGACGTGGCGGGTATCACGGCCTCGGGTGCCGATGCCGGTAACTATCTGTTCAACGCAACGACGAAGACGACGGCGAACATCACCCCGCTCAACATCGTGGTGGGTGCGACCGCCAGCGACAAGGTCTACGACGGCAACAACAGTGCCACCGCCACGCTCGGTAGCGGCGGGATCCTGGGCACCGACGTGGTGACCTTCAGTGGCGATCCCGCCACGTTCAGCGACAAGAACGTGGCCAACGGCAAGACCGTGACCGTGGCTGGCATCGTCAGCGGCGGCACGGACGCAGGCAACTACACGTTCAACCACGTCGCGCAGACCACAGCCAACATCACCCCGCTCGCCATCACCGGCACGATCGTCGCCGGCAACAAGACGTACGACGGCAACACCACGGCGCAGACCAGCGGCACGGTCACCGGGATGATTGCCGGCGATCAGTTGGGCGTGAGCAGCACGGGAACCTTTACCGACAAGAACGCCGGTAATGGCAAGGGCGTGAACGTGGCCGGCGTGCTCACGGGTGTGGATGCGGGTAACTACACGCTGACCACGAACGCCACGACGACGGCCGACATCTACAAGGTCGTGCTCAACCTCGATGGTACCCGCGTCTACGATGGCAGCACCGTCGCCTCGGCCGGCATGTTCGGCAGCGCGGGCGTGATCGCTGGCGTGGCCGGTGAGAGCCTGATCCTCAGCGGCCAGGGTGTGCTCGGCAGCAAGAATGTGGCGACCGACCTGGCGCTGGCGGCACTCGGCTCGCTGGCGCTGAACGACGATGGCGCGGGCCTGGCCTCCAATTACACGCTCGTCGGCGGTAACCATATCGCTACCGTCACCCCGCTCGGCATCCACGCCGGTATCACCGCGGACGACAAGGTGTACGACGGCGATACGGCGGCAGTCACGCACGGTGTGTTGAGCGGCGTGCTCGGCAGCGACCAGGTCAGCCTGGCGACCAACGGTGCTTTCGTCGACAAGAACGCAGGCAACGGCAAGACCGTGAATGTCGACGGCACGATCTCGGGTGGCGACGCCGGCAACTACATGCTCATCGTCAATCCCACCACCACGGCGAGCATCACCAAGCGGCCGGTTGTCGTCGGCGCGCAAGGCACGGACAAGTTCTTCGATGGCAACACGTCGGATCGCGCCGTGCTTTCGAGCCAGGGCATCCTGCCCGGTGACGTGATCGCCTTCGGTACGGCCAGTGCCTTGTTCGGCGACTCCACGGTCGGTGTCGGCAAGGCGGTGTCGGTCTCCGGTATCTATGCGACGGGTCCGGACGCGGGTAACTACGCGTTCAACACGACGGCGGAGACCACGGCCAGCATCAACCAGAGCTCGTCGCAGGGCGCATCGGCGATCACCCTGGTGCAGCTCGACTCGGTGCTCGGCCCGGACCAGATCGCGACGCCTTACGGTGTCGCGTCGAATGTCACGGTCGGTCCGTTCTCCGGAAACCACAAGAAGACCCGCCAGCCGCTCGAGAAGAACGTGCAGCGCGCCGACTTTGTCCCGGGCCTGTCGTTGCAGGTCGTCGATGGCGGCGTGCGGCTTCCGGCGGACGCGATGCAGTGATGCCTCGCTCCGCGCCGCACGCCTTCATTCCCTCCTTCGTATCGAACTCCTGATGACCATGGCCATTCTCTCCAAGCGCGCCGCGAACGTTCTCGGTGCATGCATCCTCCTCGCGCTCGCTTCCACGGCTGGCGCGCAAGTCCGTCCGCCGCAGAGCGGCGATCTGTTGCGGCAGGTGCCCGTGACCCCGCCGCCGTCGAAGTCCGACGACACCGGTCTCAAGCTGACACCCCAGGCCAGAGCCGACCAGGGCGACAGCGCGCCCTTCCACGTGACGACCATCGAGATCACCGGGGCCACCCTGATCCCTGTGGACCAGTTGCATGCGCTGGTCGCGTCTGGCGAAGGCAAGGACATCACGCTGCGCGAGCTCAATGCGCTGGCCGATCGCATCACCGCCGAGTACCGCGCGAAGGGTTACCCGCTTACGCTGGCCTATGTTCCTGCGCAGACGCTCAGCGGTGGCACCGTGCGCATCGCCGTGCAGGAGGCGCGTTTGGGCAAGGTGGTGTTCGAGAACCATAGCGCCACGCACGACGGTCCCTTGAAGGCGACGCTCGATCCGCTCACCAGTGGTGCACCGATCAGCGCGCACGGTTTCGATCGCAGCCTGCTCCTGCTCGGCGACATTCCCGGTGTGATGGAGACGTCGGCACTCCGTCCCGGTGACGAGCCGGGCACCTCGGACCTCGCCGTTCGCGCCGACGATCGTCCGCGCTACACCGGCCTGGTCGCGCTCGACGACTACGGCAACCAGTACACCGGCCGTGCGCGGCTCACCGGCACGTTCAACGTCAACGGCCTGTTCCACCAGGGCGACCTGCTCGATGCCACTGCGTTATCCGCGGGCTCGAACATGAACTACGGCCGCCTCGGCTATCGGTATCTCCTCAACGGCGAAGGTACCGTGCTCGGTGCCTCCGTCTCCTCACTCGACTACAAGCTCAAGGGTGATCTGCGGGTGCTCGATGCGCACGGCACGGCCCAGGTTGCCAGCCTGTTCATCAGTCATCCGTTCATTCGGTCCACCGATGGAAACCTGTACGGCCAGCTTGGCTACGATCGTCGTCATCTCAACGATTCGATCGACATCGTCGGCTTGCGCACGCTGCGCCACACCTATGGCTGGACCGGCACCCTCGCGGGCGATCAGCGCGATACGCATGGCGTCACCAACTTCAATGTTTCCGCAACCTACGGTTTGCTCGGATTCGACGATGCCTTCGCGCAGTTCATCGATGCGATCAGCACGCAGACGAGAGGGCACTACCTGAAGTACACCGCCTCGATCAGCCGTCTGCAGCAGCTTTCCGAGAACAATGCGGTGTATCTCGGTTTCCAGGGCCAGTGGGCAAACAAGAACCTCGATACCGCCGAGCAGTTCTATCTCGGCGGTGCCAACAACGTCCGCGGTTACGACACCGGCGTGCTGGCGGGTACACAGGGCCAGATGGTCAACCTCGAGTTCCGTCGCAGCCTGCACCTCGGCCTGCCCGGTAGTCTGACGGCCCTGGCTTTCGCCGACGCCGGCCACGTGACGATCTACAAGGACCGGTTCGCACCGGGTACCAACAGCGCGCATATGCAGGACATCGGCCTCGGCATGCGCTGGCAGGGCGACGACCAGTGGTCGCTGAGCGCCGACGTGTCGCACCCGATCGGCGTGCGTCCCGAACTCGCCGGTGAGTCCCACGACACGCGCGCCTGGGTGCAGATCCAGAAAGGCTTCTAAAGCGCTGCCTCGCTCCGTGTGGGAGCCGATTCATCGGCGATAGGGTGCTCGCGATTACCCTGTGGGAGCCGATTCATCGGCGATCCCGCCGCAGCGGGCCAGATTTTCCGCGAGCACCCATCGCCGCTGAAGCGGCTCCCACATTTGCCGATGAATCCGTCCCTATGTTTTCTTGACGGGGCGGATCATGAGGCCGGCTGCGACGGCGGATAGCACGGCCAAGCCGGCCGACAGCACCATGACGCGCCGGAATCCCGCGACGAACGCGGCATCGACCGCCTGCCGCGCCGCCTCGTTCGTCAGCTGCATACCCGCCAGCTTCGCCTTCTGTGCCATCACGCTCTGCGCGACATCGGCCGGCACGTCTTTCAGTCCGGTCTGCAGCGCTGCGTCGAAGCCCTGCGTCAGCACGATGCCAAACACCGCGATAGCGAGCAGGCCGGCCACGCGGGAGACGGCGTTGTTCACACCCGAGGCCGTGCCGGCCAGCGCGGGGTCGAGCGCGTTCATCACGGTGGTCGTCAGCGGTGCGATGGTGATGCTCATGCCCAGGCCGAGCACGCAGGCGGCCGGGAAGAACGTCGTCCAGTAGGAACCGCCGACGCCGGGCAGCGCGTAGAGCGCAAAGCCCGCGGCGGCGATGGTCGGGCCGACGATCAGCGGCAGGCGTGCGCCGACGACATCGACGAGTCGCCCTGTCCATCGCGAGAGCAGGAACATGATGGCGATGAAGGGCAGCAACGAGGCGCCCGCCGCCGTCGCCCCATAACCCTGCACCTGGATCAGGTTCAGGGGAACGAAGAACATGCTGCCGCCGAGCGACGCGTAGAGCAGCAGGGTGAGCACGTTGGCGCCGGCAAAGTCGCGATCGCGAAACAGACCGAGGGGCAGCATCGGCGCGGCGATGCGCATCTCGACGATGACGAAGGCCACCAGTCCGACGATTCCGACGATCACGGAGATCATCACGCCTGCGGAAAACCATCCCTGCAACGGCGCCTCGATGAAGGCGTAAACGACGCCCGCCAGGCCGATCGTCGCGAGGACGGCTCCGGCGATATCGATGTGCCCGCTATTCATCCCCTTGCTTTCCGGCACCCGCCAGAAACAGACGACGACCAGCAGGATGCCCAGCGGGAGATTGACCAGGAACGCCCAGTGCCACGACGCGTGTTCGACGAGGAAGCCACCGAGGACGGGACCGATGGCGGCGGTGATGCCACTGAACGCCGACCACGTCCCGATGGCGGCACCCCGTCGCTCCTTCGGGTAGGCGGAGCTGAGCAACGCGAGACTACCCGGAATGAGCAAGGCCGCCCCCGCCCCCTGCAGGGCGCGCATGCCGATCAGCCATGCCACATTCGCCGACGCGGCGCATCCCAGCGAAGCGAGCGTAAACACCACCGCGCCGATGACGAAGACACGCCGTCGCCCATAGTGATCGCCGAGCACCCCACCCACCAACAGCAGGGCGGAGACGAGCAGGGCATAACTTTCCATCACCCATTGCGCGTCGGCGGTGGTCGCGTTCATGGCGCGCTGGATGGCGGGGAGGGCGACGTTCACGATGGTGCCGTCGACGAAGGCCATGCCCGAGCCGACCACGGCGGCGACCAGGGTCCAGCGTCGGGCGGATTCGCTACAAGGGACCGCGTCGCTGCCGGTCGGGTCGTCGCAAGGAGGCGTATCGGGGTTGCTCATCGCTACAGCCTAGCGTGACAAGGGCATGGCCGCCTTGGACGTGACGTTGACAGCGCTAGTGATCTGCTTGGGTTTCGCGACGCGGAGGCTGCCATGAAAGAGCGCGACACTTACGATGAACCGACCACCGGCTCCGGCGACCCCACGCACGGCGACGGTCCCAAGCCTGTCGAGCCCGTCAACACGGGCTCAGGCGATCCCCAGCACAAGACCGACCCGATCGCCTGAGCGCTGCATACGGCGCCGGGGCGTTCTAGAGAAGGCCGGGTATCAACGCCCTGGTTCGGCGTTTATATGCCGAGTACGCCTCGCCAAACGTCTCGCCGAGCATGCGCTCCTCCATGCGCAGCTTGCGCCAGAACGAAGCGAACACGATCAGCACCGCGAAGATGCCGCGCACATCCCCCACCTTCACGGCCGTGCCGATGAAGGCCAGCAGGATGCCGGTATAGATGGGATGGCGAACGTAACGGTAAGGGCCAGCCTCGATCAGCACATGATCGTGCTTGATCTGCACCACGCTGCTCCAGTTGCGTCCGAGCAGCACTCGAGACCAGATCGCCAGCGCGACACCCGTCACGACGAGCACGAAAGCGATGGCGAAAAAAGGCACCGTGTGCGGCACGATGCCCTCACGCAGCCAGGTATGGCCATACCATTCACCGGGGCCGAGCAGGACGAAAGCGACCGCCAGCGGGAGCCAGTAAAAGGCTAGCCGGGTCAACCACGGCTCGCCGCGCGCGGCGGTCTTGTTACCCCAGGCGCTCCATAGCCACCACACCAGCAGGATCCGCCAGGCGGTGTCGATGCCCTGCGTGAGCCATTGTTCCGTTGTCATCGCCATGCTCCTTTCCCCGGAGCATGCTAGGCGATGGCGGGGCGCGCCGGCCCCTGCCTTAAGTCCTGTCGATCCGCCTTTGGCCTATTCGACGTTTCCATGAGGGCCCATGTCGCGGCCCTGGAGGAGCCTCCCATGTCAGGTCGTTTTCAGCGCATCACGCCTTTCCTCTGGTTCGATACCCAGGCCGAAGAGGCCGCGAACTACTACGTCTCGATTTTCCCGAACTCGCGGGTCACCAGCGTCACCCGCTACACCCGGGAGGCGGCGCAAGCGTCCGGCCGCCCGGTGGACTCGGTCATGACGGCCGCTTTCGAGCTCGACGGCCAACAGGTGACCGCGCTCAACGGTGGCCCGATCTTCACGTTTACCGAGGCGCTCTCGCTGGTCGTGCGCTGCCACGACCAAGCGGAGATCGACCACTACTGGGACAAGCTTTCCGCCGGTGGCGATCCGCAGGCCCAAGCCTGCGGCTGGCTCAAGGACAAGTACGGCCTGTCCTGGCAGATCGTCCCAGACGACATCGAAGCCCTGGTGCAGAACCCTGGCTCGGTCGCCGCCCTCATGCAGATGAAGAAGATCGACATCGCGGCGATGAAGGCGGCAGCCTGAGCCCTCCGCGTTACGCCTGCTTCCAGGTGGCCGCGGTTTCACGTGCAAAATCGCGGTAGTTGCGCGGTGCGCGGCCGAGCAGCGAGGTCATGATGTCCGTCGCGGACGCCTTGGCCAGCATGCCGTCCGACTGGAAGCGGGCGAGCATCAGACGCAGGTCGTACGCCGCCCAGGACGGCGCGTTGCGCGCGATGGCGGCCTCGGCGGCATCGAGGTCGTCACCGCCGTAGGCGACGGGGCGGGCGAGTATCTCGCTCCAGAGTCGCGCGGCCGATTCACCGGTGAGTGCGTCGGGCCCTGCCAGTTCGATCACTTCGCGCGGCAGCGCGCCGGAAGCACGCTCGCGACGGAGCAACGCGGCTGCCGCGATATCCGCGATGTCGCGGATATCCACCATCGACACGCCGACCTTGCCGAGCGCCATCGGGTACACCCCGTGCGCGGTGAGCGGCACCTGCAGGCTCGCGTCGTTCTGCATGAAGTACGAGGGGCGCAGCACGGTCGCGGGCAGGTCGAACTGCTCGATCGCGCGCTCGATGGCGTACTTCACGGTGAAATGGGGCACGTCGGCAAAGCGATCACCATTGAGTACCGAGAGATAGACGATGCGGCGAATGCCGGCGTCACGGGCCAGGCCGAGTGTGGCCAGCCCCTGCGTCAGCTCGTCGGGCGTGACGGCATTGAGCAGGAAGAGGGTGTCGACGCCCTCGAGTGCGGCGCGTACGGAAGCGACATCGGTAAGATCGCCTGCCACGGCGCGAACGCCTTGGGGCGCCTTCAGCGTGTCCGGGTTGCGGGTGAGGGCGCGCACCTCGGCGCCGGCCTCGGCCAGTCGCGCGGTGACGGCGGAACCGATGTTGCCCGTGGCGCCAGTAACGAGAATGCTCATGATCAACTCCTGGTTGGTGGATGAATCCAAGAGTGGGCGTTCCATATCGAGGACGAAAGACGCAGAATCGGGACACTTTGTCTCACTCATGGAACACGTATGGATCTGCTCGCCCTGGCCGATTTCGATGTCGTGGCGCTTCACGGCGGCTTCGGCGCGGCCAGCCGCGCCACGGGACGGCCCAAGGCGACCCTGTCCCGACGGGTTCGGGAGCTGGAAGACGCGCTCGGCGTCCGGTTGATCGAGCGCGGCGCCCGGCCGTTCCGGCTGACCGAAGAGGGGGCCACCTTGCACGCCGAGGCACACGCCATGCTCGGTCGCATCGAAGACGTCGCCGAGGGGCTGGTGGCCCGGGCGGGTGCGCCGCGTGGCGCGCTTCGCGTCAGCGCGCCGGTGCTGTTCGCGCACCGCGGCCTCGGGCGGCTCGCGGCCCGGTTCGCGATGAACTTCCCGGCCGTGCATCTCGAGGTGGTCGTCGACGATCGCTTCGTCGACCCGCTCAAGGAGGGCTTCGATGTCGTGATCCGCGCGAACCCGGCGCCCTCGACCGACCTCGCCGGTCGTTGCTTCCTGCGTGACCGTCTCGTCGTCGCCGCAGCACCGTCGCTGCCACAGCCCGCGGACGGCGGAACGTTCCCGGCCATCATGCTGGGTGGCAGCCAGCTGTCGGCATGGCGGCTCGTTGCCGAAGGGCGGCCGACGACGATGCTGCCGCAGGAGATCGTCCGCCTTTCGTCGATGGCCCTGGTGTATGACGCCGTGCGCGAAGGCGTCGGCGCGGCCATGATGCCGGCCTCGCTGATTGGCGACGACATCGCCAGCGGCGCATTGACCTCCTGGGGCGAGGTGGAGGGCCGGTCCATCGAAGTATGGGCGCTGTATCCACCGCAACGGCACGTGGCGGGCAAGGTCTCGGCCTTTGTCGGCATGCTCGTCGACCACTTCCGCGACGCGTCACCGACGCATTTCGACACCCTCTGACGCGGTAGCCGTCGCTATGTATGATGGCCGCGCGGTGACCACCACACGGAAACAGGGGCAGGCGATTGGAAGACGCACAGATCTGGCTTGGCTTGAACGGCCAACGGTTCGGGCCGTACACCGGCGCAACCGTCAAACGCTGGCAGCAGCAGGGCATCCTCGACAGCGGCACGCTCTGCTGGCGCGAAGGCATGATGGAATGGCTGCCGCTGGACACCTTCCTGCGTGAGAACCCGGTGGACGACGCCGTCGCTGAGCCACCGTCGTTCGAAGCGCCGCCGCCAGGGCTGACGCCGCGCGCACCAGTCGCCGTTGTCCCGCGCGACGATGTACCTGTCGCACCGTCGCTGCACTGGGGCTGGGTCGCCTTGCTCAGCGTACTGACGCTGGGCATCTTCGTCCTGGTCTGGATGTTCGTGCAGTCGACATGGGTGAAGAAGATCGACCCACGTAGCAGTGCGACGACGTACTTCATCATCGGGATCGCATGTGGCTTTGCCGCGGGACTCGGCAATCGCTACACGGCGCTGGGTTATGGCTTGCAACTGGTCGATATCGTATTCATCTACGCGGGCTACTTCTCGATGTCCTCGTCGCTGAAGCGTTTCGGCATCGAACGCGGCCTGCCCATGGACATCGGCGGGGTGACGCTGTTCTTCTTCACGACCTGGTATCTCCAGGGGCAACTGACCCGCATCGCCAACTGGCAGCGCACCGGCGTCATCGAAGACGCGCCCAAGGGTATCTTCTGGGCGCTGTACGCGGTGCTTCTGGTCCTGATCTTTCTCCTGGTCCTGATCGCAGTGCAATTATTCCGCTGAACGTCACGGAATATCCCGCTGCCGTTTGACAGCCACGGCGATGCCAGCGAAAGTCGGTCGTCATCCCATGCGGAGTGCGGCCGTTGAACCGACGTGAATTTGCCAAGACGCTGGCGATAGCCAGCGTCATCGGAAGTGGAACGTGGTCCGCCACGCAGGCGTTGGCCGCATCCGGCCCGACGGCGCCAAAGCCATCGCCCATGCCCGTGGGCGGGCATGTCGCGGTCGATCCGCAACGGCTTCAGACGCTGCAGCAAGCCTTCCTCGACCTGCGCTTCGGCATGTTCATCCACTTGAACATGGCTACGTTCGAAGAGCGCGAATGGGGCGACCCGACGCTCTCACCCAAACTGTTCGATCCGAAGCATCTCGACACGGACCAGTGGGCGAGGGCGGCCAAGTCGGCGAACATGGGCTACGCGTGTTTTACCACCAAGCACCACGACGGCTTCTGTCTCTGGCCGACGAAAACCGGCAGTGCCAACATCATGCAGTCGTCGTATCCGCATGACGTGGTTCGACGTTACGTCGATTCGTTCCGCAAGGCGGGCCTGAAGGTCTGCCTGTATTTTTCCATTCTCGACCTGCGCGCCGATATCCGCGCACGCACGGTCACGCCGGAGAAGATCGCGCTGATCAAGGCGCAGCTCACCGAGATCCTGACCCAGTACGGTCCTCTTACCGCACTGATCCTCGACGGCTGGAACGCGGCCTGGTCGCGCATCTCCTATGCCGAACTGCCGTACCGCGAGATCTACGATCTGGTGAAGACACTGCAGCCCGACTGCCTGGTCACCGACCACAATGCAGGCAGCTACCCGGGCACGGCGCTCTACTACACCGACATCAAGCAGTACGAACAACACGCGGGGCAGAAGATTCCGCCGAATAGCCCGGTGCCTTCGCAATCGGGCACGACCTTGCAGAGCGACTGGTTCTGGAAGAAGGCGTATCCGACCTCGGAACTCGCGTCGGCCAGGACCATCGTCGACGATTGGCTGCGACCGTTCAACGACAACCACTGCAACCTGATCCTCAACGTGGCGCCGAACCGCGACGGTCGTTTCGACGACAACGCGGTCGCCCGTCTCGCTGAGATCGGCGGGCTGTGGAAGAACAGCGGACCGGCACCGACGATCGGACGCTCGGTCACCATCACCACGCCGGATCTCGCCGCCGGCAAGCCCGCATGGGCCAGCGCGAGCGACGAGGCCGTCGGCCCGGACCAGGCTTTCGACGACAACTTCCGCAGTTACTGGCTGGCCGATCGTGGCAAGACCGACGCCTGGATCGAGGTGCGCTTCGAACAGCCGGTGTCGTTCAACACGCTATCGATCGTCGAGGCCCTCGGCGCGGAGGAGTATGGCGAGACGAGCCGCATTGCGAGCTACAAGGTCGAGGTGGAGCGGGATGGTGCATGGGTGGAGGTCGTCGCTGGCGTGAAGCCTGCGCACTATCAGTTTCATGACGTGCAGCGGACCACGGCGAGTCGTGTGCGCTTGAGCGTTGTCGGCAAGCAGCCGGGCATTACCGAGTTCGGTATCTACGACGAGCCTCGCGCCGGCTGACGCCGGCATCGCCGATAAATCGGCTCCCACACCTAACCCCTGTGGGAGCCGATTCATCGGCGATTGCTTTCGACCGATCAAAAATCCGTCGACAACGCCAGCTCCCGCCACTGCGCCAACTCCTCGGCGACCGAGCGATGCTTCGCCTCGATGCGCGCCACCGTATCGCTTCCCAGCGGCAACCTCACCGGCGGCCGCTCGGCATCGGCCAGCACCATCAGCGCCTTGGCCAGCATCGCGGGATTGCCCGGCTGCGCATGGTTCACCTCCGTCGCCAGGCGGCGCATCGCACCCACGGTTTCGTCGTAATCCTCGATCACGTTGGCCGATCGATGCAGCGAGCGCTCGTCGAGGAAGTCGGTGCGGAAGAACCCCGGCTCGACCACCGTCGCATGAATCCCCAGCGGCTTCAGCTCCATGGCCATCGCTTCGGTGATGCCTTCGATGGCGAACTTGGTCGACCCATAAACACCCCAGCCCTGGTAGGCGCTGTAACCGCCGATCGACGAGATGTTCATCACGTGACCGGCGCGCTGGCGGCGCATGTGCGGAAGTACGGCACGGGTCACGGCCAGCACGCCGAAGACGTTGGTCCGGTACTGATTGACGATCTCCTCGGCGCTGGCTTCCTCCACGGCCGAGAGCAGCCCATAACCGGCGTTGTTGACCAGCACATCGATCCGGCCGAAGCGGCGCACGGCCTCGGCGGCGGCTGCGTGGGCCTGTTGCTCGTCGGTCACGTCGAGCGGCAGGGCCAGCAGACGAGGCTGATCCGCATAGCGTGCGATCAGCCCGGAGGGATCGCGGGTGGTAGCGACGACGTTGTCGCCGCGGGATAGGGCTTCTTCAACGATCAGGGCGCCAAAGCCACGGCCGGCGCCGGTAATGAACCAGGTACGCATGATGACTTCTCCTAGCGGGTGGGGTGAGTGCGTGGAGAGAGTCTGGGCCGGGATCTTTCATGTGATAATCCCAAAAGAATCGCATGGGTTTATGAGGAGCATTCAGTAATGCGCGGCATCAAGCCAGCCGACCTCGTGAGCTTTCTCGCCGTCGCCCGGCAACTCAGCTTCAGCCGGGCCGCCGTGGATCTCGGCGTCTCGCCGTCGGCGCTGAGCCACACCATTCGCGGTATCGAGGAACGCCTCGGCGTCCGGCTGCTCAATCGCACCACGCGCAGCGTGGCGCTGACCGAGGCCGGCGAGCGCCTCGTCGGCAGGATTGGTCCGGCGTTTCGCGACATCGACGACGCCCTCGACGACCTCAATGCTTCGCAGGGTCGGGTGGCTGGCAAGTTGCGCATCAGCGTCGGTCTCATCGCCGCGCGGCTCGCGGTCATGCCCCTGGTGACCCGCTTCATCGCCGCCCACCCGGACGTCGAGGTGGAGATCGTCAGCGACGACGCGCTGATCGACGTGGTGTCGGAAGGCTTCGACGTGGGCGTGCGTTTCGGCGAGCGCATCGAGGGCGACATGATCGCCGTGCCGCTGGTCCCGCGCATGCGCTCGGCGGTGGTGGCGACGCCGGAGGTGTTCGCGAGGTACGGCAAACCCGTGACGCCCGAGGACCTGCGTGGCCTGCCGTGCATCCGACAACGCTTTCCCAGCGGCGCGATGTACCACTGGGATTTCGAACGCGGCGGTATCGAGCTGGAGATCCACGTCGACGGCCCGCTGATCCTGCGCGAGATGAGCCTTTGTGCGCAGGCCGCGCTGGATGGTGCCGGCCTCGCGTTCGTGTTCGAGAAGGCCGTTGAGGACGATATCGCGGCAGGGCGCCTGATTCGCGTCCTTGAAGACTGGTGCCAGTACCACCCAGGGTTGTTTCTTTATTACCCGGGGCGGCGACAGTTGCCTGCGGTGCTCAAGGCGTTCGTGGACTTTGTGCGGGCGTCTCCGGGCTGACAGGAGCATCGCCGATGAATCGGCTCCCACATAAAGAGAGGTCCCACATCAAAGAGAGGTTCCACATAAAGCGAGGTTCCTCACCAGTCTGTCACGCCCTTTGGAACCAAGGACTTGGCACCATATCGGTAGCTTGAGGCAAGCCACCGGGAGGTGACCCATGGCAACCGGATGGGCGGGCGATACCGCCGTGCAGGACCAGATCGACGCGACCATCGACGACGCGGTGAAGCGGGCGCGCAGCCACCTGCCCAAGGGGCCGAGCCTCGAGCGCTGCGAGGCATGCGACCAGCCGATTCCCGAGGCACGCCGCAAGGCGGTGCCGGGCGTGCGCTTGTGCGTGACCTGCCAGGAGCAGGCCGATCGCGACGAAGCCAGCTTCAGCGGCTACAACCGTCGCGGCAGCAAGGATAGCCAGCTGCGGTGAAGGGACTAAACTACGCCGCTCCCCACCCCTGCACGGACCCCACGCGATGCTCGAACACCTGATCCTCGCCCGCCATGGCGAGACGGAATGGAACATCGCGGGTCGTGCGCAGGGCCGTGCCGATAGCCCGCTCACGGCGGCCGGTATCGAGCAGGCACGCGCCCTCGGCCGTACGCTCGCCGCGCGCGGTGTCGAGCATGTGGTCTCGTCGACACTCGGCCGCGCGCTGCACACCGCCCAGGTCGTTGCAGAGATCATCGGCTGCGAGGTCAGCGTCGACGAGCGCTTCGTCGAGCGCGCCTTTGGTGAACTCGAAGGCCGTTCCGTCGCCGAGGCCCTCGTCGAGGATCCCCAATGGGCCGCGGTCGTTCGTGGTCACGATCCGCTCGCCGCAGCGGGTGGTAGCGAATCCTTGCACGAGGTCGCACAGCGGGCGCTTCCCGCGCTCGAGGCCGTTTGCGCGCTGCCGTACCGAAGCGTCGCTGTCATTACCCATGGCCATTGCCTCACGGCTCTGCTTGGCGCCCTGCGCGACGGCGGCGACTACGCCAGCTATCGCCACGGCAACTGCGCGTACACGCCGCTCATGGTGGCTGGTGGCGCCTATGTGGTCGACCGCTGGAACCTCGACAGCCAGGTGCTCGTCGAAGCCTGATCCTGCCGTCCCGGGATTGTCCTGTCTCGTGCATCGATTCATCCGCGTTCTGGCGGATAGTCTTGTCGCGCCTTCGCCCCTAGCTTTCCTCGTGAACCGCCGCGTTTCGTGGCGAACTCCATGAGGTAACGCATGAACTCCACCTGGTTTATCACTGGCACGTCCTCCGGCTTCGGCCGTCTCCTGACCGAGAAGCTGCTCGCTCGCGGTGACCGCGTCGCGGCCACGCTGCGCAAACCCGGCGCCCTCGACGATCTCAAGGCGACGCACGGCGATCGCCTGTGGATCACGACGATGGACCTGACCGATACGGCGTCCCTCCGGCGCAGCGTCGATGCCGCGTTCGCCGCCCTGGGGCGCATCGACGTCGTCGTCAACAACGCCGGCTACGGCCTGTTCGGTACGGCGGAAGAGGTCACCGACGAGCAGATCCGTGACGTGCTCGAGACCAACCTGATCGGTTCTATTCAGGTCATTCGCGCCGCCATCCCGAAGCTGCGCGACCAGGGTGGCGGTCGCATCGTGCAGGTATCCTCGGAAGGCGGCCAGATCGCCTATCCCAACTTCAGCCTCTATCACGCGTCGAAGTGGGGTATCGAGGGCTTCGTCGAATCCGTGCTGCAGGAGGTGAAGTCCTTCGGCATCGAGTTCCTCATCGTCGAGCCGGGCCCGTCGAAAACGGACTTCGGCAAAGGTCTCGTCCGCCCCGAACCCATGGCGATATACGACGACACGCCGGCGGGCGAACTGCGTCGCGGCATCGATTCCGGCGCGTTCACGCTGCGCGGCAATCCGGAAAAGATGGTCGACTCGATGATCGAAACGATCGACGCGACCGTCATGCCGCGTCGCCTGACTCTGGGCGGCGATGCTTACGCGCATGTCGACGCGGGTCTCAGCGCGCGACTGGATGAGCTCCGCGCACAACGCGACATCGCCTACGCCGCCGACGATGCCGCGTAACGTTCGGTGTAACAAAACAGAAATAACTGATTGCAAAAGGATTTTCTAAAGTATCGTTGCGTCCGGCCGTTACCTCTCGCAGTTCCCCGGCCCTCCGATGACGATGCCCATGAACACTCCTACCGGCGGTCGCGAACCGTCGTTGATCGAGCAGGCCCTGGCGGGAGATTCGCTGACGGCGGTCTTCCAGCCGGTGATTCGCGTGGATACCGGCGAAGTGGTTGCGCATGAGGGATTGATTCGTTCGTCCTTGCCGCACTTCAACCTGACGCCACCCGACCTCCTCGACCTCGCGCGGGCACGGGGACGCCTCGGCGAATTCGAACTCGCGGCGGCGCATTGCGTCGCCTCCCATTTCGCCGCGCGTGCGCTCACCGGCCGTCTGCTGGTGAACCTCAGTGCCCAGGCGATCATGCAGGACGGCGTACGCGCCGAGGACGTGCTCGAGGCCCTCTCCATTCCGGGTTTCGACCTCAGTCGGGTGACCATCGAAATCACCGAGCGCGACATTGTCGAGAATCCCGCGCGGCTGGCGCACTCGCTTGGCTTTCTTCGCGCGCGCGGCATCCGCGTGGCGCTGGACGACTTCGGCAACGGCCACTCGAACTTCGAGATGTGGAACGAAGTGCACCCGGAGATCGTCAAGATCGACCGTTACCTCATCAACGGCCTGGCGCGCAGCGCGGAGCGTCTGGCGATCGTGCGCGCGCTGATCTCGGTGGCGGAAACGCTGGGCGCCGAGCTCGTCGGCGAAGGCGTCGAGGAAGAGGCGGACCTGCTCATGCTGCGTGAGCTCGGCATTCCGTACGCGCAAGGCTTCCTGGTCGCGCGACCCTCCGCCGGCTCGACCATCGAGGCGCCCGCGAACGTCATCGCCGCGTTGTCCGTCACCCAGGTACCGGTCCCTCCGCGACCGCGCGGGCCAGTATCGGCGCGGCCGTTCACGGCCGGCCACATGCTCATCGACGCGCCTTGCGTGTCGCCGACGCAATCGAACGAAGACGTCGTGGACCTGTTCGCCGCCCAGCCGCGTCTGCATGCGATTGCGGTCGTCGAGCAGGGGTTGCCCATCGGCATCGTCAACCGACGCACCTTCACCGAGCGCATGGCGCAGCCCTTCGCGCGCGAGCTGTTCGGACGGAAGCCGTGCACCAGCTTCATGCATCCCGAACCGCTGCTCTGCGACGAGGAGATGTCGCTGCAAAGCATGGCCGATATCCTGCGCGGCGAAGATCAGCGTTATCTCAGTGACGGTTTCATCATCACCTCGCACGGTCGTTACCTCGGTCTCGGCACCGGTGAGGCGCTGGTGCGCCGGGTGACCGAGATTCGGGTAGAGGCGGCGCGCTACGCCAATCCGTTGACCTTCCTGCCCGGCAACCTGCCGGTGACCGAACACATCGTGCGCCTGTTACAGACAGGCCGTCCGTTCGCCGCGGCCTATTTCGACCTCGACAACTTCAAGCCCTTCAACGACCAGTACGGCTACTTCCGCGGTGACGAAATGATCCGCCTGCTCGCCAGCACGCTTACCGGCGACCTGCGCCAGGACGCCGATTTTGTCGGCCATATCGGCGGCGACGACTTCCTCGTTATCTTCCAGGGTGACGACTGGGCCGCACGCTGCGAAGGCATGCGCCTGCGTTTCAACGCGATGAGCGGGAACCTGTTCGACGAGATCGACCGTGCCCGCGGTGGCATCGACAGCGAGGATCGCCACGGGCACCAGCGCTTCTTCCCCATCACCACGGTGGCCGTCGGCGTGGCGTGCTTCGTCAACGCCTATCCGGTCGATCCGGAAACCGTGGCGAGCCTCGCCGCGTCGGCCAAGCGCGTGGCGAAGAACACAGGCAGCGGCCTGCATACGGTGACTTACGAAGCGCAACATCCGGCTGTCGTGTAACGACATATTCAAGCCACTGAAATAAAAGCATAATCAGCAAAAAATAACGCTAAAGTTGCCGAATATGCGGCCGAACAGGGAGGCATCCCCGCCCCCCGAGTACGTCATGCGATTTCCCCGAATCGAGTTGCCCGTGCTGACCCTGCGCGTTCGTTTGCTGTTGCGCATGGGTGCCACCATCCTTCTTCTTCTCGCCCTCTGGATCGTCGGCGGCCTGCAACTGCGCACCGCCGACCTGCGGCTGCAATCCGTGGTCGACGAAACCCTGGCACCCGTGGCCAACGTCGGCCGCATCCAGAACGACTACAACGACCTTCTCGACGCACTCGTACATGCCACCCTGACCCGCCTGCCGTCTTCGGTCGACGACGCGGTCACCGCCATCGGCAGCGATCGCCACGACATCGACAAGCAATGGAAGGCGCTCACCGCCAGCGGACTGGGCAAGGCGCAGAGCAAGGGAGTTACCCTCGCCGCCGAACACCGCAAGGCAGCGGATAAGGCCGTGGACGACGTGATCGAGCTGCTCAAGGCCGAGCAGTACGATCTCGCCCAGCTGCAGCTCTCGAACGATGTGCAGTCCGCCGTGGTGCCGCTGAAGAGCGACTTCGCCAACCTGTTCACGCTCGCCCTGGACGGCGGCAAGGCCGAAGCGGAAGCACAGCATGCTGACATTCGCCGCGGCGGCATTACCTCGGCCATCCTGCTCGCTATCGCCTTGCTCCTGGCCAGCGTGGTCGACATCGCGATCATCCGCTCACTGGGACGTCGCCTTCGCCAGGCGGCCGAGGTGGCAGCGAACATCGCGCGCGGCACGTTGGGCGCGCGCATCGACATCGGACGGAACGACGAGATCGGCGTGCTGCTGACCTCCCTGGCTGCCATGGACGCGCAGCTCGGCAACGTCGTCGTGCAGGTGCGCGACCGCGCCGACCACGTGGCCCATGCCGCCAGCGGCATCGAACACGGCAACGATGCCCTGAACGACCGCACGCGCACCCAGTCCGAGCACCTTCGTGCCACATCGGCCTCGATGGAAGACATGACGGGTGCCGTCGCCGGTGGACTGAGCCATGCGAGCGCGGCGCACCGTGCCGTGGCGCAGACACGCGTGATGACCGACGAAGGGCACCGCGTCGCCATGGACGCCATCGGCAACATGCGCGAGATCCGCCGTCACACCGAGCGCATGACCGAAGTGCTCGACACCGTCGACCAGTTCGCCTTCCAGACCAACCTGCTTGCCCTCAACGCGGCGGTCGAAGCCGCACGCGCCGGCGAGCATGGTCGTGGCTTCGCGGTCGTCGCCTCGGAAGTGCGCGAGCTGGCCAAACGTTGTGCGGCGGCGGCCAAGGACATCCGTGGCTTGATCGCCGATAGCGATCAAGCCGTGGAGGCCGGCGCTGCCTCCGTCGATCGCGCCGGTGTCGTGCTCACCGGTATCGGCGAGCAGGTCAACGCGTTGTCCGGCCTGGTCGGCTCGGTGATGGACGCTACCCGTGGCCAGAGCGATGACATCGCGCGCGTCAACGGCGCTATCCAAGGTATCGACGAAACCACGCGGGAAAACGCCGTGCTGGTGGAACAGGCGGCCTCCGCCAGCCGCGCGATGCGCGAGAGCGCGGAAATCCTGCGACAGGAGATGGCGTATTTCGTGTTGGAGGGTGAGGCCGCCTGATGAAACGGCTAGCCCGCCTCGCGCACGGCCTTGAGCGTCTTGTACAAGGTCGCGCGCGAGAGGCCGAGTAGCTGCGTGATGTAGGTCGCCGCGTGGCGTACATCGAACAGGCCGCGCTCTTCGAGCAAGGTGACCAGCGCCTCGCGGTCGACGACGCTCATGCTGGCGAGCATGGTGCCGCGGTCACCGAGGAACTGGCCGACGATATCGTTGACCTCCTCGCGCCAGTCGTTGCGGAACAACGCGGCGGGGCGCGGGGCGTCGTCGGCGAAGCGCAGGAAGTCCTTCGACATCGCCTGCATCGCTTCGAACATGCTCACGTCGACATTGATGCAAAGCAGGCCGATAGGCTTGCGACGGCCATCGCGCAGGACGGCCGTGATGGACTTGAGCGAGCGGCCGTCCGCGTTGGTCTTCGGATAAGGGCCGATGACGGCATCGGCGAGCGAGCCTAGATCGTCCAGATCAGCCAGCGAGTCGTCACCGGCTTTCCGCGGCGAGAGGCGATTGGCGATGTGTCGGATCGTGCCGGTACCGAGATCGTGGATCACGACCTCGGCGTGCGGCTTGAACACCGTGGCGATGGCGTCGGCGACGGGGAGGTAGGGGGCAAGAAGGTCGGCCATGGCCCGATCATCCCGGTCGCGATACGGATTGTCCAGAATGGACTTGTTGTTGATCAGCCGGGGTAATCGAGACTCGGATACCACGTAGCTCTCCGCCCCTCCGGCGTCGAATCGAGCACCGTCCACAGCGGCATCAGGTCCGGTGCGCCCCGGGGGTCCTGTCCCGGATCCGATGACTCATCGCCCATTTCTCCTGCCCAGAACAAGCGGGTCGTTCCATCGCGACGCGTAAACACGTTGAACGCCGGAATGTCGCTGCCGTCGTCGGCAATCGCGTGGTAATCGCGGCTGAAGTCCCCGTTGAGATCCGTGTAGAGCGGGAGGTGCTGCCAGCCGCGCTCCTTCTTGAAGGCCAACAGCTTCGCCAGCGGCGAACGCGCCACCACGGCGAGGGCCACGTTTTGTTCGATATCGCGCGCCTCACCGTCCCATGCGCTGAGTAACGAGGTACACATCGGGCAGGGTCGTTCGCGCTGCGGCCCGAACATGTAGCTGTAAACGACCAGGGTTTGCTTGTCGCCGAACAGGCCGGCAAGGTCGACGGGGCCGTTCACACCTTCGAAGCGGTAATCGCCACGCACTTCGCCGCCCGGTGGCAGCGCACGGCGCAACGCGGCGACACGCTCGATATGTCGGCGCAGCTCGATCTCTTCGGCGAGTAGCGCGTTGCGTGCGCGGCGGTACTCGGCGCTCTCGTTCGGCATGCGGACGGGGTTGCGGCTCGCTAGTTCGCTGGCGGGGATAAGCGGTTGGCTGCTCATGCGTGCTCTCCTGGATCAGTCGCGGTCGGGTGCGCCGAGAGGAAACAACGAACGGTAGGGGCGAGCCTCGTCGACGGCGCGGGCGAACGAGGGGCGCGCAAGCAGGCGTCGTCGGTACGCGTGCACATGGGTGAACGCATCGGGGATCGGGTGGGTCCAGTCGGCATAAAACAGGAACGGGGCGGCGCCGCAGTCGGCCAGGCTGAAGTCCTCGCCGGCGGCCCATTGGCGGTCCGCCATGACCTTGTCCAGCCATGCATACGCGGTATCGAGCATCTGCCGGCACTCGGTCACGCCGCAGGGGTCGCGTTGCCCGCCTGGCCGGACGACATCGAAGACGATCCGCTGCTGGGGCGTCGAGATGTAGTTGTCGAAGAAACGGTCCATGGCGCGTACCTCCAGCGCTGCCTTGCGGTCGTCCGGCAGCATGGGGGCGGGGCCCGGGTGGTAAAGGCCGAGGTACTCGATGATGGTGCTGGCCTCGGTGATCGTGCGCTTGCCGTCGACCAGGATGGGAAACCGTCGCAGCGGCCAGAGATCGGCGAACTCCACGTAATTCTCCGGTTGTTCCGGCGAGAGCATCTTCCACTCGAAGGGCGTGCCGTTCTCGTAGAGGGCGACGAGGGCCTTCTGGCAGTACGACGAGAACGGATGGGCGTAGAACTTCAATGGCATCGCATGCACCTCGGTCGGAAACGTGAAGACGGGCTTCTTCTTGACGTCGAACGGGAAGCGGGCATTTCGACACGCGGCGGACGCCGGCGCTGGATCGGTCTTGCTATCCTTCGTCAACGAGGAGGATCACGGATGAAAGTCGCCATCGTAGGCTACGGAACGGCGGGGCAGGCAAGTGCCATCCTGCTGTCCGCCCAGGGACATGACGTCACCGTTTTCGAGAAAAGCCCCACCCTGGGGCCGGTCGGGGCGGGTTTCCTGTTGCAACCCACCGGCATCGCCGTGCTGGAGCGCCTTGGCCTCGCCGGCCGCGCCCTGGCCCTGGGTCAACGGATCGACGAGCTGCACGGCGTGACACCCCGTGGCCGCCCCGTCATGGCCATGCGCTACCGCGACCGCCGCGCCGATTGCTTCGGGCTGGGCATGACCCGTGGCGCCCTGTTCGAACTGCTGCGGGAGGCGCACCACGACGCCGCCCAGGTCCGCACAGGCGTGTATATCGCCGGCTACGACGCAGCCACGCGCTCGGTGATCGACCACGACGGCACGTCGTACGGTCCGTTCGACCTGACCATCGCCGCCGACGGAGCGCACTCGGTGTTGCGCTCCCGCTGTGAGAACCAGGTCAGCCGGGAAAAACTCTACCCCTGGGGCGCGGTGTGGTGCTTGCTGCGCATCGACGACTGGGCCGCGCCCACGCATCTGCTGCAGCGTTACGCGGGCACGCGGGCCATGATCGGTATGCTGCCGGTGGGCACCCGGCCCGGCCACGACGGCCGCTGGGTGACGTTCTACTTCAGCCTGCCCGGCGAAGCGGTCGAGGCCTTCGACGACTGCGGCGTCGCAGCGATGAAGACGACGGTGGCGGGTATCTGGCCGGAGCTGGCGCCGCACATCGCCCATCTCGAACACTCCGAGCAGCTCAATCGCGCACGCTATCGCGATGTCGTCTTGCGCCAGCCGCATCACGATCGACTCGTCGTGATCGGTGACGCGGCCCATGCCATGAGCCCCCAGCTGGGGCAGGGCGTGAACATGGCCCTGCTCGACGCCGCTGCGCTTGCCGATGCCCTGGACGAGCACGATGCCCTCGACGACGCCCTCGCGGCGTACCGCCGCGAACGGCACAATCACGTGCGCATCTACCAGCGCATGAGTCGCTGGCTGACGCCCCTTTTCCAGTCCGATCGCAGCCTGCTCGGCTGGTGTCGCGACGTGTTCTTCGGGCCGCTGGGCAAAGTGCCCGGCGCACGTGGTCCGATGCTGAGCATCCTCACCGGCGAAGCAGGGCACCGGCGCAAACCGCAAGGCGAAGACGTGCAAGCGGAGGAGCTGCCCGCTCCGTAGGATGCGCAAACGCCATACTCGCGCGTGCGGCCGCTCCCGGTTTACGCTCTGCGCGAAGGGGAACATCGGAGATCCGGATGAAACGCGTTGCCGCTGCCGTCGTACTGCTCGTGTCGCTCTCCACGGCGTCGTTCGCCGCCAATCCCATTCCGGTCTGGGGCGCGAAAACGTCCAGCCCCGCCGACACACGTCCAGGTGACCTGAAGCCCGGACAGTGGATATGGGGTGGTCGCGGTGCCTCGCCCGGCCCGATGGCGGTGATCGTCAGCATCACCGAGCAACGCGCCTATGCGTATCGCAATGGCATCCTCATCGGCGTGACAACGGTTAGCACGGGCAAGAAGGGCCATGAGACCCCGACCGGTGTGTTCACCATCCTGCAAAAGGACAAGGACCACCACTCCAAGAAGTACGACGATGCGCCGATGCCCTACCAGGAGCGCCTGACCTGGGATGGCGTAGCCCTGCATGCGGGCGGCTTGCCGGGCTATCCGGAATCGCACGGCTGCGTGCACATGCCGACCGAGTTCGCGCGGCTGCTGTTCGATGCGACCAATATGGGCATGACCGTGGTCGTTGCCGAAGAGGGCACGGCGCCGGTCACCGTCGTCCATCCCAGCGCCGTCATCCCGATCGATCCGCGCAACGGCAGCGATCTGCCGCTGGCACCGTTGGCCGATGGCGTGCCCTATCGCTGGAACCCGGACGCGTCGCCCACCGGCCCCATCTCGATGGTGCTCAGCGTCGCCGACAGTCGTGTGATCGTGTTCCGCAACGGTATCGAAATCGGTCGCAGCCGCGTCGAGGTCAAGGACCCGCTGGTCGGCACGCACGCCTTCATCGTCGCTTCCGGCTACATGCCCGACGCGCCGCAGCGCGCCGGTCTGCAAATGCCGAACTGGATCACCATCGGCATTCCCGGGCACGGCGACGAAGCGGGGAAAGTCGTGGACGAAGCCCTGGTCGACCGCGTCTCGGTGCCGCGCGAGTTCATGGAAAAGATCGTGCCGTTGCTGGCGCCGGGTTCGGTGCTGTTGGCGACCGACGAAAGCGTGCAGCCGGAAACGACGGGCGGCAAGGTGCAGGTGATAGATTCGAATCCGCCGGGCGTCTGAGTCAGCCGTCCGTCGAGAAGGCCAGGTCCCGCTGGGCTTCCAGGGCAGCAAGGCGTTCGCTGAGCTGCTTGTGCATCACCGTATAAGCATCCGAACCCAGGGCGAGGCGTCGGGGTGCCGGGTTCTGATCTACCGACGCGATCATGTGCGCGACCATCTTCGCGGGATCGCCGATCGCCACCGCAGTGCCCTCTTCGAGCATGCGATTGACGTGGCGTGACGGCGAAGCATCGTAGGCATCGATCTTCGGTCCGACACGCGAGTTCACGTAGCGAAAGTTGGTCCTTGCGCCGCCCGGCTCGACCAGCGTGCAACCAATGCCGAACACGGCGACTTCCTGCGCCACGGCATCGACGAAACCTTCGATGCCCCACTTGCCCGCGTGATACATCGAGCCGCCCGGGAACGCCGCCTGGCCTCCGACGGTGGACAGCTGGAGAATGCGCCCGCCGTGCTGTCTGCGCAGGTACGGGAGCGCGCTGCGAATCAGCTGGATCGAGCCGGTGAGGTTGGTCTGCAATTGGTGGATGACCTGGTCGTCGGTCGCTTCCTCCGCCGCGCCGAGCAGACCGTAACCGGCGTTACTGACGACGACGTCGATACGTCCCAGCGCCGCGAACGCGGCGTCCACCGCGGGCCGGATCGCCGTGAAATCGGTGAGGTCGAGGCGGTGCACGAGAAGGTGATCGCCGTGGCGCGCCTTCAGCTCGGTCATGCTGGCGGGATCGCGCACGGTGCAGGCTACCTGGTCGCCTCGCGCCAGGAGCTGTTCGGTCATGAGGCGGCCGAAGCCGCTGTTGGCGCCGGTGATAAGCCAGTTGCGCTGGGGCATGGTGGAGGTCTCGGTGGGGGAGGTGACCAGACTAATCCGCCGTCCAAAGACGATGAATGCTTGTGGGTCCATCATTCATGCGTGAAAATCCAGTCATGCCCATCGATCCGCTCTCCGATTTCCTCCAGTTGCTTGACGCACGCGCTGTCGTCGCAGGCGGCCTGGTGGCGGGCGGCGATTGGGCCGTGGCCTTTCCTGGTGCCGAACAGATCAAGTTCTGGGGCGTCGTGCGTGGCGGTTGCTGGCACGTGAGCGATGAGGACACCGCGCCGTTTCGCCTCGTGCAGGGCGACGTGCTGTTACGCATCGCCCCGCGACCCGCGCGCCTGTGCAGCGACGTCGATGTTCCACCTGTCTGGCTCGCCGACGTCCGCGCCGCCAACAGCGATGCAGTGACCCACGTCGGCAAGGGCGACGACTTCTTCCTCATCGGTGGCATGGTCGAACTGGGACAGGAGAGCGAACGGCTGCTGCGTGACGTGCTGCCACCTTTCGTGCACGTGCGTGGCGACTCCCCGGAGGCAGAACCGATCCGCTGGCTGTTGGGGCAGTTGCTGCAGGAGCGGGAAAACCAACGGCCAGGACAGTCGGCGGCCTCCGCGCAGCTGATCCAGCTGATGTTCGTGCACGTATTGCGCGTGTACATGGCGAGCGCCGAAGGCATGCCGGCCGGCTGGTTACGCGCGTTGAACGATGCGCGACTGGCACCGGTGCTGCGGATGATGCACGCCGATCCCGCGCGGGCATGGACGCTCAACGAACTGGCGTCGGCCTCGTCCATGTCGCGGGCGGGCTTCGCCGCTTACTTCAACAAGGTCGCGGGCATTGCGCCGATGCGCTACCTCACCGAGTGGCGCATGCGACTGGCTCAGCGCACGCTGGCTGAGGGTCGGGTGCCGCTGGCAAGACTGGCCGAGTCCCTGGGCTATGCCTCGGAAAGTGCCTTCAGCCACGCGTTCAAACGGGTGACCGGTCGTTCCCCGACGATGCGTCGGCGTGGCGTTGCCGACGCGCCGACTTAGTGGTCGAAGCCGTTTTCGCCGATCGCTTCCACCAGGTAGGTCACCAGTGAGGCGATGCGCGCGGAGATCGCCGTGTTCCGGTAGTACACGGCATTGATCGGCTGACGGAACTCGATCGTGTGCCGGGGCAACACCTGCACCAGTCGCCCCGTCTCGCGATCCTCACGCGTCATGAAATCGGACAGGCAGACGATGCCGTTTCCTTCCAGCGCCAGCTGACGCAGCGTTTCGCCGCTGGAGGCGCCGATCGTCGGCTTGATATGCACGGGCTGCTTCTTCTCGTCGATCAGCGGCCAGTCGTTGAGTGTATCGGGTTCGGTGAAACCGAGCAGCGAGTGCTTCGACAGCTCGGCCACCTTGCGAGGTGTGCCGTGTGCTTCCAGGTAAGCGGGACTGGCAAGGCAGCGGAGGCGACTGCTGCCGATCGGACGCGCGTGGAGCGTGGAATCCTTGAGCCGGCCGATGCGTAGTGCGACATCCGTTCGTCGTTCGAGCAGATCGATGTAGCCCTCACTGCTGTGCAACTCCAGGTCGACGTCGGGGAAGCGTTCGCGGTAGCCGGCGATCAGGGGGACGACTACGTGCAACATGAAGGGTGATGCGGCGTCGACGCGAAGGCGACCGGCGGGCCGGCTGCGCCGCGTGGCCATCTGCTCCTCGGCGTTCTCGACGGCGGCGACGATATCGCGCGCACGTTCGAGGAAGGCTTCGCCTTCGTCCGTCAGTTCGATGCGGCGGGTAGTGCGGCGGAGGAGGGTGGTCTGCAGCTTCTCTTCCAGCCGGCCCAGCGTGCGGCTCGCCGCGGACACGGTCTGGTCCAGTTGCTGGGCCGCCTTGGTGATCGACCCGGTATCGACGACGGCGATGAAGTTCTGGATTTCGTCGAGGGTGATGTTCATCACCCAAGAGTAAAGCATCGCCGCTGAAGCGGCTCCCACATTAAAGCCGGCTCCCACAGTAGAGCCAGCTTCCACAGTAGAGCCAGCTTCCACAGTAAAGCCAGCTCTCACTGTGAATGTGGGAGCCGCTTCAGCGGCGATAGGGTGCTAGCCCCAGTCCCAAACAGAAACAGCCTCTCACCGCGACCGACACCCCGCCAGCGTCGGCTTCTCCGGATCCACACGCGCATCGTAAAGATCCGCATTACTCCCCTTCGTCCACCACACGATCGACCCCGCGGCATAACGCACGCCATCGGCAGAGAGCGTGTTCACCAGCAACGTCGGTTTGCCGGCAATCGGCATCAGGGCGAAGCTCTGCCCGTTGTCGCCGTTCCAGTAAGTCACGGTGAATGGCTTGCCGGTAGGGCAGTGATACGTCGCAACGACAGGCGGCCCAAACTTCACCTGCGGCACGATGAACGAGTCCGAGGCGGCACCTGTCGCGACGAGCAGGAAGGCGGCGGACAAGAAGGCTTTCATGGCAGGGCGAGTTCCGTGGCAGCCTGGAGCAGCGGTTCGCCGGACACGCGCAGTACGCCGGTATAGGGCGCCTCCAGTTCCATGACCAGGAAGATCGAGCCGGAAAACGCCAGCGCGGCACAGAACAGCACGAGGCGAACGGACGCGTTGTGCATGGCGAACGTGCCCATGCCGATGAAGATCAGCACGATCCACGCCGTGACCACGATAAGAAGAAACGTGGGCTCCGACGATCGCTCGTGCTCGGACGTCAGGATGCGTTCCTTGCCGAGATCGGCGGTGATGTCGAGCGCGCGCCGTTGGAACCACCACTTGGCATCCGTATCCGGTTGCAGGGTGAGGATCGAGGTCTGCAACTGGGTGATCAAGCTCAAGCTCGTATGCGGCAGGCGGAACACCACCTTTTCCATCTCCCCACTCGGGGAGACACGCTCCGTGGCATGGGCGAGAAAGGCGCGGACGTCCGTACGGATCTGCGCCGTCTCCGGGCCGTAGCCGGAAAGCGCGCGATCGAGAAGGAGGATCGACGTGGAGACGCCGACGATGTCGTCATTAGCGCGATCGAAGGTCGCCCGCGCCGAGGTGACCGTGAAGCCCAGCACCAGGGCGGCCAGCGTGGCCATCATGCTGATGCCGAATTGCGCCGCCTTCTGCGCCTCGTAAACGAGGTGATCCTCCGGCATGTGCCGGGCTATCCAGCCACCCAGGTACAGGCTGCCGCAGGCAAGCAGGAGCACGACCAGCGAAACGACGATCGCATACATCGGTGGTGCTCCCCATTGAGGCGTCGACGGATCGCCATGCACCTCATGGTGGCCGCCGGCTCTCCGGATGCCTTTCCGAATCCCACGGCTTTTTCCGAAACGAAAGGCGGCTCGTCAGGACGCGGCGGCCGCTGCCTGTTGTTCCACGTGTTCCGGGGCAGAGCGCACGCTGAGGGTGTACCAGTGCTCCTTGCCCTTGGCGTCGTGATACTTGCGTAGCACGGGCTCGAGGTCGTTCTCCTCGCACCAGGTGACGAAGGGTTTCCACGCCGCGTTGTACGGATGCGCGGGATTGCGGATGTCGTAGTCCGGTGCCCAGCGGAAGGTCTGCAGGATCAACGCGACCGTGGTGTTCTGGCCGGCGCCCAACTGCACCGGCGTCACCTCGGCACCGGCGAGGATACGCGTGGTGAACTGCGTCTTCGCCATGTCGAGGAATTCCTGCACGAGGCGCAGGTCCTTTTCGGCACACGGTCCTTGCAGGTTGGCCTGTTGCTCGAGGTCGCGCAGGCAGTCGGCCTTGGCGCATCTCTCGGTGATTCGAAGCATCGCACCCAACGTCGTTGCAGCCATGGTGGCGGTCTCCTGAGGCGGATGCGCTGATTATAGGACGGACATCATCGGAGTGAATGGCATGCCGCGCCGCATCAATCGGTCGCGGGCGATGCGTTTGCCGGGTCCTCACCCCAGCCGCCACCCAGGGCGCGAATCAGGTTGACGGTCGAGGTGGCCTGGATGCCACGCAAGCGCACCGCGGTCAGGCGCGCCTGGAGCACGACGCGCTCCGTATCGATGACGTTGAGATAGGCCACGGAGCCATCCTCGTACTGAACCTTCGACAGCTCGGCGGCGCGCGATGAAGCGGCCACCTCATCGCCCTGCACGCGTGTCTGGTTCTCGAGAATGCGCAGGTTGGCCAGGTTGTCTTCGACTTCCTGGAACGCCACGAGGACTTGCTGGCGATACTTCGCCACGTTCTCTTCGTAGCGTGCCTTGGCGTTGGCCAGGTTGCCCTTGCGCACGCCGCCGTCGAAGATCGGCAGGGTCGCCGCCGTGCCGACCAGCGGGCCGAGCAGGAAGCTGCGACTCGACCACTTGAACAGATCGCTGAACGCGGACGACTCGTAGCCACCGGTGCCGGTGAGCACGATCGACGGAAAGTACGCCGCGCGAGCGATGCCGATGCGCGCGTTCTCGGCCGCCATCGCCCGTTCGGCGGCGGCGATGTCGGGCCGGCGTTCCAACAGCGAGGAAGGCATGCCCGGCGGAATATGGATCACCACCGGGTCGAGCGGGCGGGGTGCCACCGAGAACTCCGACGGCGCCTTGCCCAACAGGACGGCCAGGGCATGTTCGGAGGCGGCACGCTGACGCTCCACGGTCATCGCATCCGACGTGGCCGAGGCCAGCTCCGCCTTAGCCTGGGCCAGTTCGAGATCGCTCACTTCGCCGGCGTCCGCGCGGTGTTGTACGAAGGTCAGGGCTTCGGTGCGCAGCTCGACGGCGCGGTGGTAGACGGCGAGTTCCGCGTCGAGCTCGCGAAGGTTGAAATAGTTCTGCGCCACATCGGCCTGCAAGGCCAGTTGCACCGAGCGGAACAAGGCTTCGCTTTGCTGCGTATCCGCATGGGCGGCGTGGACCGACGATGCGACACGGCCGAACAGGTCCACCTCGTAAGAGATATTCGCCTGCGCCCGCCACACCGTCTGCGCCTCTGGGCGGGGACCTCCGGCTGGCACGCCGAGCGAGTCGGGGGAATTCTGCTGGCGCGACGGACCGAAACCGGCGGAGAGATTCGGGAAGCGCGCGGCGCCAGTGACGCCCTCGATCGCACGCGCTTCCTGCACGCGCGCCGCGGCCGCGGCGAGGTTCTGGTTGGCGGCCAACGCCTGGTTTTCCAGGTCATCCAGCTGGCTGTCCTTGAACACCTTCCACCATTCCCCGCGCGCCGCATCCTCAGCGGGCACGGCAGTCTGCCAGGTCCCTGCTTCGGCGGGACTCAGGGTTTCCTTGAACGCGGGCGATTCCGCGGCGGGCGGCACGTTGTACTTCGGGGCTAGCGAGCACCCGCTCACACCGACGACCAACAAGCCACAGTAAATCCACCCTGGCATGGTTTTCATGTCGGACTCCCCGGACCGGCGTCTTCGATGCCGATGACACGCCCGTTCTTGCCGTGCTTGTCTTCGAGACGATGACCACCGGAGAGATGGCGCAGGATCACGTAGAACACCGGCGTCAGCATCAGGCCGAACAAGGTCACGCCGAGCATGCCGAAGAACACGGCGATGCCCATGGCATGCCGCATCTCCGAGCCCGCACCCGACGACAGCACCAGCGGCAGCACGCCCATGATGAAAGCGATCGATGTCATCAGGATCGGGCGTAGACGCAGGCGGCTCGCCTCGATGGCGGCGTCGATGATCGAGCGGCCCTGTATCTCCAGTTCTCGGGCGAACTCCACGATCAGGATCGCGTTCTTCGACGCCAGGCCGACCAGCACCATCAGGCCCACCTGGGTGAAGATGTTGTTGTCACCGCGATCCAGCCACACGCCGATCAGCGCGCAGAGCAGGCTCATGGGCACGATCAGGATCACCGCCAGCGGTAACGTCAGACTCTCGTAGAGCGCGGCCAGCGTGAGGTAAACCAGCAACAGGCTCACCGGGAAAACCACCAGTGACGCGTTGCCGGCGATGATTTGCTGGTAGGTGAGATCCGTCCACTCGAGCTTGAACCCACGCGGCAGCGTCTCGGCGGCGACGCGCTCGACGGCGGCCTGGGCCTGACCCGACGAGAATCCCGGAGCAGGGCCGCCATTGATATCGGCGGCCGTGTAGCCGTTGTAGCGCACCACCGACTCGGGGCCGAAGGTGGTCGAGACTTTCACCAGCGACGCCAACGGAATCATCTGGCCATCCGCGTTGCGTGTCTTCAACAGGCCGATGTCGTCGGGATGGGCACGGAACGGCGCATCGGCCTGAACTCGCACCTGGAACACACGACCGAAGCGGTTGAAGTCGTTGACGTACTGCGAGCCGAGGAAGACCTGCATGGTGTTGAAGACGTCGGTCACTGCGACGCCGAGTTGCTTGGCGTTATCGCGATCCAGGTCCACCTTCAGCTGCGGCACGTCGATCTGGTAGTTGGTGAAGGTGGGCCCAAGCTCCGGCGCCTTCGCCGCCTTGGCGAGGAAGGCCTTCACGGCATCGTTGAGCGCGGTATATCCCTGCGCGCCACGATCCTCGATCTGGAACTTGAAACCACCCAGGGTGCCGAGACCGAGCACGGGCGGTGGCGGGAAGACCGCGATATATGCGCCCTTGATCGCGGCGTACTTCTGGTTCAAGGCCATCGCGATCGCGCCCGCGGACTCACCTGCACCGTGGCGATCGGCGAACGGCTTCAGGGCGAGAAACATCACCACCGAGCTGGACGAGTTAACGAAGCCGTTGATCGACAAGCCGGGATGCTGGACCGCGTGGTCTACGCCGGGCTGCTTCATGCCGATCTCACCCATCTGGCGGGTGATCGCTTCGGAACGATCCAGCGAGGCACCGTTGGGCAACTGCGCGATGGCGATGACGTATTCCTTGTCCTGTGCCGGCACGAACCCCCCGGGCACGATGCGGCCCATCAACACAGCGCCACCGAGCAGCACCACGTAAAGAATGAGCATGCTGCCCTTGTGTGCGATGACCCGGGTCACCCCGTGACCGTATCCCTCCGACGCGCGATGGAAGCCCTTGTTGAACACGCGGAAGAAGCCACCCAGTCCGCGATCCATCACGCGGGCCAGCCAGTCCTTCGGTTCGTCGTGGCCCTTCAGCAGCAAGGCCGCGAGTGCTGGCGAAAGCGTCAGCGAATTGAATGCCGAGATCACCGTCGAGATCGCGATGGTCATGGCGAATTGCTTGTAGAACTGGCCGGTGAGGCCGGACATGAAAGCCAGCGGCACGAACACGGCGACCAGCGTGAGTGCGATCGCGATGATCGGCCCACTCACCTCGCTCATGGCCTGGTAGGTCGCCTCGCGCGCCGACAAGCCGGACTCGATGTTTCGTTCGACGTTCTCCACCACCACGATCGCATCGTCGACCACGATGCCGATGGCCAGCACCATGCCGAACAGGGACAAGGCGTTGATCGAGTAACCCAGTAACAACAACAACGAGAACGTACCAATGATCGAGACCGGGACGGCAAGCAAGGGAATGAGCGAGGCACGCCAGGTCTGCAGGAACAGGATCACCACCAGCACGACGAGGCAGATCGCCTCGATCAGGGTATGGATCACCGCCTCGATACTGGAGCGAACGAAGGTGGTCGGGTCGTAGACGATGCTGTATTCGACGCCCGGCGGCATGTCCTTCTGCAAGTCCTTCATCGCCGCGCGCACGTCTTCGGACAACTGTAGCGAGTTCGCGCCGGGCAGCTGGAAGATCCACATCGCCACGGCCTGCTTATTGTCGAGCAGGGCACGCGAGCCGAATTCGGCCGCGCCGAGCTCCACGCGCGCCACGTCGCGAATGTGAGTCAGTGCGCCGTTGGCGCTCTTGAGCACGATGTCGCCGAACTCCTGCTCGGTCTGCAGCCGTCCCTTGGCGTTGATGCTCAGCTGCAGGGGCACGGCACCGACCATGGGCGACCCACCGATGACGCCGGCGGCGACCTGCACGTTCTGCTCCCGTATCGCGGCGACGACATCGGAGGCGGTGAGACTTCGTTCGGCCAGCTTCTTCGGGTCCAGCCAGATGCGCATCGCGTAGTCGCCCGAGCCTTTGAGCACCACCTGGCCGATACCGCTCAGGCGTTCCAGACGCTCCTTCACGTTGATCAGGGCGTAGTTGCGCAGGTAGGTCTGGTCGTAGCGCGCATCGGGCGAGATCAGGTGCACCACGAGGGTCAGCGTGGGTGAGGACTTGATCGTCGTGACGCCGAGTAGCTGCACATCCGGCGGCAGGCGCGGGAGGGCCTGCGACACGCGGTTCTGCACCAGCTGCTGGGCCTTGTCCGGATCGATGCCGAGGCGGAAGGTGACCGTCAGCGCCATGTTGCCGTCGCTGCTGGCCTGGGACTGCATGTACAGCATGCCTTCCACGCCGTTGATCTGTTCTTCCAGCGGCGCGGCGACGGTATCGGCGATGACCTTGGGGTTGGCGCCCGGGTACGACGCGTAGACGACGACTGACGGCGGCACCACTTCCGGGTACTCGGAAATGGGCAGCTGGAACATGGCGATCACGCCGGCCAGGAGGATCAGCGTCGATAGCACCCCGGCAAAGATGGGCCGGTCGATGAAGAAGCGGGAGATATTCATCAGGGGCTACTCGCCACGGTGTCCTCGCCGGCCATCGGGACGACCTTGGCGTGTACCGGGTCACCCGGATGCACGCGCTGGAGGCCGTTCACCACGATGCGCTCGCCGGGCTTGAGCCCGGAGTCCACGACGCGCAGGCCATCGACCATCAGCCCGGGGAATATCTCGCGGTACTGCGCATGGTCCTTGTCGTCGAGCACCAGGACGTACTTCTTCGCCTGGTCCGTGGATATCGCCCGGTCGTCTATCAGGATGGCCGGATGCGCCGAGCCGCCGCCGACCGCGACGCGGGCGAACATGCCGGGCAGCAGTACGCCGTCGGCGTTGTCGAAGGAGGCACGCACGCGAATCGTGCCGGTGGTGCTGTTGAGCTGGTTGTCGACCGAGGCGATCTTGCCGGTACGCGAGAAGCCGGTCTCGTTGGCCAGGCCGAGTCGCACGGCGACGTCGTGGTCCGCGGCCTGGCTCAGGTATTTGAGGTAGGTCTGCTCGTCCACGTCGAAGCCGGCGTAGATCGGATTCATCGAGACGAGGGTGGTCAGTGCCGGTGAACTGAAGCCGGCCGCGACGATATTGCCGACGGTCTGTTCGGCGCGCGACATGCGTCCATCGACCGGTGCGACGATCTTCGTGTAACCGAGGTTGACCCTGGCGTCCTCGAGCGCGGCCTCGGCCGCCTTCACGTCCGCCGTCGCCACCAGGGCGGCGTTCGAACGGTCGTCGAAGTCGCGCCGGGAGATCGCATTGCCCTGCAGGAGTTTCTGCGCGCGCTGGGAATCCGCCGAGGTGAACTTCTCATGGGCGTGCGCGGCGGCGAGCTGCGCGGCGGCGCGGTCCACGGCGGCGGTGTAGGTGCGCGGGTCGATCAGGAAGAGCGGCTCGCCCTTCTTCACCATCTGGCCGTCCTTGAAATAGACGGCCATGATCGTGCCGGGCACCTGGGCGCGAATGTCCACGTGATCGATCGCCTGGAGGCGGCCGGAGTAGCTCTGCCAGTCGGTGACCGGCTTGTAGACCACCGTGGCCACGTCGACCTCGGCCGGGCCCGCCGCGGGCGCGGCACCGTGTCCGCTGCAGGCGGCCAGGACCAGGGCGCAGGCCACCGGATAGATGAGTCGTATGCCAGGCATGTTGCTTTTCCCCACTGCGGGCCGTGGCGAGGATGCAACGGCAGCCTGAGTGTCAGATGCGGACAGGGGGCCGGATAGCAGGGTTTGGTGGGCTTTTGGCGGATGGTGCTGCGTGAAGACCGGGGGCAAAGCGGCCAGGGTCGCCCTGTGCAAATAACGTGAAAACGTGCGCTGCGTCACATTTCGGTGCTAGCGTGTGCCTTCGGGCCGCTGGGGCAGGCGGGTCACGACCTGCGGGGTATGACGCGTGTCGACCGAAGGTTTCATGGGGCCGGACTACCGGTACCGCGCCTTCATCAGCTACAGCCACCAGGACAAGACCCCGGCGGCTTGGTTACATCGCGCCCTCGAAACCTTCGCCATTCCCGCGCGCCTCGTCGGCCAGTCCACGGCGATGGGTGTCGTTCCCCGTCGCCTCTCACCCGTCTTCCGTGACCGCGAGGAGCTGGCCAGCGCGGGCGACCTCGGTCGCACCGTCAATGTGGCCCTGGCGCAGTCCGCCTGCCTGCTGGTGGTCTGCTCGCCGCAGGCGGCCGCATCGCGTTGGGTCAACGAGGAAGTGCTCTCGTACAAGCGCCTCGGTGGCGAGGATCGGATCTTCTGCCTGATCGTCGGCGGCGAGCCGAACGCCACCGCCATGCCGGGGCGCGAAGCCGAAGAATGCTTCGTGCCGGCCCTGCGCTATCGCTGGGGGGCGGGCGGCGAGCTTGGCAGCGAGCCCATCGAGCCGATTGCCGCAGATATCCGGCAGGGCAGCGACAGCAAGCTCAACGCCATCGTCAAGCTCGTCGCCGGCATGCTCGGAGTCGGCTTCGATGACCTGAAGCAACGCGAGCTGCATCGGCGGATGCGTCGCGCCACCGTGCTCGCCGCGGTCGCCCTGTGCGTGATGGCCGTGACCACGACGCTCGCGATCAGCGCCTTCATCTCACGCCACGCGGCGGTGGTCGCGAGTCATGTGGCCGAGCGTCGCCAGAAGGAGGCGGAGGATCTGGTCAGCTTCATGCTCGGCGACCTCAACGACAAACTGGCCCAGGTGTCGCGCCTGGACATCATGGAAGCCGTGGACGACCAGGCCATGAAGTACTTCCAGGCCCAGCCTCTCGACGAGGTGACCGACCGGGCCCTGGAGCAGCGCGCCGCGGCGCTGGAGAAGATCGGCAGCGTACGCCTCGACCAGGGGCAACTGGCCGCCGCCATGGCGTCGTACCGGGCGGCGCTGGCGGTCGCCACGCGCTTGGCCGATGCCGCGCCAACGAATATCGATCGGCAACTGGCCCTGGCGGATGTCTGGGCTTACGTCGGCATGACCCAGTGGCGACAGGGCGAGCTCGATGACGCACAGCGAAGCTTCGCACGTGGTCAAGCGACCTTGCAACGCGCCGCGGTGCACGCGCCGGGCAATACGCAGCTGGCCTTCCAGCGCGCCACGCTCGACAACAACGTCGGTCATGTCATGGAAGCGCGCGGCGAACTGGATCAGGCGGCAGCCCAGTACCGTCACATGCTCGCCCAGATGGAGGATCTCGTCATTGGTCAGCCGCATAACGCGGACTGGGTCGAGTACCTGGGCTCGGCGCACAACAATCTTGGCAAGCTCGCCCTCATGCGCGGTGACCTCGCGGAAGCCGTTGCCCAGTACAGCGCGGACGAGCGCATCCAATCGGGCCTCGCGGCGGCGGAGCCCAAAAACATGAGTCGACGCGACAACCTGCTCACCGTCCGCGCCATCCTCGGGCGCACCCAGGCCCTCACGGGTGACACCGTTGCCGGCATGGCACGATTGCAGCAAGCGGTCGACATGGCGACGGACCTGGGCACCCTCGACCCCAGCAACACCGACTTCCAGGAACACGCGGCCTTGTATGCCACGCAACTGGCCCGCTTGCGCCGTCTCAGCGGTGATCTGCCGGAAGCGACGGCGCTGATCGCACGGGCGCTTCCGATCTTCGCCGGACTGGCCAGGCACGATCCCGACAACGCGGCGTGGCAGCGGGAGTATGCGGAAGCCCTGGTGGAGCAGTCGGCGCAAGGGCGCGAGGCCGGTCAGCAGGACGACGCCCACGAACATGCGACCGCCGCGCTGCAGGCGCTCCGTCCGTTGATGGCCAAGCTGCCCGACGATCGCTCGACACTGCTCGCCGGCATCGTCGCAAGGCTCTCACTGGCGGCCGTTACGACGGATGCGCAGGTGGCCCGGCAACTGCGCACCGAAGCGCTGGACAGCGTGCAGGCCGCGAAGAGTGGCCAGGGCGATCCCCGTCTGCAGGCCCTGCGGGTCGAAGCGCTGTTGTCGCTGGCGCGCAAGCCGGACGCCACGCCGATCATCCAACGCCTCTGGGCCAGCGGTTACCGCGACGCGGGCCTGCTGCGCGTGCTTCGCCGGGAGGGTATCGACTACCCGGTCAACCAGGCGTTCCAGCACGAACTACTCGTGGCCACCGGCGGCGGGCCACTGCAAGAGAAGGAGTAACACGACCGTCCGCCATCACCACCCATCCATCGGGAGAACGTCATGTCCAAGCTAGGTAACCAACAAGACCAGGACCAACCGAACGACCCCCTCGACGAAGAGAACGAGAACGCACGTGAGCGTGATGCCGACGAAGAGCGTGGCGGTGGCCCGTCGAGGGTGACCACCAGCCCGGGCATCAAGAACACCTAGGCCCATGCGACAACGCACCGATCCAGGCGGCAGGAACCCGATCGGTTCCCGCGGCGGTGACCGGCAACGGCCGCCGCCTGGAGGGTCTGTGCACGTAAAACCCGCGATGACACCGCTGGTGATCGGCGTGACCAGTCATCGTGATATTCCCGCCGATGAAATCGAGCCGATCCGGCAGCGTGTGCGTGCTTTCTTCACCCAGGTGCGGGCCGAGTTTCCCGGGTTGCCGCTGGTGTTGCTTTCGGCATTGGCCGAGGGTGGCGATCAACTGATCGCCGAGGAGGCGTTGGCTGTTGGCGCACGCTTGATTGCGCCGCTGCCGTTACCGCGCGCCTTGTACGTCGAGGACTTCTCCACACCCGCCGTTCGCGCCAATTTCGAAGCACTGTGCAGTCGTGCCGAGGTCGTACTGCTGCCCCGCTTGATGGAGCAGCCACATCACGTGATCGGTTCGCACGGTGCCGCACGAGACCGTCAGTACGCCAAGGCGGGTGTCTACATCGCCAGTCATTGCCACGTCCTGCTCACGATCTGGGACGGCAATGAAGCCGCGGGGCTGGGCGGCACCGCGCAGATCGTGCATTACCACCTCACCGGTGCACCCCCGGGCCTGGTGTTGCGACATCCGCATTCACGACACGTGCTGACGGGGAGCGATGAGAGTCTGCTGTATCACATCGTCTGCTCGCGCGACGACGACGGGCCGGCGAGTGGTCTCCAACCGCTTCAGGCCGGCTGGCGCAGCGCCGAGAACATGGCGTTCCAGGCAACGCTGCCCGACGACTTCCGGCTGATGTTCTCGCGCATGGCCGAGTTCAACAGCGAATGCGCCCGGCATGCCGAGACCATCGACGAAGCACCGCGCGAGATGGCCGGCTCGCCGACCGGCGCAACCGCGGAGATCGACCGACTGTTTCACGCCGCGGACTGGCTCGCTGTGCACTTCCGACGCCGCGTCATCATGGCCATGCGCCTCACCTATACGCTGGCCGGCCTCATGGGGATCGCCTTCACCTTCTACGCGCACCTGCCGGGCAACAACTTCCTGATCTACCTGTTCCTCGCCATGTTCGGGACGGGCGGGATCGTGGCCCTGCTCGCGCATCGTCGCGGATGGCACCGCAAATACCTCGATTACCGCGCGCTCGCGGAAGGCTTGCGCATTCAGTCATGCTGGCGCCGCGCCGGCATCGTCGCCAGTGCGGATCACGAATTCGCGCACGACAACTTCCTGCAAAAGCAGAACATCGAGCTCGGCTGGATCCGCAACGTGATGCGCGCCGCCAGTCTCTATCCATCGACGCATCCGGAAGCGCCGACCGACGCGGCACTCGCCGAGGTCATCGCCGAGTGGGTCGGCGAGTCCGGTAAGTCGGGCCAGCTGAATTATTACGAACGCAAGAGTGCCGAACGCAGCGGCGTGCATCACATCACCGAGACGATCGGTCGCGTGAGTTTGTGGGGCGGTATCACCATCAGCGTGTTCCTCGCCGTGTTCGCGCTGAAGCTGGGCGAGGAAGCCAAGGTGACCCTGGTCACGATCATGGCCGTGCTGTCGATCATCGCCGCTGTACGCGATGCCTATTCCTACCGCAAAGCCGATCGCGAACTGATCCGCCAGTACCGCTTCATGCAGCGGATATTCGCCAGCGCGCGGGCGGCACTCGATCGCACGCAAGACCCGGCGCAACAGCGTTCGATCCTCCTGTCATTGGGGGATGCGGCTCTGACGGAGCATGCGGAGTGGACGTTGATGCAGCGCGAGCGGCAGGTGGAGCACAGCAAGCTGTAGCGCGATTCAGGCGGCGCTGAGGGTGTCGTTTTCGGTGTCGGTATCGGCCACGACGCGGTTGCGGCCGGCGCGCTTGGCGCGGTAGAGGGCGGCGTCTGCCTCGCGGCAGAGGCGTGACAGCTCGAAGCCGCAGCGATCCGTGGACGCAACGCCCACACTGACCGAGAGCGACACCACACGGCCGTCATCTTCGACGGGAGATCCTTCGATAGCGACGCAAAGTCGCTGTGCTGTCGCCATGGCCTGACTGCTCGTGCATCCTACGAGGAGGATGCCGAACTCCTCGCCACCGAGGCGAGCGAAGATATGGATCGGTCGGAGCTCATCCTGAAGGACTGCCACTGTGTGCTGAAGCACGATGTCGCCCATGGCGTGGCCATACGTGTCGTTGACCTGCTTGAAGTGATCGAGATCAATGGAGATAAGGCAGGCACTACCGAGCTTCTTCTCCTGAACCCGCAGGATACGCTCGGCCTCGCTCATGAAGTGTTGATGGTTGAGGATGCCGGTGAGGCCGTCTAGCGTGGACATTCGCTTGAAGCGGAGCTGAGATCGCTTAACGCGGAAAAGCAGGAGGGCGATCGATGCAAGACTGACCAGGAGGAGGGCGATATACAGACGGCCCGTCGAAACGGTGTTGGCATCGAGCGATTGCTGCAAGCGAAGGATGCGATTCTGCTTACTCAGGCTCTCTGTTGCGAGATTCTGCACCATCTGATGCTGCTGGCTTACTTCATAGGCGAGACTCCTGACACTGATGTCATTGAGGTAGCCCTTGTCCTGCGCAACGAAATGCTCGTAGTACGAGAGTGCCGCGGCGGTATTTCCCTGCCGCTTCTCCACGCGATAGAGGACATCGTAGGCTTCTTTAAGCCATTCGCTGATGTCGTCGGGTCCATTCATTGCTAACACGGCCAGAGCAGCTTTCCTGGCTTCTTCGTCGTTGCCCAGCTTTGCATAAGCTTGCGCTCGTTGAAGCTGCGCCGATTGATCGTGTGGAGAGTAGTGGTTGATGCGTAGGCTGGGACCGATGCGGTCAAGGAGCGCCATGGTCTTCGATGGCTGACCTTCGTCAAGGAAAAGGCTCCCCATCAGGAGTAGGGCGCTATTAGTGCCGACTGATTCTCGTGCTGCAACGCATGTATCCACGGCCCTCTGAAGATCACGGCTGGACGAGGTCAGGCGCTTTCCGTTGTATAGCGCAGCTGCCTTGATCAGGGCCGGATGGCAGTCGGTCTCCCCGGCCGGGATCGAGTTCTCGGCCATGTCCGCGTACTTGATCGCGAGATCCGTTTGGCCGGCCATGTTGAACATTTGCGAGAGGTTCGAAACGAGCATTGATCGAGCTAGCGAATCCGTCGCCACGGGCAATGATGTCGTTAGCCGATTTGCGAGCGCGAAGGCCTCTTCGTAGCGCCGATTGATCGCAAGGTTATTCAGGAGAAGAGCCGACGACTTTGCCGCCAATACGGGGTCACCAGAATGGTCGATGATTTCGTTGAATTGGCTTTCAGACTTGGTGTACTCGCCCTCGAACATGGCCTCCCACGCATCGAGATAGCGCAAATGCCATTGCTCGGAGGTGGTCAGGCTGCTGGCCTCCTGATGCAGCTGCGCAAGTCGCTGGACGTACTGTGGGTGGTCCTTGGTTCGCAGGCTTTCCGTCTCGTCCAGGAATCCGGCATGGTCGGTCGCGGAGGCAAACGAGGGCTGCGTGATCGCGCAAAAGGCCAGGGCCGCCATAGCGACCCCCGGCCAAATGCGGCTCAGCAGCCGAGCCATTCCTACTTGGTCGATTCTTCAGACGGCTGCTTTCCGTCATCGGGCTTCGACGGTTTGTCTGACGAGTCGCCGTCACCTGACTCCATGTCATCCTCGTCGTGCCCAGGTACCTGGACAATCTGCGGAAGATCCATGTGCTTGTGTCCCAGCTCTTCGGACAGCAGTGAGCTGTCACCAGACGCTACCGCGGCCGTCAGGCCCGCAGAAGCCTGCGACTCCTGGAGCACGTTTGCCAGGTGCTCCGACGAGGCGTGGCGGAGGGAAGCGTCGCGGCCGATGGCCTCGAGTAGTTCGATCGTGTCTGACATGTGGTCCCCTGTTTGCGTGGTTGCATCAAAAACGATGACGGCAGCACCGCGGATTTCTTGAGCCGCCCATGGCAACTCAAGGATCCGACCCGAGGCGCCCGGGCGGCTGGCCGCGCTCACCCGGTGATAGTAGCCTTCCGCGCGGCAGTTCGGACGCCTATCAGTGGCTCCAGCCCCTTCTCAGCGGCGATGGCAAACGGTAGCGCCGGGGGCGGGGGGGGTTAGCCCGGCGCGAAGAAGGTCTGGATGGCCTGCGGCACGAAATTTGCGGCGGTGCCGAATTCCCGCGCCAGATGGGAGGCATCGCCGTACTTGACGGCCGAAGCAAGGGCTTCAGAGGCATGGGCATTCGAGAGCACGTCGGCGAGCTTCGCCTTGGATGCGTGACGTAACGAGGCGTCGCGGCCGATAGCTTCCAGTATTTCGATTGTGTCCAACATATGTCACTTCCTATGGTTGTCAGGGGGCGTGGGAGCTTGCAAATGCATCAGTGACACCGAATGCGCCTCCTGCCTCGCGATCATGGTCGATGATTGAGAGAAGGTCTGGATGGCGTGTGGGAGATACATGCGATTGTTGCCAAGTTCCCGCGCCAGGTACGAAGCGTCGCCGTGCGCGACGGCCGAACTAAGGGCCTCGGTCGCGCGAGCCTGATTGAGAGCGGCGGTTCAAATTCGACTACGAATAACTCTGGATGACTTGCGGCAAGTACATGCGCTTGCTACCTAGTTCCCGCAGCAAGTGGGTGGAATCACCCGATGCGACGGCGGCGGTTAGTGCCTCCGTGGCTTCAGCCTGTTCGAGCGCGTTCGTGAGTTCAACGGCCGAGGCGTAACGCAGCGAGGCATCGCTACCAATGACTTCGAGCATTTCGATCGTATCCAACATGTCGCTTCCTTTCCTGTGGTTGACGTAGTCATTTCTGGCGGTAGATCGATCACTAACTAGACGCTACAGTTAGGGTCGGTCAAAAAAGCTCTGGGAAATCTGCGGCGCATGCATCTGCGAGCCGCCAAAGTCTTGGCGAAGGCGGGTGATGTCGCCCGACACAACGGCTTCCGTTAGTGCTTCGATTGCCTTGGCGTTCTCGAGTGCGCTCGCAAGATCCACCGTCGGCGCATAGCGCAACGAGGCGTCGCTGCCGATAGCTTCAAGCATTTCAAGTGTGTCGAGCATGTCTCCACTTCCTTCCTGTGATTGTAGGTTCGCCTGAGAGGCGTGCCGAGTCGTAATTTATGTGACGTGTCTTGGTTTGACGATGCGATTCAATCCGGGTCGGACGCGAGGAACGTCTGGACGGCCTGAGGCGCATACATCTTCCGTCCGTCGAATTCTTGATCAAGGCGAGAGGTGTCGCCGCTTGCAACAGCAGCCGTGAAGGCCGCGCTTGCCTGCGCTTTCTCAAGCACGTTGGTGAGCTCCACCGTGGACGCATAGCGCAACGACGCGTCGCTACCGATGGCTTCGAGCATTTCGATTGTGTCGAGCATGTCCATTCCTTACCGTGATCGTTGGCGGCGTACAACGGTCCGTGGCTCAAACCGACGTCGCCGGTGTGAGCAAATCAACGAGTGATTCAGTCGATGTCGGACGAGACGAATATCTGCTGGGTGACCTGGGGTGAGAAATTCTTGATGTTGCCGAACTCCCGGGCCAAGTGGGACGAGTCGCCGGAAGCAACTGCTGCGGTGAGCGCGTCGCTTGCCCGTCCAGCTTCGAGCACAGTGGTCAGCTCGACGGTCGAGGCATAGCGCAACGACGCATCGCTGCCGATGGCTTCAAGCATTTCAAGTGTGTCGAGCATGTCTCCACTTCCTTCCTGTGATTGTAGGTTCGCCTGAGAGGCGTGCCGAGTCGTAATTTATGTGACGTGTCTTGGTTTGACGATGCGATTCAATCCGGGTCGGACGCGAGGAACGTCTGGACGGCCTGAGGCGCATACATCTTCCGTCCGTCGAATTCTTGATCAAGGCGAGAGGTGTCGCCGCTTGCAACAGCAGCCGTGAAGGCCGCGCTTGCCTGCGCTTTCTCAAGCACGTTGGTGAGCTCCACCGTGGACGCATAGCGCAACGACGCGTCGCTACCGATGGCCTCGAGCATTTCGATTGTGTCGAGCATGTCCTTCCTTCCGGCGAATGTGGATGTGGAAGTGCGGTGGGCCGACTAACCTGGATCACCGCACCTTGGTGCCCATCAATCAAACGAATCAGCTAAGTTCAGAAGAACAAAAGCTCTGCGTGGCCTGGGGCTGGTACATCTTCCTGTAACCAAACTCCTCGTCCAGGCGGGAGGCATCGCCGGATGCAACAGCCGCGGTGAACGCTTCGCTGGCCTTGCCGCGTTCAAGCACGGTCGTGAGCTCTACCGTCGACGCATAGCGCAACGATGCGTCGCTGCCGATAGCCTCAAGCATTTCAAGTGTGTCGAGCATGTCCTTCCTTCCGGCGAATGTGGATGTGGAAGTGCGGTGGGCCGACTAACCTGGATCACCGCACCTTGGTGCCCATCAATCAAACGAATCAGCTAAGTTCAGAAGAACAAAAGCTCTGCGTGGCCTGGGGCTGGTACATCTTCCTGTAACCAAACTCCTCGTCCAGGCGGGAGGCATCGCCGGATACAACAGCCGCGGTGAACGCTTCGCTGGCCTTGCCGCGTTCAAGCACGGTCGTGAGCTCTACCGTCGACGCATAGCGCAACGATGCGTCGCTGCCGATAGCCTCGAGCATTTCAAGTGTGTCGAGCATGTCCTTCCTTCCTGTGATGGTGCATATGAAAATGCGGTGACCCTACTAACCTGGATCACAGCACCTAGGTGTCCATCGATCAAACGAATCAGCCCAGTTCGGACGAAAGGAACGTCTGCGAAGCCTGAGGCTGGTACATCTTCCTGTGACCAAATTCCTCGTCCAGGCGGGTGGCATCGCCTGATGCAACAGCCGCGGTGAACGCTTCGCTCGCCTTGCCGCGTTCAAGCACGGTGGTAAGCTCCGCCGTCGAGGCATAGCGCAACGACGCGTCGCTGCCGATGGCTTCCAGCATTTCAAGTGTGTCCAGCATCGTATTCCCCGTGAAGTGCGGCAGTTAGACTTGTGAAACCTGCGGCAGAAACATTCGCTTGACGCCCAGCTCCGCGAAAAGCTCAGAGCTATCGCCCGTTACGGCAGCGGACGTCAGGGCAGGTGAGGCGTGAAGCTGTTCCAGAGCCGCACTCAGCGCGTCCGTGTGAGCGTGGCGCAGCGATGCATCGCTGCCAATCGTTTCCAGTATGTCAATCGTGTCCAGCATGTACTTCCCCTTACTGTGGTTGATGACGCCATGGTTTGAGCGGTTAGTTCAGGCGGTCGCCGCTTCCTGCTCCAGCTTGTCCAACGCAGCAAGCCGCTCACGAATTTCATGGTTTGGCTTGAGCGCGGCGGCCGGCGGGATGACCACGGTCTCTTCGGTCGGCACGTCGACGAAGGGAAGGTCGCGCAGGGCAATGCGGCGGATGCGCGGCTTCTGGATCGGCAGGGTCACCGCGCGGTAGATGATGATCTCGTGGTCGAGTGGGTAGTCCTTGGCCAGCACATCGACCAGCACCTGACGGTATGCGCCGCTGGTGGTGAAGCGGGCGAGAGAGCGATCGCCGACCAGGCCGACTTGCCACAGGACGAGGTAGCTGCTGGGATCGATGCGGCGCTCATAGAAAAGAATCTGGCCGGCTTCGTAGTGCTGGCAGCCCACGGTGCCCGGGTCGATGCCCAGATCGGCGTAGAGGCAGTCCTCGGCGGAGACGCCCGGCTCCATGTGGGCCTGGAAGCCTTCGGCGCGGGCGACCTCGATGACCTTGTGCGGCGACCAGGCGAAGATGCCCGGGTGGCCGTAGAAGACGCCGCAGACGCGCTTGCCGGCGCGGACTTCGACCATCATCAGTTCGACCCATTCTTCATAGGTCTTCCGGCGCGACTTACCTTCCTTGTAATAAGGCTGCAGGCTGCGCACGTCGGAGTTCATGCGCTGGAGCCACTGCTCGACGATGTTGTCCGAGAGGCCAGCGAAGATCACGTCAGCCTGTTCGATATGGCTGCGGGACAGCGGGGTGAGGTGGGAACCCAGGGTCATGCCCATGCCAACGATGGCGATGCTGCCCTGGCGCGTATCTTTCGGCGGTGCTACGAGAGGTGTGTTCATCGCGTGATAGTAGGCGAAGTTCCGCGACGGAAGCACGCTCGGCCGCACAACTTTTTCAACGTTTCGACGGCTCGCTTGTCTTGCCGAAATTGCATAGTCCGAGTGCGCTTTATGTGGCGCCTTTAGAGCTTGCGGGCTAGCATCCATGCCGGTTACGCATAAATGCCGGGGCAGCCGCCGACGGAAGCTGGACAGGAATTTCTTGCGCGCATGGACCCGATTCTTGCGGCTATCGAGGACGCCGAGAACAGCGTGCGGGAGACGGCGAGCTGCGTGGCGTGCTCCGGGTCGGCATGCCGTCCCCAGGACATGGTCCGCGAGGCGGTGGACGTCGGCATCCGCGTCGGGCCCCTGCCGGACTTGAGCGGCACGGCCCGGCTGATCGGCCAGATGCATCGCGTGGTTGCCGGCATCGGATACCTAGCCGGCGCCCGCGCTACCACCTCACGCGGGAATACTCCGACTGCTCCAGCCACTCCTGAAACCCCCGCGTGCCAAGCGTTGCGTCCGCACGGGGCAACAGGACGTCCTCGTCCAGAATGGCGCCGAAGTACGGTGCGTCGGCGTCGAGGATGACGTCGCAAGGCGCTTCGATGTCGAGCAGGAAGCGCTGGACGATGTCGAACAGGCGCTCGCGCGTGGGCCCGGCGACCTGGATCGAGCCGTTGATCGGCATCGCCACCGCCGCCTCGGCGATCACCGCCGCGACATCGTCGGAAGCGACGGGCTGGATGAAGGCCGACGACAGCCGCACCGTCTGGTCGCGCACGGCCGAGCTGACAATGTCGACGAGGAACTCATAGAACTGCGTCGCGTGCACCACCGTAAACGGGATGCCCGAGTGTCGGATGAGGACTTCCTGCAAGGCCTTGCCCCGGAGATAGTGGCTGTCGTCGAGCAGGCCGGTGCCGACGACCGAAAGCGAAACGTGGTGGCGCACGCCGGCTTCGGCTTCGGCCGCGAGGAGGTGTTCGCTCGCGGCCTTGAAGAACTCAAACGCCGCGATGTCGTCGAACGAAGGCGAATTGCTGACGTCGACCACTACATCGATGCCGGCCAGTGCCTGCCTCAGCCCCTTGCCAGTCGTGACATCGACGCCCGTCGACCGTGAGGCGGCGGTGGTCTCGTGCCCCGCTGCCCGGAGTCGCGCCACGACGTTCCGGCCGACGAGGCCGTAGCCACCAATGACCAGGATGTTCATACCTACCTCGCGTTCGCATCGGGCGGATGCCGAAGAAGCCGGCATGCGGCTTGATGCTACGGATGCGGGGAGGGAGGCAGTAGGTCCGACGACGGCACGGGAATGGTTCCATCGCGGCAACAATCGCCGCGACTACCTCGCCAGGAGCCGCCGTGACAGCTCGCGGAATGCCTCACCGACGACACCCGGATTCTCGATCCACGGGAAGTGGCCGGCATCGGGTACTTCGCAGGTCAGGACGTTCGGCGTGCCGTAGCTTGGATCATCCCAGCCGCGCTGGCTGACGATGCGATCGTTCGCGCCCCAGAGGCGCAGCACGGGTATATCGGTGGGCCACCAGCGGGCCTTATACGTGTGATCGAAGTTCACATCCGACCACTCGACCGCTTCGCGGTTGTAAGGCATGCGAGCGAGGAGTGCACGACCGGTCTCGATCGCCCACGGCTGGAAATTCCACTCCGTCGATTCCAGCACCAGCGTGGTCAGGTTGGCCACGCTGTTGTCGCGCCCGTAGGCAACCAGCGCTTCCTCGAATCGTGGCAGCGGGTGATCCTGCGTCATCTGAACGTACTCGGCGTGCCACGCACAATCGGGCGCGGTGTCGAGAAGCACGAGGCCGACGATATGCTCGCGAACCTCCGGCGTGGCGAGCAGATACATGCCGCCAGTGGAATGGCCGGCAAACACGACGTTCGGCAATTCCTGCGCGGCCTCCACCAATACGTGTGGCCACAGCCGGAACGGGTCGTCGTGCTGGCGACCGGTGTTCGAGCCATCGCCCGGCAGATCCACGAGCCAGATCGTCCCCGGCACGTCCATCGCGTCGGCCAGTTCCTGCAGGCTTTCCGACCCGATGCCCGGACCGCCGGGGAGCAGCAGCCAGTTGAGGTCGCCCGGTCGGGACGAGTGCAGGCGCATGCGGACGCCGGAGGTAGTGAATCGCGTTTCCAAGGTCATACCCTCCTCTGGAAGGCCCACATCGTAGCGTCAAGGCTCCACGGTCTGCGGATCGATGGGCGGAAGCGGGGCCGTCGACAAGCTTGCCGGCTTCGCGTCCGGAGAGCGAAACGTCGCCGGCTGGACGGCGAGCACCCGCTCAATGGCCACCATGCTAAAAACGCCCATGTGACCGTAGCCTCCCCAGAATGAGACCTTGTGATTCAACGACATTCGTTCGCCGGCGAAGAACCGGCCGACGACGGTGGCGGTCACGGCCCTGGGGCCACGCTGCTGTAAGAGGCGCTGGAACTGCTCGAAGGTCGCATCTGCTACCAGGTTGCAGGTAATCCCTTCGACGACCAACGGCTCATTGCGGTCCGCACCAATGTCGTTCGTGCAGCAGTACTTCGTTTGCGATTTCTGCGTTCCACCGTATTCGAGCCACAACCCCATGCCGAAGCCTTGCTGCGAGGGGCAGCCTTCCATCGGCATGGTGAAGTTCTCGAAGTCGTGCTCGACATAAGCGGTGATCTCGACCATGTCGTGGTTGTAACGGCCTGGGTCGCTTAGCAGTTGGCAAAGGGTGAGTTTGACCGGCTCGACAGGGCGCGCCCGGATGCCGCTGGAAAAAAGGCCCGCGAAAAGAAGCAGGACAACGGCGGCGATACCCACGCGCTGCTTCGCAACGCTCGTCCGCAGGTGGCCCACGGATCGTATGCTCGTCGCTTCCATCCGTTTCCTCCCTGCCATGGCGTGCGCCGAATCTACATGGGCCAGCCCTTCCCGGACAGCCTCCCAGTCAGGTTACTCTATACCCTTGGGATGATGCACGAAGGGGGAAAGGGAATGACGGCAAGACAGATCGTTGCGGTTGGTTTGAGGCTGTTTGCACTCTCGCTGTGCATGGGCGCGATCGACATGTTCTGGCGAGCTGCCGCGCTCTACAACATGGCCGCCGCCTGGGGCAGTCCGCTCTGGTTCGGTGTGCCTCTGGTCGCGCTGTTCCTCGTGGGAGCGGCGGTCATCTGGATCATGAGCGGTCCGCTGTCCCGTTGGCTCATATCCGGACTCGGAAAGATGGAGGCGACGAAGCCTTCGACCATCGATCTGCTGGCGGTCGGCTGCATGCTGATGGGACTGTGGTGGCTGAAGGAGTCGCTTATTCCCTTCGTCAGACTCTGGCTCAATGCCCTCGAGCTGGCACCGGCACGTGGCGTATCGGCTTTTGTATGGCTCGGCTCCGAAGGGAAGGTCGGCGTCGCGATGTACATCCTGCAGATCGTCGCGTCAGGATGCCTCGTGCGTTGTGCCTACCCACTCGCGCGCTGGCTGCTTCGGCAGGCCCAGGCATCCGAGGCATCGACGTCGCCGATCGAGCCATAAGGCGCTGATTCGCCGGAAGCGACACTATCCTCTGACCCGATCCTGCCGCACGACGCACGTCTGCGGATCACTCGTGTGGTTCGCAAAGATCAGGTCACGAAGGTCTTTGTCGGACGCGGGCATCGCGATAGCGAAGCTCAGCAACACGCCGTACTGAAGACCGATGTAGTTCATCCACTCCCGCGCAGGTGGCGAGTGAGGCATGCGGTAATCGAAGACGACGGTGCACCCATCGGGTCGGGTCAGGTGGAGCGGACGGTGCTGCGGGCGAGGCTTTTCCCAGTCGTCGCCAGAGTCATTGCGTAGATCGCGCATCGTCCGGGGAAAGTAGGGTGCGGCATAGCCTTCGGCGCATCCGGCGCAGACCACCATGCCGTCGTTCATCCATCCGGCACGCCTACCACCTGGCGCTTCGTAGCCCACGGCCAGGGTCGAGTCGCCGGTGAACATGGCGTACGCCATCTTCCAGCCGCGGGGTACGAGGGACCAACCGCCGTCGAACACCAGCATGACCCGAGCGCGCATCGCCTTGGGAAGCACATCGGTGAATGGCGTGGGTGGACCTTGTTCAAACCATAAGCCGTCTACATCGCGGTAGCCGAGTTCGAAGGCGGGAATGTCGGTGATCGGCTTGCCGGCGGAATCCTTGGCCACGATCGGCGTCAGGCGGAAGTCCTTGCCGTTTCCATAATCGCCTTTCGTCACCGGCTCGGGCGGCATCTGCGCGGCTGCCGCCACGACGAAAAACAGGCCGGCGAGGCCAGCCATCCACCCACGTCCTGCCCGCATGCGGCGCGCTCCCCCGTCAGGTCACTCTTGGTCCGGTAGCCATCGCCCGGGCCGTCCGTGCGGACTCTATATCGGAACGGGATTGCCGAGCACCATCCTCACGTGACGGACGCCAGGTTGGGAGTCAAGGCGCGTGGCAGTACAGTCCGAGCTGTCGCTCCGACCAGCCAGGTGAGGATGCTCGATGGACTTCATGCGTATCCTGCAGTCGCTCGAAGAGTTCCTCTACGAGATCATGGGCTGGTTGGTGTTTTACCCCCGCGCCCTATGGAGGACGCTCTGGCATCCGGTGGCCGTCGCCGTCTACACGGGCGAGCAACTGAAGCAGCCGCGCGAAGAGCAGTTCACCGAGATGGTCAGCCCTCCGCTGATGCTGATCCTGACGATCGTGCTGGCGCATCTGATCGAACTGGGTACGCGTCACGGCGCGCCGGTGATCGACACCGTCCTGGGCAGGGAGCTGTTCTCGTCCGAACAGATGGTCATCGCGACCCGCAGCGTCGTTTTCTGCTTCTTTGGCTTGTTCGGTGCGATGGCCATGCTAAGGCACCAGCGACAGCCGACGAACAGGGAGTCGCTGCGCCATCCGTTCTACATCCACTGCTACCTGCTCGCCCCGTTCGCGCTGGGACTGGCGATAGCGTCGACCATCATCAGCTTCGCGAAGGGCGACTGGATACTCGTGGGCGCAGCGTTACTGATCCTCAGTTGCCTCTGGTACGCGTGGGCGCAGATTGCGATCTACGCACGGCTTCTGAAGCTTTCGTGGTGGCGAGCCATGGCGACGGCAGTGGTCGCCAATAGTCTTGCCACGGGCGTGATCGTCGGTTTGTACCTGGTCGTGGCCGGCGTACGGTGAAGCCTCAAGGTCGCGCACCGAGTCGCTGTCGATGCGCAAGCTGCTTCGCCCGGTTGCCACAGGCGGACATGCTGCACCAGCGACGGACGTGACCGCGCGTGTGATCGGCGAACAACAGCGTACAGGTCGGACCTTCGCAGGCCTTCACGTAAGAGAAGTCTTGCTCGGCGACCAGCGTCGCCATGGCTTCGGCGACCGGAAGGAGCAGCGACTCGGGTGACGTCCACCGGCGCACTCGCTCGAAGCCGATGGTGCCCGAATCGAGCGCGACCACACGGCCGTAGCCTTCGTCGCGCGCGAGCAAGCGATTCAGCGGGTCGAGCTCACGCAGGCTCGCCGATGTGAGCGGCTTGCCCTTGTGCTCCCGAACGAATCCCCGGAACCACTCCCGCAGATCCCGAACCTGCTCAGCGAGCCGATCGAGCTCACCCGGCATGGCGCCGCCCCGCATGGCGACGAGGACGTCCGCCGGTACCAGCTGGGCCTGCCCGAGCCAGTCGATCAACCCGTCGCCGTCGTCGATCCAGTCGATCGTGACGTTCGTCGGCGTCGCGATGGAGTTGAGGAAATCGAGGCCGGTCGAGTCGGCGATGAGCATGGCGGGGGTAGGGGAAGGCATGGGCGTCCTTGGGTGATGACAACAAAGTAACCGCCTAAAGTGGAGTTGACAAGTTACGCGGACGCAAATAACCTCGTCGACGTAGTTTAGATGGTTACTCGGGCCGTCCTCGCCAGACCGCGCCGGCCACCTTCCCAACATTCCCTCAGTGGAGCTTCGAGCGATGTCCGAGCAGACCGTCCGCGTTGTCCTTGTCCCCGGCGCCTGGGCCGATGGCTCCAGCTGGTCGAAGGTGATCGTCCTTCTCCGAAACGAAGGCATCGAGGCGGTCTCGGCACCGATCCCGCTGACGAGCCTGGCCGATGACGTCCAGGCGCTGGAGCGCACCCTCGACCGCGTCGCTGGGCCGGTCGTTCTCGTAGGCCACGTGTATGCAGGTGCGGTGATCGGCGAAGCTCGCCATCCCCAGGTGCGGGCGCTGGTCTATGTCGCGGCTCTTGCACCCGATGAAGGTGAGACGGTCGCGGATGTCTTCTACCGAAACGAGCCGCATCCTCTTGCGCCGACGCTCGCGCCGGACAGTCACGGTCTGATCTGGCTGCCGCGTGACGCATTCGCGTCGGCGTTCGCACAGGACGCATCGCCCGAAGATCAGGCGTTAGCGATGGCGACCCAGCGTCCGATCTCGCCTGCGTGCATCACGGTGCCGGTCGGGCGTCCACGGTGGAAGGACATCCCTGCGTGGTACCTGCTGGCCGAGGAGGACCGCATGATTGTCGAGAAAACCCAGCGCTTCATGGCCGAACGCATGCGTGCTCGCGTCCATGCCCTGCCGGTCGACCACACGCCGGGCGTCACGGCACCCGATGCCGTTGTCAGCGTGATCCTCGAAGCCGTTCGCGGCGTCATTCACTGAGAGCCGGAGCATTGCCATGTCAAAGACAGTCGCCATTGTCACGGGAGCCAGCCAGGGTACCGGCCGATCCACGGCACTGCGCCTTGCGCGGGATTTCGGCGCGATCGTGCTGGTCGCGCGCAACAAGGAATCCCTGGAGTCGACGGCCTCCGACATTCGTCGGGACGGTGCGGAAGCACTTGTCATCGACATGGACCTCGGTGCACCAGCCTCGGCGAAAGCCGTGGTCGAGCAGACGCTGGCGACCTTCGGTCGCATCGACGCCCTGCTCAACATCGCCGGCGCGGTACCGCAGATCGATCTGTTCGCGATGACTGATGAACAATGGGATGCGGGCATGGCGCTCAAGCTCCACGGGGCGCGTCGCCTGACGATCGAAGCGTGGCCGGCGCTGAAGGCGACTCACGGTTCGGTCGTCCTCATCTCGGGCAACTCCGCCGAGACGCCGAAGGCCCCCTATGCAGCCGTCGCCACGATCAACGCGGCTATCGTCGCGCTCGCCAAGGCCTTCTCGGATCGGGGAATCGCGGATGGCGTGCAGGTAAACAGTGTCTTGCCGGGTCCCGTCATGACGGGCCGCCGTCGTTCCTATCTCGAGCATTGGGCGCCGTCACACGGCATGACGGTGGAAGAAGCCACCACGGCGTTCCCTCGCGAGGCAGGTATCGCTCGCTACGGTGAGCCGGAGGAGATTGCCGAACTCATGGCTTTCCTCGTGTCGCCGGGTGCGAAGTGGATGACGGGTTCGACGATCCGGATGGACGGTGGCGAAGTAAAGGCGACCTGATCGTGGATCCAGAGCCGCCGCCGTCAGCCCTGCTTGAGCGGCGTGTACGTGGCCCGATAGCTGCGCGGGACGACGAACGGCATGATGAATCGACGCAGTCCATAGGGCAGTCGCGCCGACTTCGACAGACGATCCGTCATAGCCTGCACATGCGCCACGCGTGGCTGGCGGGCTTGCTCGAAACGCTGGCCGACCACAGCCATGTCGTCGGTGTCCGAGACGATGCCGGCGAGTGCGAGCGCATCTTCCATCGCCAGCGCCGCGCCTTCGGCCCACACCGGTGCCGTGGCGTGCGCCGCGTCACCGAGAAGTACGACCCGACCTTCGCTCCAGCGGCTCAGGCGCACTTCCTCGATGGGCGAATGGTAGAGCGACTCCGGATGAGCGAGCGCCCAGGCGAGCGCTTTGCGCACGCGCTCGGGGAAGTCACGGAATGCCTGATCCAGCTGCCTAAGATCGTCGCCCGCGACATTCGGCGAACTCACGGCGACCCAGCCATAGACCGTCGCATCGTCGATGGGAAGCAGCAGGATCGTGCCGTGCTCGCCCGTCCACACCGTCCAGCCATCGACGCCGGGATTGGGTGCCATGAAGCGCCAGCTGGCGGAAGCGATGTGAGCGGCAGAAGGCTGCGACGCGCCCATGACCGCCTGGCGCACCGTGGAGCGCACGCCATCGGCGCCGACTAGCAGGCGTGTGGAGAGTTGCTCATCGTTGTCGAGACGGACATGGACGGTCGAAGGATCTTGCTGGACCGAGGCGATGGCGCGATCCGACCGGAGTTCGGAACCCTCCATGCCGTTGCCGAGCATCGCCATCAGGTCGGCGCGACGCACCGCGCGCGGGCGGTGCGTCGCGCCCCAGAAGCTGTCTTCGTCGATCGCGGCAAGCAGGCGATCGTCGCGCGAACGGTACTCACGCTTGCGCACCGGGTGTCCCAGCCGCGCGATCTGTGCGCTGAGGCCGAGCTGCTCGAGTGCCGCGATGGCGTTGCCGGGAAGATTGATGGCAAGACCGCCATCGGCCGCCACGGGCCGGCGCTCGACCACGAGGGACGCGATGTCGCGTTGTTTCAAGGCGCGCCAGGTGGCGAGGCCGGCGATACCGCCGCCGGCGATGACGATGCGCTGCGAATCTTCGACTGCCATGACACACGCCCTTCTATCTGCAATCGCCGATTATGCCTCGCCGAACCATCGCGACACGTTACAAATCACGTCATCGGGAATCGCTTCTTCATCGGTCGCCCACGCAACGATGCCATCGGGTCGCACGAGCAGGGCGCGCAATCCCAGTCGATCGTTGACGTTGTTGGTATTGCTGCCGATGTACTCGACGCGATCGCCGAACTTCGCAAAGTCCTGCAGCGGTGCATGCGGGTCGAAGTCGAGGAAAAAGCCCTTGCCACTCCTGAGGTGTTCGTTCAGTCGGGTTCCATCCGCCAGCTCGACATCGGGGACGCTACGTCCTACCAGCGGATGATCGGATCCCAGGTCACAGCGGAGCGTCACCCCCGAGACGCGCCCCGCGAAATACGTCGCCCCATCACGCGTGTCGATCAGGTCGCGGACGATGGCTTCGAGTGCACGCGAACTCCGGCTCGGCCGCATCAGCGCCACCTGCGCGCGTGACCAATCCAGCACGCTCGCACCGACAGGATGTCGTTCTGCCGTGTAGGTATCCAGCAATCCCTCAGGTGCATCGCCTCGCAGCGTCGCGGCCAGCTTCCAACCGAGATTCATGGCGTCGCCGAGTCCAAGATTCAGGCCCTGACCGCCAAGAGGGGAGTGAATGTGTGCGGCGTCACCGGCGAGCAACACGCGTCCACGGCGATACGACGTCGCCTGGAAGGCGCGGTCGGTCCATGTCGTCGCCAGCCGAAGTGCCGTTACCGTGACGTCCGTCCCCGAGACGCGCCGAAGCACTCCCTGCACGTGTTCGAGCGAGATCGGCTGCATCCGGTGACACGCGCCGCCATCGAACTCGACCATCGCGACCGTTCCAGGCGCGCCGTAGGTGTACATCCCCGTCGGCGTGTAGTGGCGGCCGGGCCGAAGCGCATGCGGCTCGGCCAGCTCGACATCCACGGAGTAGCCGGTGAATTCCGGATCGGTACCGACGACGTCGAAACCGCCGGCCTTGCGCACCGTGCTGCGGCCGCCATCGCAACCGACGAGCCAACGCCCGCGAAACACGTCACCCGCCGCGGTGACGTGCACGCCCTCATCGTCCTGGTCGAGACCATCGACGCCAGCGCCGCGCCGGACATCTGCGCCCATCGCCACCGCCCGCGCCTCGAGCGTGAGCTCCAGGGACTCCATGGTGACCATCATGCTGGTGGCGGCCGCACCCGGCAGGCGCCAGGGCCACGCCGAGCGGTCGACCTGGTCCTCGTAGAACGAAATGCCGGCGAAATGGCCGGCCGGGCGTCGAGGCTGGTCCATCCAATGGGCGGCGCCCGCCGCGCCGGGACCGACGCCGTCTCGCCCCGGCTGGCGTGCCGCGATCTCATCCAGCATGCCGCGACGGTCGAATCCGTCGATCGACGGCGCGGAAAGGCCGCGCATGCCAAAGGGCAGGCGTTTCAGGGGAGACCGCGGATCGGCCTGCGCTTCCAGCACCAGCACGGAGCGTCCCGCCAGGCGCAATTCGCAGGCCAGGAACAGGCCGACCGGGCCCGCGCCGGCCACCACAACGTCGTAGATCAAGGCGATATCCTCGGGCCGGTGGCAGGCGCGCCACCCTCCAAATAGTTACACTGGGTGTAAGTTTCTACAAGGCACAGGGACAGATGTCAAAACCGGACGGGCTTCGGAACCAGAAAAAAGCGGAGACGCGCCAGGCGATATCCCACGTCGCCACACGCCTGTTCATCGAGCGCGGCTTCGACAACGTCTCGGTCGCCGAGGTGGCGCGCGAGGCCGGGGTGGCCCGGAAAACGGTATTCAACTACTTCCTGCGCAAGGAGGACCTGATCTTCGACCGCGAGGAAGAGGTTCGGGCCCTGGTGCGCGACGCGATCGCGGGACGCGGAGCGCAGTCCCCGGTGCGTGCGTTCGAAGCTGCCATGCGAGCCCTTGTGGACACGGGCCATCCGATCTTCCAGATGTCCGCCCGGCCGATTCAGTTCTGGCGAACCGTCGTGGTGAGTCCGTCGCTCACGACCTATGCGCGCGAGTTGCGGGTGACGCTGGGCGACGATCTCGCTGCGATGCTTGCCGATGCGCTGGGCCGGCCTCCCACCGATTCCGACGCGCGCCTCGCCGCGAGCATGCTGGTTTCCACCCTCGTGGTGGCGTATGGCGACGCGCTTCGTGCCTTTCGGGAGGGGCAGGATCCGGTGGCGGCGTTCGTGAGAGTGATGGAGCAGGGTTTCAAAGGCGTCGATGCCGCCCTCGCGCGGACACCTTATGTGTGAGATGTCGAACGACACGACGCTCGTTCGACGGGATAGGTAAGGCAAGGCAACCCGCCCGCCCGAAGGCTGATTCAGGAGACGTGCGCCATGACCATTACAATCACCGCATTCGAACATTCACCCGACGGTGGCAAGGGGCTCTCGCGTGACACCCGCGTCCGTTGGGCGCTGGAAGAAGTGGGGCAGCCGTATAACGTTCGCCCTCTTTCGTTCGAAGCGCTGAAGCAGTCCGCGCATGTGTGCATGAATCCCTTCGGACAGATCCCGACCTACGAGGAAGGCGATCTGTGCCTGTTCGAAAGCGGCGCCATCGTCTTCCACATCGCGGAACACTACGCGGGGCTGTTACCGAGCGATGGGAATGCACGCGCCCGGGCGATCATGTGGATGTTCGCCGCGCTCAATTCCGTCGAGCCATCGATTCTTGAAATCGTCGTCGTCAAGTTCGCGGAAGGCGACAAGCCCTGGTCGAAAGAGCGGATGCCCCTGGTCTTCGATCGTATCCGCCAGCGACTTCGTCCGCTCTCTGCCCGTCTGGGCGACGCCGAATGGCTCGATGGCGAGTTCAGCGCGGGCGACCTGATCATGGTGTCCGTGCTGCTCCGGTTGCGCATGTCGGGCATTCTGGACGAGTTCCCCAATCTGGCCGCCTACGTAGCGCGTGGCGAGGCGCGGCCGGCGTACCAGCGGGCCTTCGCCGCCCAACTGGCGCAAGCAACGGGTACTTAGGAGGCTCGGTAGTTATCCAGCGCCCAAGGCCCGGCGCCACCGAGGCATAAGGCAAGCAGGGCCGCCGCATAAAGCACGTCCGTTTCGTAACCCGGTTGACCGAAGTGCGCACCCGCCGCGTCATACGACAGCAACTTGATGGAACTGAATCCGTTCGGCAGATGCGCTGTCACCGTTGCGACCAGAAGCACGACGAGCATCGGCAACGCCGCCACCGGAATGAACGCCCCCAGCAGGACCAACAATCCGCCGACGACCTCGATACCTATCGTGGCCCAGCCGAGCACATCCGCGAACGGCATCCCCATCGCGTGGAGGATCGCGATGAAGGCATCGGGGCCGCGGGCGAGCTTCGCGTAGCCGTGTTCCACGAAGCCCAGGCCGACGATCAGTCGAAGGGGCACGGCGTGCCAACCGGGCGGTAACGTCCACGGCGCGGTGGTGAGTCGTGAAAGCAAGGATCGGTTCATGCGGGGTAGTTCGTGACAACGGTGATATCGGTTACACCGCCATCGAGCGATCAGCCGTAGCCTCTCACTGAGTCACTCCCCAGGAAGAAAAAGGTGGCCGCGCCCTGCACGCGGCCACCCATCTCCCCGCTTACTTACCTTCGGGAACGAGGTTAGCGAGCTTGCCCTTCTTGTCGAACTGGCAGGTGAAGTTCTTCTTGCCGTCCATGCCTGCGTCAGCGACGCCGGCGATGGAGTAGCCGGAGCCCGACTCGGCAGCCTGGATCGGCTGGAGTTGGATGTAGTCGTTCTTGACGTCGTACTTCTTTGCCGCGGCATCCAGGCAGCGGGTGGTCAGCTTGCCCGGGTCGGGACGGTCGGATGCGAAGGCGTTCGAGGCCAGGATCAGGCCGAGGGAACCGGCCAGCAGCAGGGCGGAATGGCGCATGGGTCTATCTCCGTACGAGGCACGAGGCCGGGGTTATTGCCGGATCGAGTGTGCCTTTCAATTCCTTGCGGCAGGATGAATTGGGCCGGCCGGGCATGGAGGGAGGCCTCACCCCCGCCCTGGCTTCCGGCTCGCCTTCTCTTGAAACATGAACAAAAGCAGTGACATAGCTCTCAGGTCAATGCGACGAAACAAAGGGCGAGGGCGTCAGCGCCGCCGGCATGGCGAAGTTCCGCTTCATGCGTTCCACCTCTTCCACCGGCGGTCTTCCGAACAAACGCCTGAATTCCCGGCTGAATTGCGACGCGCTCTCGTAGCCGACGGCAGCGGCTGCGGCGGCAGCGGTGGTGTGCTGGCGAAGCATCATCAACCGCGCCTGGTGCAGGCGAGTCGATTGCACGTAGCGCATCGGCGAGGTGCCTGTCATCGCACGGAAGTGTGCGTGGAAGGTGGGTGCGCTCATCGCCGCTTCGCTTGCCAGTTCGTCGATGCTGAGCGATTCCCCATAACGGCTATGGATCATCCGGATCGCGCGCGCGACCATCCCGAACTTGCCTTGCTGCGCCAACGCCGCGCGTAACGACCCACCCTGCGCACCGGAGAGGATCCGGTAATAGATCTCGCGTACGAGTGCCGCGCCGAGCAGCTCGCCTTCCGGCGGGCTCGCCAGCGCCTCGAGCAGGCGCAGTACCGATGCCGCCAGCGCGTCTTCCATGGGCGAGGCATACAGTCCGCGCGGAGCCGCCGCCGATGCGCCGTGGTGCTCGTCAATCTGCAGGCAGAGTTCGGCGGCCATCGCATGATCGAGACGGAAATTGATCGCCAGCAACGGTTCCTCTGCCGTGGCGTCCGTCTCCATGGTGAAGGGGACGGGCACGGACACCACGAGGTAGTGCTGCTCGTCGTAGACGAAAACCTCGTCGCCCAGGAGGCCGCGCTTGCGTCCCTGCACGACGATGACGATGCCGGGCTCATAGAGCACGGGCGTACGGCTCAACGGTCGGTCGGCACGAAGTAGGCGCACGTCCGGCAACGGCGTCAGGGTGTAGCCCTCCGCCGGCGCGAGGGCGCGGAGGAGACCGATCATGCGGCGGCGGACGAGCGTATCCATGCGTCCACTCTCCAGCTTCAGAGGCGCCTCTGCAAGCGCTACTCATAGGATCAGGCAATTACGCCATATGACAGGCCATGGGGCCCAACGCACCGGAAGCCTACGATGGCCACCTGTCCAGACCAGGAGGCTATCCATGAGCAGCAAGACCCTTTTCATCACCGGCGTCAGCAGTGGCTTCGGCCTGGCATTGTCCCGGGAGGCCTTGTCCGTCGGCCATCGAGTGATCGGCACCGTTCGCAACGAGGAAGCACGCCGTGCCTTCGAGGCGCTGCACGAAGATCACGCGAACGCCATCCTGCTGGACGTTACCGACATTGATGCGATTCCGACCGCGGTTGCCGATGCGGAGACGCGCTTCGGTCCGGTCGACGTGCTCGTGAACAACGCGGGATACGGTCACGAAGGCATCTTCGAGGAGTCGCCGCTCGACGAGATGCGTCGCCAGTTCGAGGTGAACGTGTTCGGCGCCGTGGCGGTCACCCAGGCCTTCGTGCCGCGATTCCGTGAGCGTCGCCGCGGACACATCGTCAATATCACCTCGATGGGCGGCTTCATCACGATGCCCGGGATCGCGTACTACTGCGGCAGCAAGTTCGCGCTCGAGGGCATCAGCGAGGTGCTCAGCAAGGAGCTGAAGCCGTTCGGCGTACACGTCACCGCCGTCGCGCCGGGCAGCTTTCGTACGGATTGGGCAGGACGGTCGATGCAGCGCTCGCCGCGTAGCATCGCCGACTACGACGCCATCTTCGATCCGATCCGTAAGGCGCGGGAAGAGAAGAGTGGCAAGCAGCTCGGCGATCCGGCAAAGGCAGCGAAGGCCATCCTGACCCTGGTCAGCCTGCCCGAGCCGCCGGCGCATCTTCTGCTCGGCAGCGATGCGCTGACTCTCGTGCGCGAAAAACTCGTCGCCATGGTGGCTGATATCGACACATGGGAGATCCTGACGCGATCGACCGACGGCTGACGCGTTATCGCTCGGTGGCGTGCATCAACATGGGCAGGACGATCGCTTCGATCCTGTCCGCCATCTCCTCGGCCGATACGCGATCGCGCATCGTCAGCCAGAGGCGGGCCGCGCCGAAGATGGCCCACGCCGCCGTGGTGAACACCAGTTCCGGGTCGACGCCTGGCACGACCTGATGCTGGCCGGATCCTTCGCGGAAGATGTCTTCCACCACCGCGATGATGGAATCTTCCAGCGGCATCTTGCCGAGCCCGCCCGGACATCCCGGTGACGCCGCCAGGTAGTCGCATACACCGAGCGCGATGGCCCGGAGTCCACCCTCGCAGCTGTTGAACGACAGTCCGCGCCGCTCGACCAGGTCGCGGAAGCGCGCTGCCGCCATGGCCTGCAGCAGGCTGCTCTTGTCCGGATAGTGCAGATAGAACGTGGCGCGATTCAGCGTCGCCTCGTCGGCGATGTCCTGGACCGAGATCTCTTCGAACGACTTCTGGGTCAGCAACCGGGCAAGCGCATCGATGAGCATGCGACGACTGCGCAGGATGCGCGGGTCGATCTTCTGCACGGCGGGCAGGCTGGCGGGCACGGAAGGGGTCATTGGGCTCAAGGATACCGGCATAGGCACCCGACGTCTAAGCGACACTTGTCTATTACATGCAGCAGACATATGCTGTGTAAACGTCATTTGTCTATTAGGAGCCAAGCCATGTCCACGCTACTGCACATCGATTCCAGCCCGATGCTCGAAAATTCCGTCACCCGGCAGCTGTCCGCGGCGTTCGTGGACCAGTGGGTCGCCGCCAACCCCGGCGGTCGCGTGCTGACGCGTGACCTCTACGCCACGCCGATTCCCCCCATCGATGCGTCGTGGGTCAATGCCGTGCGCACGCAGGCGGACCAGCGGTCGGATGCGCAAACCCAGACGCTGGCGCTCTCGGATGCGCTGATCGCCGAACTGGAAGAGGCCAACGAATACGTGTTCGCCGTGCCGATGCATAACTTCGGGGTGCCCGCGATCTTCAAGCTGTGGATCGACCAGGTGGTGCGCGCCCAGCGCACGTTCTCGTATGGCGACGGGACGACGCCAGCGGGCCTGCTCACGGGCAAGAAGGCGACCTTCATCGTCGGCACCGGTGGCCCCCAGAGGGACGAATACAACTTCGTCGGCCCCTATCTGCAGACCATGTTCGGCTTTCTCGGGGTGACGGATGCCACCTTGCTCACCGTGAACGGAACCATGGCGCTCAACTTCGGCGCCGATCGGGAGGCGTTCATGGCGCCGCACCTGGAGACGGCCGCGGTACTCGCGCGCGCATAACGCTGGTTTGGAGCCTGGACTGCCCGCTACAGGGGCAGTTCCTCGCCGGCCTGTTCGCGGACGATGTACTCCGCGTACCAGTCCGGCCAGTTCTCGTCGTGTTTGCCGCCCGTGCGCTTCTCGTGCTCACCGTGTGCGGCACCCGCCCGCCGCAAGGCCGCTGCGAGGTCTTGCGACGAACGGAACGTCGTGGCGGCCTCTACCCGGCCGGGCGCACGCTGCGTGATTTCCTGGAACAACCAGCCATTGCCGTCCGGATCCTGGAACGAGGCAAAGGAGCGATAACTGCTACGTGCCGGATCGACGCCGCCAATCCGTACCCGCCCGAAGAGATAGGGCTCGTCAGTCCCGGCATATACGCCAGCCGCATCGTGGAACACGTCGCTGATCGGTACGCCGCGATCGAGCAACTCCTGACGAGCCGCTTCGATATCGGAAACGATCAGGTAGAGGCCTTGCGCCGAACCGGGAGCGGCGGCGGTGACGTTCTTGCCGAAAATCACGGAGCAGCCAGACCCCGGCGGCGTGAACTGGATGACGCGAAAGTAGCCGTCGTCGGAAGGGTAATCGGCATCCAGTCGCCATCCCAGATCGCCGTAGAAGCGCTTGGCACGATCGACGTCGGCGACGGGAATGACGACGATCTCGAGTTTCATGTCCACACCAGCGTTAGCGTTCATGACAACCTCCGCCACTCAATTGCCACATTCTCGTCGTTGTCCGACCCCGATTTATTGCAACGATGAGCGCCCGTTTCCCATGAATGGCTTACCGATGTTGATGCAGACGCTTCGTGCCCTGGTCCTTTCACTTGCCGTCGGCTCAGCCTTCGCCGCGCCCGTCGATACGCGCTTGCAGGCATCCCTCGACCGCATCGCCAGCGAGGCGCGCCCGGGCACGCTCGGTATCGTCGTCATGGATCCTTCAACCGGAAAGTCGATCAAGGTGAACGACGGCCGCAGCTACCTGATGATGAGCGCGTTCAAGGCGCCCATCGCCGCCGCGGTGCTGGCGCGCGTCGACAGCGGCGAACTGAAGCTCGATCAAAAAGTTCACCTGGTCCCGGCGGACATCGTCCCCGGCTCGGCCGTACCGTCGCTCGGCAAGCGGCTCGAGGCCGGTCCACTGGATGTGTCCGTTGAAGAAGTCCTTCGTGCCGCGGTGACCCAGAGTGACAACACGGCCGTCGACGCACTGCTCCGGTTGCTTGGCGGCGGTCATGCAGCCACGGCGTTCCTCGAGAGCAAGGGCGTTCACGGCATGCGCATCGACATGGGCGAGCGCGAGCTGAGCCTGATGTTGAACGGTCTCAAGCCTGGCGAGCAGCCTGTCGCCGGCGAGTCCGACGAAGCAGCCAACGCGCGCGAGAAGAAGGGCTTCCAGGCGGTGCTGGCCAGCAAGGTCGACTCGACGACCCTCGATGCTGCCGCGACCTTCCTCGACAAGCTCCAGTCCGGCGCGCTGGTGTCGTCATCGTCGACAAACATGTTGCTCGGCATGATGACGGCGCAGGTCATTCCCAACCGCGTTCGTGCGGGGCTGCCCGTTGGCTTCCAGCTGGCCGACAAAACGGGTACCGCCGGAACCTACGACGACCGCCTGGGCGCGTGGAACGACATGGGTATCGTCACCGCACCGAATGGTCGTCGCATGGTCGTCGCCGTCTTCCTGAGCGATTCGCCTGCGAAACCGAAACAGGCCGACGCATGGTTCGCGGAAATCGGGAAGGCCGTGGCTGCGTCGATGCAGTGAGACCCGATATAGTCGGGGCCTCACGCATTCCGGGATAGGCCCATGAAAACGTCGTTCGTCCTTCGTACGATCTTGCAGACATGCGTTCTCGCCGCGACGGTAGTCGCAAGTGGTGCCAGCGCCCAGAGTGCTCCCGCCAAGCCGCCCGCCATCGAAGCCTTCGGCAAGGGCGTACAGATCTACACCTGCAAGGCCGTCGCAGCGAATTACGCCTGGACGCTGAAAGCACCCGAGGCGACGTTGAGCGACGTCAAAGGCAACGTCATCGGCAAGCACTTCGCGGGGCCGAGCTGGCAGGCGAACGATGGCAGCACGGTGGTCGGCGAAGCGTTGAACGCGTCGCCGTCACCGGACACCGGCGCCATTCCCTGGCTCGTCATTCATGCGAAGTCGACGACAGGCAGTGGCGTGCTGAGCAAGGTCGCGTATGTCGTGCGTACGCGCACGGAGGGCGGCGTGGCACCTGCGACGGGTTGCGATGCCAGTCACGCCGACGCGGAGGTTCGCGTGCCTTATAGCGCGGTGTACCTTTTCTTTCCGGGTTAGGGACCGGCAACCGCCACATAGGCCTCGGCAAGCCGGACCCCGGCGCGTTTGAGGTTCGCCTCCGATACGCCGGCGTAGCTCAGTACCAAGGTGACGTGATCCGGTGGTATCCGGTGAAAGCGTTCGGCGGAGCGGACGCGTACGCCGCGCTTCAGTGCCTCGGCCATCAGTGCGCCGGTGGCACTGCGCGGCAGCCGGGGCAAGTGGATGAATAGCGATCCGCCCGCCACCGATCCGGTGACTGTCATGGTGTCGCCGAGACGCTCGTGTAGCGCACCATGCAATAGGCGGTGACGAGGAGCCAGGCCATGCGCGATACGTCGCAGATCGCGCAGATACTGGCCGCTGCCGATGCACGCAGCGAGCACGTGCTGTTGCATCGAGATGCTGCCACGATCGGCCAGCCACTTCACCGCCAGGAAGCGCTCACGCAGCGCGCGCGGCACCAGCATGTAACCGAGCTGCAAGGCGGGAAACATGGAGCGTGCAAAGCTGCTGACGTGGATCACCCGGCCGTGGCGATCCAGCGACCACAACGACGGCGAGGTGCGCACGCCGAAACGGTGCTCGCAATCGAAGTCGTCCTCCACCAGGCACGCATCGTTCGCGTAGGCCCACTGCAGAAGCGCCCTGCGTCGATCCTCGGTCATGACGACGCCGGTCGGGAACTGGAAGGAGGGGGCCACGTTGACCAGCCGCACGCCATCCAGCGTCGCCGCGTGGCGATCGATGTCCATACCGTCAGGGCCGACCGTACACGGGACGATCCGCGTTCCCACCGCTTCATAGGTGTGGCGGACGCTCCAGTGGCAGGGTTCTTCCACGCCGACGATGTCACCTTCGTCGAGCAGGACGCGGGCGATGAGATCGCGTGCCTGCTGCGCGCCGCTGACGATAAGAATGTCGTCCGGGTCGACCTCCATGGCGCGCTCGACGCTCAGATACCCGGCCACGGCCTTGCGCAGATCGATAGCGCCTTGCAGCTCGGGGAAGTCGGGCACGTGGCGACGGCGCAGCAACGCTGTCAGGTTCTGCACCCATGCCTTGAGGCTACGCGGGTCTGACGCTACGCGAGGTTGCGCAAGATCGATCACGTTGTCCTCGGGCGCGGACGCTTCCAGCATCGGTGCGGCAGGCAGTTCGGCCCGCTGGGCCAGGCGAGACAAGCGCACCTCTCCCGGCGCCTCGCTCTGTTCCTCAGCGCGTGCCTCGCGTGCCGACACGGCGGCGGGTCGAGCACTCACGTACGTGCCGCTGCCCGAGCGCGAGTCAAGGTAGCCCTCGCTTTCCAACTGGTCGTAAGCCATCAGCACGACCGTGCGGGAAACGCCCAGGGCAACGGCCATCGAGCGGCTTCCGGGCAGGCGCGCGCCCACCTGGAAGCGCCCTGAATCGATATCCCGCCCGATCGACTCGGCGACCTGGACGTACATGGGATCGTCGGCTTTCCCCCGTTCCGGCATCCGGGGCTCACGCGACAGTTCGAAGTGGTCACATCGGAAAAGCTCGCGACCGGTCATTTACGACTCCCCCTTGCCCTGAACATCATCGCGTCTACGCAGGCTGAACTGACCAAGGATGCATCAAAATGAAGCGCTTTTTGTTGACCGCGCCCAGGCTGTTGGCGCTGATCGGTTGCATGGCGTGTCCGGGACTGGCGAGCGCCCATGGTATCGACGATCACAGCAGTGATCCGGCCTACGCCAGGTACTACCACCAGCAGGTCAACTGGGGCGGTTGCCCACCCTCGCTGTTCACCGATGGCAGCACCATCCAGTGCGCCTTGATCACGGTACCCGTCGACTGGGCAGACCCCCGCCAGGGCGATATCACCATCGGAATTTCCAGGCCGCTCAACCCGCAGCCGTATACCCGCCTGCTGTTGGTGAACGCCGGTGGCCCGGATAACTCCAGCGCTTCGCAGGCGGAGATGCTGGAGCAGTTGCAGCCCCAGGTCATGGTCGATCACCTGGTGGTCGGCGTCGATCTGCGTGGCATTACCGACGGTACCGGTACCCAGGTGAGCTGTGACTACGCGTCGCGCACTGGTGCCGAGAATTTCATGGACGGCGACAGCCGCAACCCGACCGCGGCCAGCTTGCGGGCGCAGCAGACCTGGTGGAACCGGTCGATGCGTACCTGCCTGCAGCAACATGCCGCCTTCCTGAAAGGTATCAGCACACCCAACCACGTTCGCGACCTGAACCTCGTGCGGGCCGTGTTGGGCTTTCGTCGTGCCGACCTGATGGGTATCTCGAGCGGGAGCAGCCTGATGGCGTATGCGGACCGCATGTTCCCCGACACCTTCGATCGCGTCGTGCTCGACAGCAACATGAACTGGGTGCACCTGGACTGGGAACGGCAATCGTTGAAGCGCATCGCGATGGACCAGCTGAACATCCAGCAGGCCTTCATCCCGTTCATCTCACGCCACGACGACCAGTTCCACATGGGTACGACGCCGCAGAACGTGTTGACGACGTTCCAGCAGATTTACCAGGCGACCTCGCAGCACCGCATGGGCAGCGTCACGCCGGACCAGGCACTGGGTGCGTTGGACGGCACGGGCATGTGGGTGTTCTGGGATCTGCTGGTCTCGCCGTCGCTGGGCGCGATGTCACAGGCACTGGATGGCGATCCGGCGCACATCGCAGCCGCCGAGCAGATGGCGGCGGCCACCTATGCCGACCTGCGCGTGCTGCCCAGTTTCAACCCGATGCAGTTCGCCCTGCAGTGCAACGACTCCGGCTCCACCGATCCGCGCAGCATCAACCAGAAGATCGCGGACGTACGTACCTATTGGGCCATCGGTGCATCCACCTTGATCGACAACTGCGAGAACTGGCCGTGGCAGCCTGTGCTCGATCGCGTGCTGGAAGCGCGCACGACGGTGCATGCCTTGATGTTGCAGGACGAATTCGACCCGTCCACGCCGTACTCGGAAGCGCTGAAGGATCGCCTGGATAGCGGTAATGCCTCGCGGATGGTGCTGGTCAACAACGCGACGACGCACGGCGTCATGTATGACGACAACGCCTGCACCCGCAGCACGGAGTTTGCTTATCTGAACGCCGGTGTCATGCCGGTCAGGGATGTGGTCTGCCAGGCCCAGCCGATGCACTCGTTCGCCATGCAGGACACCGTGACGTATGAATACGGTTACCCGGCATCGGGTGCGTGGTTGCCGCGACCGCCACCGGTCCAGCAGGTGAGCTGGTTGTTGGTTCCCTGAGCGTCAGACCGAACGGATCGCGACCACGGGGGGCACTTTGGCTGCATAGGAAGCCGGCCCCCATACCGCCAGCTGGCCAAGCACCCACAGCACGAGGGCGCCGAGCAGCGGCACGTAGAACGGCATGAGCTGAAGTGGGTAGACCTTCATCAGCTCGACATTCGCAAGTACCGCGAGAGCGATGCCGAGGATCACACCCGCGCTGACGATCACGAAGTTCTCGGCGTGGAAGTAGCGCAGGATGTCACCGGCGGTAGCACCGAGAGAGCGGCGAATCCCGATCTGCATGCGCCGCTGGCTGACCCAGAAGCTGCTCAGTCCCACGATGCCGCCTGCTGTAGCCAGCAACAGCAATCCGCAGACGACACTCAACAACGTCGCGACGCTGCGGTCCGTCGCATAGGCGTGCTGGCGTGCCTCGGCAAGGGTAACGACACCCTGCTTCGGGTCGACGATGCGCATGCCACCACGCGGTTCGAGCGACTTCAACGCGGCGGCGATCACGGGTGCCATGGCGGTCGATTGGGTACGCACCAGATAAACCACGCTCTCCGGATCGCTCGAGCGGGCCGGGATCAGCAGGCTGTCGTCGTCCAGGGTGTGTGTCGTGGTGAGAGGCGACTGGAGGCTGGCAAGGATGCCAATAATCGTCGTCGGCCCACCCGGGAGATAAACCGTCTTGCCGAGAGCCGAGCTGTCCGGAAAGAGCTTGCCTGCGAGGCTTCGCGTGATGATGACGCCCGGGGCAGCCATCGCGCCATCAGGATGGATCGTGGTGATCTCATCGGGATGGAAATTACGCCCCTCTTCCAATACGACACCCAGGGTAGGGATGGCGTGGTCATCGGCGAGGTAGACGATGCCCAGCGGCGGGCGAGTGGTCTGATCCGCCTGGAGCTTCAGACCCGCCAGGCGGACGCCATAGTTCTCCAGTGGGTAGGCCTGGCTCGAGAACACGTCACGCACGCCCGAGACATGACGCAACGCGTCCAGGTCCGCGCGGATGTTGGCATCGATCTGTGTCGCGGTCAGCCCGCTCTTCCACCCGCTACGAATCGCGAAGAGGTGCGACTCATCCGTTCCGGACGGCCGGGAAATGTGGACGACGCGGGTCGCTACGATGAAGAATGCATTCGACGCGACGGCCAGCGTCAGTGCCACCTGCAGCACGATGAGCACGGTGGAGACCTTATGCCGGGTCAGCGCCGAAAGAATCGGGCGCAGTTGCATGAGTGCGCGGGTCAGTGCCATGTCAGCGTCCTCACGGATTGATCTTGATCTGCCAGGCGGGCTCGGTCTGCGCCGCCCGCCAGGTCGGGTACAGCGCGGAAACTACCGTGGCCGCGACCGACAGGAGCACGGTCAATCCGACGAGCGATGCATCGACGCTTACCAGTCGCGCGATATTCGGCTCGAAGAGTCCTCCGATGCCCCAGAGTCCCAGCAAGGTCAGCGCCACGCCGGCGAGGCCGCCGACGAAGCCCACGCTGGCTCCCTCGATGAGAAACTGGCGGTACACGGACGCGCGCGATGCGCCCAGCGCGCGTCGGATGCCGATCTCGGGCGCCCGCCGCATGAACCGGGCGAGCATGAGACCGACGACATTCACCAGCACGATAAGCAGGAAGCTGGCAGACACCAGCATGGACAAGGACGATGCCTTGGGTGTGATGCGCAGATAGGCCATCCAGTCCACCAAGTCATGCAGATCGACATTCGGTGGCCAGGCAAACCTGCCGAGACGCTGCTGCTCTTCAGCGTAATGGCGCAGGTACTCGCGGTAGCTCACGACATCCGCGGCCGTCGGCAGCTCGACCCAGGCGGCGATACGCTCGCATTCGCCGTGAAGGTACGCGTCCCAGTTCGCTGTATCCACGGCGCCGGAATCCACCGGGCAGTTGGAGTACTTGCTGTCCTTCTTCATATCGGTCGCGCGAGTGAACGGAATATAGACATCGCCCACATCGTCGAACGCGCCCGCAGCTCCAACAACGGCGGTGTCGAAGAAGCGCGGTTTGGGATTCCAGTCGTCGAGGACGCCGGCCACCTGGAAGGCCTTCCCGTCGAGGCGAAGCACCTGACCGACGCTGTTCCGACCACTGAACAGTTTCTCGTTCAAGGCCCCACTGATCACAACGACGGAGGCGTGGCCGGTGTCGTCGTGCGGCGCCCAGCCGCTACCAAACCGGAACGGCACGTCGAACATCGGGAAAAAGTCGGCGGTGACGGCATCGCCGGTCATCGACAGGGCGGGGATCGACGGATCGTTGGACTCGACGCCCCACTTGGTCGGATAGACCAGGGCTTGCCGTTTTGCCTTGCCCGCCTGCCAGAGCGCCACCGCATCGGTATAGCTCAGCATCTCGGGTGGCTGGCCCTGAAACGTGTGCGCCGGCCCGGCGTTGTCGATCTGTGGCGCATACAGTCGCGAAGACCGGGCGGGAAGCGGGTCGCTGGTGGTCGCGCGGAATACCGCATACGAGACCATGCAGGCCGAAACACCAAAGGCCAGTAAGGCGACAACGAGTGCCGTCAGTGCCTTGCTTCGCCTGCTACTGCGCAACGCGAGTGCGACGTAGTGTGCCCACATAGACAGTGCCTTCCCTGGGTTCCCAGCGCGCATGTTGCACAGGACTCCTGCCCTATTTCAACCGGCTGAGTGCCTATGGCTCCGTGGTGTGAGTTCACCCTACAATCGCGGCACACCAAGGGATGGCCGCAGGGGGCTTCATGTGGTCGCGAGTCGGAATGCGTAGCATCCCTTCCTGGACCCCGGTGTCATGACTCGACCCTCCGAATCATCCGGGGTTCTCGGTGACACGGCAGCACGGAACTACTCACGCAAGTTGAGCCAGTTCAATGCGTTCGCCGAGCCGGAACTCCGCCAGTCGATCGCTAGCCTGCCGTTGCAGAGGGGCATGCGCGTGCTCGACGCAGGGTGTGGCGCGGGAGATGCGCTCGACTGGCTGCGTGCCGGCGTCGGCGACGAAGGGATGGTCATGGGTATCGATCTTTCGGCAGCGCATACGGTAGTCGCCCGCGCGGTCGCACCCGCCGAAGCCCTCGTGATACAGGCGGATCTGCTCTCGCCTCCCTTGGCGGGCGAGACCCTGGATCTCATCTGGTCGGTCAATACCGTCAACCACTTCAACGACCCCGTCGCTGGCTTGAAAGTCCTCGCACGCCTGCTTCGTCCCGGCGGGCGCATGGCGGTGGGGCAAAGCTCGCTGTTGCCGGACATGTATTTTGCGTGGGACGCCAGGCTCGAGAGGTTGGTGAACGACGCGGTTCGCCAGTACTACCGCGTTCGTTATCAGGTCAGTGAGCGCGACATGACGGGTGTTCGATCCCTCGTCGGGTTGATGCAACGGTCCGGGCTACGCGACATCACCGTGCGTACGGTCATGATCGAACGGACCTGGCCGCTGCGCCCCGCGGACGAGAGCTACCTTCTGGAGACGATCTTCCAGAACACGTGGGGCGAAAGACTGCGACCGTATCTGTCGAGCGAGGATTTCGACGCCCTTGCGCGACTGTGCGACCCCGAGCATCCCGAGTTCGCGCTTCGCCGCCCGGATTTCCATTTCCTGCAGAGCTTCACGCTGGCCGTCGGTGCGGTGGAAACGCCCTAGCGCCGGGCCGATTCGCGCGGCGAATGGCCATAGAGTGCTTTGTATGCGCGACTGAACGCGGCTTCGGATCGGTAACCGACGCTCAGCCCCACCTGGCCCACCCGTGCGCCACTCTTGCTTAAGAGCTCCCGGGCGAGCGCCAGGCGCCACTCGTTCGAGTAGCGTTGCGGCGACTGGCCGACCAGCGCGGTGAAGCGCTCGTAGAAGCTCGATCGCGACATGCCCGCGACGCCAGCCAGGGCGTCGATGCTCCAGCGCTCGCGGGGATGCTCGTGGATCGCCTTGATCGCACGGGCGATGCGCGCATCGATCAGTCCGCCGAGCCAGCCGGTCGTGTTGCCCTGATGGACCCAGCTGCGAAGTGTGCGTATCACCACCAGGTCGATCAGCCGGGAAACCATCAAAGCGGCGCCCGCCTGATGGTCGGCCGCCTCCGCCAGCATGAAGCCAACGATGGGCTTGAGCCACGCGCCGCAGTCCTCCTCGCGGACATGGATCCGGGGCGGTAGCGCCAGCGCCGTGCCATGGCGACTGTCGGGATCGAACCAGAAGCTGCAGTCGATGATGGTCGCTGGCGTTGCCATCGTCACGAGACGTACGCCCCCGGGCCCGTGAGGCAGCAGGAGAAGCTCGTTTGCGCGCACCTGCATGGTCGCCTGACCCTCGGCATGGACCGCGAGTGCTCCTTCCTTGATCACGATGACGTGCGCCATCGCCGGGTCGAGCTGGACGACGTGGCCTGTCGGCAGGAACTTCGACGTGACCTTGTCTCCGGTGAGGCGAAGTTGGGCGAGCACGTGTGAAAGCAGATCCGCCGACGGCGAGGTGCCTGCCTCGTCGTCCGGATGAATCGTCAAGTCTTTCGGATGCCCTGTCATGGTTCGCTTTCTCGTCGGAAGGTATATCTGTGCGGCGCGCAAAAACTATCACGCCAAACAGGATCTCTTGATGAAACTCTTTTACTCGGCGGCGGCCCTTGCCGTCGCCTTGGCCCTGGCCGCTCCCGTGGCAGCGAGCGCTGCCACGGCCAAGAACGTCGTGCTGGTGCATGGCGCGTTCGCCGGTCCTTCAAGCTGGGACAAGGTCGCCGTGATCCTTCGCAAGAAGGGTTTCACGGTCAGCGAGGTGGCTATCCCGATGACGTCGCTGGAAGCCGATGTGGCCGCGACCCGTGAGGTGCTGGAATCGCAGAAGGGCCCGACGGTCCTGGTGGGCCACTCATGGGGCGGCGTGGTGATTGGCGAAGCCGGCGACAATCCGAAGGTGAAGGCGCTGGTCTACATCGCCGCGTTTGCTCCCGACAAGGGCGAGAGTGTGCAGACGCTCTCCAGCAACGGCCCGCCGACGGAAGGGCAGAAGGAAGTGCATCCGGACGCGAAGGGCTTTCTTTCCATCGATCCTGCTGCGTTCCCGCGTGTCTTCGTCGGCGACGTGCCCGCGGCCGAAGGGGCGGCTCTGGCCAAGGCACAGATGCCGATCAGCGCGACGGCCTTCGGCACGCCGGCCTCGATCGCTGCATGGCACAGCAAGCCGACCTACTATGCGATCTCCGGCAACGACATGATGATTCCGCCCCAGGCGGAGACACTCTTCGCACAGCGCATGAAGGCGACGACGGTGACGATTCCGTCCAGCCATGCCTCGCCGGTATCGCATCCGGCCGAGGTCGCTGCGTTGATCGAGCAGGCTGCCAAGTAACGATCGGTTCCAGCACTACGGCATACGATGTCGCGGTGCTGGAACCTCAGGAGACATCTGTTTATGCGCTGCATGGATCGACTCAAACAGCTGGGGTTTGTACTCCCCCCGCCACTACCTGCCCTTGGCTCGTACAACGTGGTCACCGCGTCCGGTAACCAGGTATTCGTTTCGGGCCTTGGACCGATCAAGGATGGCGAGCCCGTGACGGGCCTCGTCGGTGGCGACATGAGCCTGAGCGACGCACAGGACGCCGCGAGAATGACGATGTTGCTGATCCTTGCCAGTCTCGAGAAGAGCTATGGCCTGGATAGCATCAAGCGCTGTCTTCGCCTGACGGTGTATGTGCGGTCCGAAGCCTCGTTCACCGCCCACCCCAAGGTCGCCGATGGGGCGAGTGGCCTGCTTCGCGACCTCTTCGGGGCCGAACTGCTCCCCGCGCGGAGTGCCATCGGCGTGTCGTCCCTGCCGATGGGGATACCTGTCGAGATCGACAGCATTTTCGAACGGCATTATTGATAGCGCGCAAGAACGAAGGTCGTCGGCGAATTGCCATAGCCTGCGAGGATAATCTTGCCATCGCTTTGTATGGCGAGCCCTTGGGCACCAGCGTTTGCGCTGCCGACGGGCGTGATCACCGGTCCGAAGCTGTAGTCCTGATTGCCGAACGAGTCGTAGCGATTCAAGGTGAACTGACGGTAGCTACCTGCCGTGGAGTAGCCGCCGACGATGATTCCTCCGTTGGCGTCGATAGCGACATCCCTGCCGATCGCGTCACCGCTACCGATGGCCGTAAGGACCTTGCCGGTACCGGATCCAAAGCTGCTATCCAGTGCGCCGGTACTTGTGTAGCGAACGGCCGCAAAACGGTAGTAACCGTTGTTCGTGCTGGCGCCGTAGCCGGCGGCGACGATCTTGCCATCGCCTTGAATTGCCAACGCCGAGACGTGGTCGGCCGCGCCGGCACCCACGCTGGTCAGGACTTTACCGCCGGCACCGAACGTGGTGTCCAGCGCGCCATTCGTGGAGTACCGCGTCAACGCGAACACGTAGCCAGAGTTCGTCGCAGACCCGGCTAGCACGGGTTTGCCGTCAGCCTGAATGACAATGCCGACGGCGGTGGAAGAGCTGGTACCGATCGCCGTGGTGACTTTACCCGTGCCGCTTCCGAAGCTGAAGTCCAACGTCCCGCCGCTGGTAAGACGCGCGAGCGCAAAGTCAGAGCCTGCGTAGCCCGCCACCCAGATCGAGTCACCCTTGACGGCCACGGCGAAGGCCTCCGAGATTCCCGCGGAGAAACTGACGGTCGCCTTGCCCGCGCTGCCAAAGGTGCCGTCCAGCGAACCGTCCGTGTTGTAGCGATAAAGGGTGAAGTTGCGGGTGGAGGTGAAGTTCGGGCACGAGGTGCCTGCAACGACGATCTTCCCATCGTCCTGCAGGGCGAGCGCCCGCGCCTGTCCCGGGCAGCTGCCAGGCGGTGAGGTAACGACCGTGCCCGTGCCATTGAAGCTCGTATCCAGCGCGCCACTCGTTGTATGGCGTGCCATGACAAAGTCACCGAGGGAGTCCTGGCCAACGGTGACAATCCGTCCGTCGGGTTGGATCGCCACCCGAGCGGCGGCACCATAACTGCCGAAGGCAGCGGTCGCGATGCCTGCCGAGCCGAACGTGGGGTCCAGCGATGCGGCCTGGGCGGGTGCCGCAAAGGCGCCGATGGCGCCGATGGCCATGCCAAACGATATCTTCATCGTGTTGCTGATCACTACGTCTTCTCCCTGTTGAGCGTGGTCAGATGGCCAGCATCATCGCCAGATAAGCCGCCGGCTGTCTGTCGGGGAACCCTTACGCCGAAAGTGGGATCCTGAGTGTCCGAAGAGGCCCGTGGTCCCGGTTCTTCACGTCGCTTGGGGCCGAAGTTGGCGCTATGTGCCGGAAAATGTGAAAATTATCGGTCGATGGCGGTCCTCGCCACGCCACTGACCCACTGACTATCTTGAAGACCCCCCAAGGCCTGCAGCCGTTGATCGACGACGGCATCATCGATGACGTGCTCCGACCCCTGAAAAGCGGCAAGGAGGCGGCTGTCTACGTCGTCCGTAGCGGCGGCGATGTCCGCTGCGCCAAGGTCTACAAGGACATGGCGCACCGTAGCTTCCAGCAGCGCGTGCAGTATCAGGAAGGCCGCAAGGTCGGCAGCAGTCGCGAGGCCCGTGCGATCGGCAAGGGCAGCAAGTACGGCCGCAAGCAGCAGGAAGTCGCCTGGAAGAACGCCGAGGTCGACGCGCTCTATCTGCTGCGCGACGCCGGCGTCCGCGTGCCTGAGCCGTTCGGCTACTTCCATGGTGTGCTGGTGATGGAGCTGGTCACGGACGCCGACGGCCTCTCCGCACCCCGCCTGGGCGAGGTCGATGTCAGCGCCGAAGACGCTCGGGCATACCACGCGATCCTGGTGCGGCAGGTCGTGCTGATGCTGTGCGCCGGTCTGATTCATGGCGATCTTTCCGCCTACAACGTCCTCATCGGGCCGGATGGCCCGGTGGTGATCGATTTTCCGCAGGTGGTCAGCGCGGCGGGCAACAATGCGGCGCGCACTATGCTGCTGCGTGACGTTAACAACCTCACTGCTTACCTTGGGCGTTCGGCACCTGAGTTGCTGGACACGTGGTATGGCGAGGAGATGTGGGCGCTGTTCCAGGCCGGTGAACTGCGTGCCGATACGGAACTGACGGGGCATTTCGAGCCGGATGAGTCTGAGGTCGACCTCGATAGCATTCGGCAGTCGATTAATGATGCTCGGGAAGAGGCGTTGATTCGTCAGCAGGGGCGTGAGGCGGCGGAAGAGGACTAGGATCGCGGCAACGGCCGATTGTCCACGGCGATATGCCGATATCGAAGCTCGATACCGGGACATCCGCGACGCCCCTTCAGATCGCAGCGTTCTCGATCGCCTGCGACATGGCCTCGATATCCGCCAGGAAGGGCAGGTGGCCGGTCTGGAGTGACACGACCTTCCGCACGGGCGTGCGCGATTCATCCGAGCCTGGAAGACGGAGGTGATGGCCTGGGTGGACACATAGATCCTGTCGACCCGGCCAAACCGCTCGGCGGTCACGTGCACCGGCGTCACCAGCGGTGTTGCCGGCTCGTCAAGGATGAGATAGGGGAGCTTCGCCCTCAGCTGCTCGCGCCCATCCTTGCCGAGTTGCACGCCCTCTGGAAGATGCTCGGAAAGCGCGAGATAGAAATGTTCCTGGCCGAGTTCGCCTAACTCGTCGCAGGAACCGAAGTCTGGGGCAGCAGCGAGCCAACTTTCCCGCGCAGCCGCATCTCGGTTGTCTGCCAGGTGCGGTGCAAGCTCACTGAGCGATTCTCCTATCTGCTACCGGCGGCGCGATTATGAGAATCCGTCCACGCCCCTCCCTCTCAGAATCTGTCCGGTTGCGGCCCCCACCCAACCTCCCTACATTGGTGCAATGCACGCACCAGATCAGGCTGACCTTTTAACCCTCCTCGGTACCGGCCTAGCCGTCGTCGATGCCGACCTACGCGTCAACTGGCTCAACCCCGCCCTGGGCGAGGTACTCGACGTCGGCCCCCGCACGGCCGTCGGCCAGCCCCTGCACGCCCTGATGAGGGAGGCCTCACTGGCCGCGCAGTTGGAGCGCTGTCTTCTCGAGCGCCGCCCCTTCAACCTCCGCGGCGTCGTTTTCGGCGTGGCACGAGGCCGCGAGATCACCGCGGACCTCTCCATGCAGCCCCTGGACGACGGCCGGCTCCTGGTCGAGGTACACCCGCTGGCGCCCGAACTCAGCGCCGCCGCAGGTACGCCCCTCTCGGCCACGCTCCGCGGCTTCGCCCACGAAGTAAAGAACCCGCTGGCCGGCCTGCGCGGCGCGGCCCAGCTCCTCGAACGCCGCGTAGGCGACAACGATCTCCGCCAGCTCGCCGGCATGGTGATCGCAGAGGCCGATCGTCTGGCCGCACTCGCAGACGGCCTTCTGCGCCATCGCGGCGCCGCCCGCTTGGGTCCGGTCAACGTCCATGAGCTGCTGGAACGCCTCGAAGGCCTGGTCGGTGCCGAAGCCGACGCCTTGCGCGTCCGCCACGACTACGACCCCAGCCTGCCGGACAGCGTCGGCGACACCGATCGCCTGCTCCAGGTACTCCTCAATCTCACCCGCAACGCCAGCGAAGCCAGCGCGACGACGATCACGCTGCGCACTCGTGTCGAGCACGGCGCGCGCCTGGGCGAGCGCACCGTGCGTGCCGCCCTTCGCATCGACGTGATCGATGACGGCCCGGGTGTGCCCGACGAGCTTCGTGATTCGCTTTTCCAGCCGCTGGTGTCGGGCCGTCCCGATGGCACGGGCCTCGGCCTGGCGCTATCGCGGGAGATCGCGCTCGAGCACGGCGGTGACCTGCGCTTTACCAGTCGCCCCGGTGAAACGGTGTTCTCCCTGTACCTTCCGATGGAGCGGCACCATGAGTGAGATCTGGATCGCCGACGACGATCGCGGCGTGCGCTTCGTGCTCGCCGAAGCCCTGCGTGACGCGGGGCATACGGTGCGCGAATTCAGCGCGGGTGACGCCGTGCGTGCTGCGCTGGCCGAAGGCCGGCCGGGCCTGCTGGTGACCGATGTGCGCATGCCGGGCGAAGACGGCCTGCGTCTGCTCGAAGACCTCACCCGGCGCAATATCGGCCCGGTGATCGTCATGAGCGCCTATACCGACGTCGCCACCACAGCGGCGGCGTATCGCGCAGGCGCTGCCGACTATCTGGCTAAACCGTTCGATCTCGACATGGCCGTGGAGGCAGTGGAGCGCACGCTCGCCGCGGCGCACGAAGAAGTGATCGTGCCTGCCGGTCGTGTGGATGCGCATTCGCTGCTTGGCGAAAGCCCCGCGATGCGTGAGGTGTTCCGCTTGATCGGCCGCGTGTCGGCGAGTGACCTCAATGTCCTGATTACCGGCGAGACAGGCACGGGTAAGGAGCTGGTCGCACGCGCGCTGCATGAAGAAAGCGCGCGCAGCGGCAAGCCGTATGTCGCCTTGAACACGGCCGCGATTCCCGCCGAACTGCTCGAAAGCGAACTGTTCGGTCACGAGGCGGGCGCCTTCACGGGCGCGCAGCGACGCCACGCCGGTCGCTTCGAACAGGCGGAAGGCGGCACGCTTTTTCTCGACGAAATCGGCGACATGCCGATTGCCTTGCAGACACGTCTGTTGCGTGTGCTTGCCGGTGGCGAGTTCTATCGCGTCGGTGGTCGTGAGCTGATGCGCGGTAATGTGCGCATTATCGCGGCAACACACCAGGATCTGGATGCGCGCGTCGCGGCAGGGCTCTTCCGTGCCGACCTGAAGCATCGCCTGGATGTCGTGCGTATCGCTCTTCCATCGCTGCGCCAACGTCGTGGTGACATCCCGGTACTGGCGCGACACTTCCTCGCGCAGGCCGCTGCGGAACTGAAACTGCCACCGAAGCGATTCTCGCGCGGTGCGATGAAGCTGGTCGAGCAGCGCGATTATCCCGGCAATGTGCGCGAGCTCGAGAACCTGTGCCGTCGCCTCGCCGTGATCGCGCCCGGTTCGGAAATTCTCGCCGGTGACCTGGGTGTCTTGCCTGCGCGGGAAACGCGCAGCAGTGAATGGACCGACGCTTTGCGCATCTGGGCTCAGGACGCTCTGGCCCAGGGCGAGGTCGATGTGCATGCGCGCGCCCGCGATGCGCTGGACAAGACCTTGTTGCAGGCGGCACTCATCGCCAACGATGGACACCGGCAGCACGCTGCGGCTGCCCTGGGCGTCGGTCGCAATACCCTCACACGCAAACTCGGCGCCTCGCGTAAGCGACGCCCTTCGAACGGATAAACGCATGAGTCTCTACATACGCCGCGCAGGCATCGACGACGCCGACGCGATCGCCGGCTGGAATATCGCCATGGCTTGGGAGACGGAGAGCAAGGCGCTCGATCCGGCGACGATCGGTCGTGGTGTGCGCGCTGTCTTCGACGAACCGCGACGCGGGTTCTATTTGATCGCGGAACTCGATGGCGTCGCGGTCGGCTGCCTGCTGGTTACGTATGAGTGGAGCGACTGGCGTTGCGGCGATTTTTGGTGGGTGCAGAGTGTTTACGTGGCGCTAGAGGCGCGGCGGGCGGGTGTTTTTCGCGGGCTCTATGCGCATGTCAAAGCCATGGCCGGTGGCGCTGGCGCTGTGGGCGTGCGTTTGTATGTCGAGACGGAGAACGAGCGGGCGCAGGCGACGTATGCGGGGCTTGGTATGGAGCGGTGCCACTACTACATGTATGAGGCGATGCTGGAAGCCTGATTCGCGACACCCTGCTCTTGTAGGAGCCGATTCATCGGCGATAGGGTGCTAGCGAAAACCTTGCCCGCTGCCGCGGGATCGCCGATGAATCGGCTCCTACAAGGGGCCGCGGTCAGAGCTGGAGGCCGCGGTCAGATCTGCGGGACGCGCGGGTCGCCGGTGTCGACGGCGGCGATGCGTTCTTCGAACTCGCGAGCGGGCACGGCCTTGCCGAACAGGAAGCCCTGCATCTGCGGGCAGCCGGCGGAGCTGAGGAAGTTGGCTTGCTCGATGCTTTCCACGCCTTCGGCGAGCACCTGCTTGTTCATGCCGGCGCCCATCGCGATGATGGCGCTGACGATGGCGGCACTGTCGTTGTCCCAGGCGACATCGCGAATGAAGGTGCGATCGATCTTCAAGGTGTCGATGGGGAAGTGCTTCAGGTACGACAGGCTGCAATAGCCGGTGCCGAAGTCGTCCAGGCTGAGTGATACGCCGAGCGACTTGATCCGGTGCAGCAGGTCGGCGATGTGGTCGCCGCCTTCCATCACCGTGCGCTCGGTGAGCTCCAGCTCGAGCAGGGTAGGGTGCAGGCTGGTCTCGGCAAGCACGACACGCAGCGACTCGAAGAATCGCGTGTGCTGGAACTGCAGGGCGGACACATTCACCGAGACGGACAGGGGCCGGTAGAGACGTGCCCAGATTTCCGCCTGGCGACAGGCTTCGCGCAAGGCCCATTCGCCGATCGGCACGATGAGGCCGCAATCCTCGGCCACGGGGATGAACTGCTCCGGCGTGTAGACGTCCTCGCCATCCACCTGCCAGCGCAGCAGGGCCTCGGCCCCGACCACGGTGCCCAGGTTCACGTCGACCTTGGGTTGGTAGTGCAGGCTGAGTTCGTTGCGGGCAAGCGCCTTGCGTAGTTCGACTTCGATGCGGACACGCGCGCTGTTCCGTTCGTTCATGCTCGCATTGAAGAAGCGATAGCCGTTGCGGCCCTGCATCTTCGCTTCGTACATGGCGGTGTCGGCGTTGCGCAGCAGCGACTCCGCATCGAAGGCGTCGTCCGGATACACGCTGATGCCGATACTGAAACTGATCGCGAGCGCCGAGGCATCCACGCCCACGGCTTCGCTGCAGGCTTCGAGCACGCGTTCGGCGACGGTGGCCGCATCGGAGGCGCCGTCCACATGGGGCAGCAGGGCGACGAATTCGTCGCCACCCAGGCGGCTGACGGTGTCGTCGGGACGCACGGCGGCGCGGATACGTCGCGCTACTTCCTGCAGCAAGGCATCGCCTGCCGCATGGCCCATGGAATCGTTGATCTGCTTGAAATGGTCGATGTCGACGAAGAGCAGGGCTGCACGCTGGTTACGCCGCGCCGCGACGGTCACGGCGAACTCCATGCGCGATTGCAACAGCGCGCGGTTGGGCAGTCCGGTGAGCGTATCGTGGTGCGCAAGATGCGCCATCTTCAGCGCGAGCGCACGGGTCTCGCTCACGTCGTGAAACACCACGACGCCGCCGACGACATTGCCGGCGTGATCGTGGATGGGCGCCGCGGAATCCTCGATCGGGCTGTCGAAGCCGTTGCGGTGCACGAGGATGGCATCGGTGGTCAGGCCGATGATGGTGTTCTTGGTCACCGCGGTGAGCAGCGGGTTCGCGATCGGCCGGCGCGTGAGTGGGTCGCGCAGCTGAAAGATGTCGTCCATGGGTCGGCCCACGGCTTCGTGGCTGGTCCAGCCGGTCATCGCTTCGGCGATGGGGTTGAGCGAGGTGACGATCAGGTACGGGTCCGTGGTGATCACGGCGTCGCCGATCGATTTGAGGGTGACCTCGGCCAGTTCGCGCTCGCGGAACAGCGCGTCCTCGAAAGCCTTGCGCTCGCTGATGTCCACGACCTGCGAGATGAAGTACAGCGGTTCGCCACTTTCGTCGCGAACCAGGGACACGGTGAGCAGTGCATGCACCAATCGCCCGTCGCGACGGATGTAGCGCTTCTCCAGGTGATACGAGGCGCGTTCGCCCTGAAGTATCTTCTGCACGAGCGCGAGATCGGTCGCAAGGTCGTCCGGGTGCGTGATGTCCTGGTAGGCAGCGGTGAGCAATTCCTGATCGGTGTAGCCGAGCATGGTGCAGAGCGCTTCGTTCACCTGCAGCCAGCGGCCGTTGGGTAGTACGAGGGCCATGCCGATCGCCGCATGGCGGAAGGCCTGCGAGAAGCGCCGTTCGCTTTCCTTCAGGCGCGCTTCGAGGACATGCCGGCCGGAGATGTCGGCGAGAAGGATGGAAACACCCCGAATCGCGCCGTCGTCATCGATGTCCGGGGTGAACGTGGCCTGGGCATAGCACTTGCCGTCGTCCCGGCGTATTTCGCGATCGGCGATAACGGGATCGCCGGCAAGCGCGGCGGTCACACCGGGTTCGATGCGGGCGTACACCGCAGGCGCGATGACTTCATCGAGACGGCGCCCGACGAGTCCGTCTTGCTCGATGCCCATCCAGGCGGCATACGCGGGACTGGCGAAGCGATAGCGCAACGAGGTGTCGACGTAGGCCATCATCGCCGGCGCTCGCTCCAGCAAGTAGGCCGCCCAGTCGGTCGGAGAGTCGTTAACGGGTGGAGCGGGAAGGCGCATGCGGTCGCCGAAGACACGATGGCCCAACTCTAATGCGTCCCTGCGGCGGCGTATATCGAAGGATTCGTGAAGATCGGTCAGTGTACGGAGGGTGCTGGCGCGGAAAGCACACCGTTGGCATCCAGCAGGACCTTGCCGAGCGCGTGAACCTCGGTGGCCGTGTCGTAGCGTTCCGCCAGCGTGTCGAGCAAGGGGCCAAGTGCATCGGGGGCGAGCGGGTAACCATGGGCGAGGATCCGCGCCTTGCCCGGTGATGGCTGGGCGACCGTCACGGCGGCCATGCCGAGGCCGACAGCTTCATGGGCGTAAAGCATGGGCTGGGGCAGGGCGGCATCGGCGTCGGCCATGGCTTCGATGAGGTAACCCGCGGTCTGCGCAGGCTCGCCTTCGAGATGCAGGGGCACGTGATGCGCGGCGAGCAAGGCGGCGTACTGGCGCAGCTCGAAGATGGTGCCGGCGAACTCATGGGCCGGGTTGTCCCGTCGCGCACCTGCGCGGGCGAACCAGCCGGCGATACCGGGAATGCCCACGCGGCCTTCGGCATAGCGCAGCGGCAGGCCACGCGAGCCCAGCGCCGTTTCTTCCTTATACGGCGTGAGCAGGGCGGTCTCGAGCATGGTCCACAAGGGGGCCAGGTTCACGTGTTCGTACTGCACGCAGGTGAGCGCGAGGAGGTCGTCGCGGCTGAGGTAGCGCGCGTGTTCGAGACGTACGCCCAGGGTCCGCATGAGAAAATCCGCCGTCGCGGCACCGGCTTCACCGCGGCCGACCAGTTCCACTTCCATCGTTGCCGTCAGTTCCTCGGCGAGCTCGGCCGGGGCCAGCAGCATCCAGGGAACCAGGCGCATGGGGCCGCCCACATAGCGCGGATCCGGCACGAGCGGTTGCGCCGGCATGTGACCCTCATGGGTGCCGAAGGCGACCACGCCACCGGCGGTCGTCACGCGAGGCACGCGCCGGGCGAGTTCCTCGAGGGTGGCGAAGACCGGAAACCCGGGGCGCAGCAGCTCCACGCCGTCGAACAGGGCACCGACCAGGGCAAACCGCGAGGCTTCGACGCCGGGGAGCAGTGCGCGCAGGTCGTCGGCCACCAGGCCGGCCAGGGTCTGTGCCTCGTCACGCGTCAGCTCGAGCCGGCCGGGCATCTCGCCCTTGGCCAGTTCCAGCGCCAGGAGGGCGGGGCAGGCGATCAGCGACTCGTTCACGGCGGGGGTTTTCCGAACGGCAAAGGAACGCGATTCTACCATCCGTGCATCTCGGGCTTTCGCCCGGAGGGGATGCGGGTTAGCCTTGCCGATACGCGTTCGTCGGCGATCGTCGGCGTCCGCGATCCCTTCGCCTGCAAACGGGCCCTTGCCCCGGCACCCTCATTCGATTCTGGATTGTCCTTTTAAGAGCATGGAAAAGACGCAAAAGCGCGTGGGTGTGGTCGGCGGCGTCCGCATTCCCTTCTGCCGCAACAACACCGCCTATGCCGATGTCGGCAATTTCGGTATGTCGGTCAAGGTGCTGGGATCGTTGGTCGAGAAGTTCGGCCTGCACGGTACGGAGCTGGGTGAGGTCGCCATGGGCGCCGTCATCCGCCACTCCTCCGACTGGAACCTGGCCCGCGAGGCCCTGCTTTCGTCCGGCCTTGCGCCGACGACACCGGGCATCACCACGGCGCGCGCCTGCGGCACCTCGCTCGACAACGCGATCGTCATCGCCAACAAGATCGCCGCCGGGCAGATCGAGGCCGGTATCGCCGGCGGGTCGGACACCACCAGCGACGTTCCCATCGTCTACGGGCAGAAGCTGCGCAAGCGCCTGCTCGCGCTGAATCGCGCGAAGACGCTCAAGGAGAAGTTCACCGTCGCGACGCGCGGCTTCTCCCTGAAGGAATTGAAGCCCTCCTTCCCCGGCGTGGCCGAGCCCCGCACGGGCAAGTCCATGGGCGACCATTGCGAGCTGATGGCGAAGGAATGGAAGGTCGGCCGCCTCGAGCAGGATGAGCTCGCGCTCTCCAGCCACAAGAAGCTGGCTGCCGCTTATGAGACCGGCTTCTTCGACGATCTGGTCGTGCCGTTCCGTGGTCTCAAGCGTGACGGCTTCCTGCGTGGCGATTCCACGCTGGAGAAGCTGTCCTCGCTGAAGCCGGCGTTCGACAAGACCACCGGCCAGGGCACGCTCACCGCAGGCAACTCCACCGGCCTGTCCGATGGCGCCGCCGCCGTCCTGCTGGCCAGCGACGAGTGGGCGAGCAATCGTGGCCTTTCGATCCAGGCCTACCTCACGCACGCGCAGATTTCCGCCGTCGACTTCGTCCATGGCGAAGGCCTGTTGATGGCGCCGACCGTGGCCGTGCCCCGCATGCTTAAGCAGGCCGGGCTGACCTTGCAGGATTTCGACTTCTACGAGATCCACGAAGCCTTCGCGGCCCAGGTGCTGTGCACGCTGCGTGCATGGGAATCCGACGACTATTGCCGCAACCGGCTGGGGCTCGATGGCCCGCTGGGATCGATCGATCCGTCGAAGCTCAACGTCTACGGCTCCAGTCTCGCGGCGGGTCATCCCTTCGCGGCGACCGGTGCGCGCATCGTCGCCACCCTGGCGAAGATGCTCGAGCAGAAGGGCTCGGGCCGCGGCCTGATTTCCATCTGTACTGCGGGCGGCATGGGCGTCACGGCGATCCTCGAACGTCCCTGATCCACGGCTACGACACCACCCGCATGCTCGCACTTCGCACCAGTACCTCGCTCAGCGCTCTCGGGCTCGTCATCGGCATCGCCGCGACGAGCTGGCTCACGGCGCTCACCTACGAGCGCGCGCCTGCCACGCGTCCCCTGGCCGAAGTGGTGATGCCGACGCGGCTGCCGAAACCGGTCAAGGCGCATCCGCTGGCGTTGTCTCCGGGCACCGCTCCGGCTGCCGCGGAAACGGCGGGGCGTCCCCGCGTGCACGTGTCGGTCGATCGTACGGTCGCCGCGCCGCGCGTTGCGAGCGGGTCAAAGCCCGAGCCCCTTGTTCCCGTCTACATGCCCTCGCCGCGCTATCCCATGACGGCGATACGTGCGCAACGCGAAGGTCAGGTCATCCTCAATGTCACCGTCACCCAGGACGGTGACGTGACCGACGTCAGCGTCGGCCGCAGTAGCGGCGATCTCGACCTGGATCATGCCGCGACGGACGCCGTCCGCGGCTGGCGCTTCGCGGCGGCGGATAATCGTCCGTCCCGTTACACCGCCGACCTGCCGATTCGCTTCGAACTCACGCGCCTCTAGGGCAGGTTGCTCCAGAGCAGCCCGTTCTAGAGAATGCCGGCCGCCGATGAGCCGAACGCCGTGATCATCCGCGTGTAGATGAGCTTCAACGACACGTCGACCTCGGGGAAGTCGCCCACGGGTTCGTAGCATTCGAAGAAACGCGGGTCGGTCCAGCGCATCGGAATGCAGCCGGGCTTGAGCTCATAGCTGGTGGCGTACCGGAACGGCCACAGATCGAAGAAGGGCAGGCGCTCCGACACATCGCCGATGAACTCGTTCACCGACGAGAGCACGGGAATCTTCTTTTCACGCGGACCGATCACCCAGGCGTTGCCGGGCTCGGTGTCCTGCATGATCGAATCGCGCAGGCGGTCCGAAAAGCGCTTGTCGTAGATGATCACGCCGGACTCGGTGTTGTAGTGATCCGAGCGCGGATCGAAGTTATGCGTGCCCACCATCGCGAAGGTGTCATCGACGACGATCGACTTGGCGTGCAAGCCGAAGCGGATGCCTTCGGTGCTCAGTGGCGCCGGACGATGCCGCGCGCCGCGCCGGGAACGACTCCCCGCGCTGAGGAAACCCGATGATTCCGACGGCTGCACGGCGCCATACGACGCGCGTCCTCCCGATGAACGCCGGCTGCGCCCGCTACCCGAGCCCGTCGCGGCCAGGGGCGGCGTGACCAGGGCCGTCGAGGGATTCTCGAGCGCGTCGATGTCGGCATTCGCCGGATGCGGCTTCAGCTCGTAGATCTCGAAACCGTAGTCCGTGAGGTAGCGTTTGCGGTGCTTGTACGACAGCGCATACACCGCGAATGCATCCGTCGAGGCCAGCGAGTTGGTCGACACGACGATGCGCGGCGGTGTCGGCTGCGCATGCAGGCGATCGAAAATCTTCTGCGCCGGCTTGCTCATGACGAGGTAGGGCGTCTGCAGGACGATCTCGCTCTTCGCGTTGCGCACCAGGCCCATGATGTGGCGGGTCAACGTCCTTGCCTCGCGGCGCTTGGGCTCGTCGGTCTTGCCGGGCAGGTCCGACAGGTACTCGATGCGGTTCATCCGTAGCGTCGACCGTATGATCCGGTCGTCGAGCCAGTCGGGGTCCTCGGCGTCGCTGACGATCTGGGCGACACGCTCGGGATGCTCGTAGGTCGGTGGCAGCCAGTGCCGGGGGTCGTCGGTATCGGCGAGGAGCTCCCGGTTCACGTCATGCAGGTGGGTCAGGGCAATCGAGCGCTTATGTGTCCAGAACTGGTCGAAGCTGGCCCCCATGGTCTTCGCCGCCGGGCCACCGACCATCACGTCGCGGTCGATGTAGTCGAAGCTGCCATCCCAGTCGAAGTAGCGGTCTTCGTAGTTGCGCCCGCCGGTGATGCCGATCAGGTCGTCGACCACGATCAGCTTGTTATGCATCCGCTGGTTGAACTTGTAGAAGCAGCAGAGGATGCCGGCCGCGAACTCCAGCGGCGGCGTCCGTGCGCTGTGAAAGGTGGGGTTGTAGAGCCGGACCTCGAGGTTGTCGCTGGCGCGGGCCAGGGTGGCCAGCAGGCCCGGATCGCCGAAGGAAAACAGCTGGTCGGCGAGGATGCGTACGTGGACACCGCGGCGCGCGGCCTGGATCAGCTCATCGAGGACCAGCTTGCCGGCATCGTCCTGCTCCCAGATATAGGTCTGCACGTCGATGGTCTGGGTGGCGGCACGGATGAGGTTGATCCGCGCCGCCATGGCCTGCTCGCCATCCTCGAGCAGCGTGGCTACATGGACCGGCTTGTCCGCGGTCGATGCGGTATTGGCTTCCTTCGCCGCATCGACGAGCGGGGAGGGCGTGGCGCAGCGGTCGGCCTGGTGACAGGTGAGCTGGCGGTCCACCGTGAGGGAGACCACGGCGTCGGCCTCACGGATGCGCGTGCGCGACAGCGAGCAACCGCCGGCAAGGAGCGTGGCGGCGAGGAGCAGGATCGTAAGGAAGCGGCGCATGCCGTCGATGATAGGGGACGGGCGACAACGCCAGGTGAGCTTGCGCCGGCGCAGGGCTTGTCAGGGTGCTTCGAGGACGATAGCCATGCCGAGATTCACGCGATCGGAGAGGGCGCCACGGCGACCCCGCATCTCGAAATCGGTACGGTCGATCATGCCCTGCAGCTGAAGGATGCAGCCAGCCAGCGACTCCGTCGGACAACGGTTGCCCTGCAGGTGGAAGGTGACCGGTTGGGTGATGCCGCGCAGGGTGAGCTTGCCGGCGACGTCCCCGCCGTGGGTCAGCAACATCAAGGGCGTCGGCAGGGATTCGAAATGAATGGTGGGGTAGTGGACGGCATCGAAGAACTCCGGCGCGAGGACCCAGCGCCGGAGTCTGGCCGATTCCATACGGATACTTTCGGTGTCGATATCGGCCCGGACCACGGCGGTCTGTGCGGCGTGATCGATGGAAACGTCACCACGAATACCTTCGAACGCACCCGAGACGTTGCTGACCCAAAGCAGCCGGACACTGAACTCGGCGCGTGAACGCACGGGATCGATTCGCAGGTCGGCGGCGGCCAGAGGCGCCGCCGACAGGAGAAGCACGATCGCCGCAAACAGGTGACGCATACAGCTACTCAGTTTGGAGGAGACCAGAACGTCTCGAGCTTGGCTTTGCCGGGTTCCAGGGGGCCATCGAAGACGAGTCGGGCCATGCCACCGGGCGGCATGCCACGGTAATCCTCGGACCGGCCTTCGACGAGGAAGGCTACCAGCTGTTCGATGCCGGGATTGTGACCGACGAGGACCACACGCTCGACATCCGATTGCTTGTCGAGGAGGTCGTAGAGATCGCCGGGCGTGGCGTCGTAGATGCTTGTTTCGTAGGAGGGCTCGACCTGACCGAGGGCCAGGGCTGCCGTTTCCCTGGTGCGTTCGGCGGGGGAGCATAGGATGCGGTCGTACTTGATGCCGTGGCTGGCGAGCCATTCGCCCGCGGCGCGTGCTTCGTTCTTGCCGTGTTCGGTGAGCTTTCGCTCGCGGTCGTCCTTGCCGTCCTTACTGGCCTCGGCTTCAGCGTGACGCAACAGGATGAGTTCGTGCATGGGTACCGTCCTCCGCAATGCCACTGACGTGGCGTGGTGCAACCAACGCGTTCCCATACGGCTCAGGTGCTGCGCTTGATCCAGCGAAGCAGTTTTGCCCAGTCGTCCTGGTGTCCGCGTACGTTTTCCGAGTGGTAATCGAAGATGCCTTTACCGAGCGCCGTGAGCAAGACGTACGCTTGCGAGTCGCGAAGTTCCGCAACCACGGGGAAAGGAGCGCGTTCGCCCAGTTCGGCGACCGCGGCCTGGCTGGCGTTCGTCCACGGCTTCAGGCGATTGCCGACCAGGGCGACCGGCAGCTTGCCTCGCTTGACCCGCGGTATGGCCTGCAGCACGGCCAGGAAGTCGAGCGTGGCGTCGAGGTCGAAGTGCGAGGGCAGTACCGGCACGAGGATGACATCGGCCTTTTCCAGGTAGGGCTCGAGCTCCTTTTCGCCGACGCCCGCTGGCGTGTCGACGATGGTTCGCTGGATATCGGCCGGCAAGCGGTCGAAGGCTCTGCGGCTGCCTTCGACGGCGGTGACGCCGGGTACGTTCTCCGGCCGCCGGCTGACCCAGCGAAGGCTGGATTGCTGTCGGTCGGCGTCGACGATGGCCGTCTGCTTCCCGGCCTGTGCCCAGTGGGTGGCCAGCTGGGTGACCAGCGTCGTCTTGCCACAACCACCCTTGCTGCTTGCTACGAGCGTCGTAAGCATTCGCGCGCACCTGCCGTGGGAGGGCTCCTAGCCTACACACCCAGCGGACCCACGCAAACGGGTCAGAACATCTTTGCGCGGACTTTCGGCAGCACGACCAGGATGAGGGTCGCCAGGGGGCCGAGGAAGAGCGAGATCGCCCACCAGGCGAGCCCGCTGCGGTTCTTGCCTTGTGCGAGGCCGGCGTTGATCAGCGTGAGCGTGCCCCAGCCGACGAAAAAACCAGCGGGCGCGCTGGTGAAGAAGGCAAAATGATCCACTGTAAACTCCTGTTCTGTCGCAGGATTGCTTTGGTGCGGTCATGCGGACAGCTGTCCCGATCCCCCCGCGCTCGGACCGATAGTAGCAATGTCTTCGCTTGGTGAAGGCCTGACGGCGCAGCTTCCGTTCATGGTCGAACCGTATTCTTGTCGTTTTATTTCACGGAGATGGCCCATGCGGCGACGCCGCGTCGTGACCCTGGCCCTAGCTGGCCTGCTTTCGCTTCCCACCTTTGCGGCAACGCCGTGGCCCGGTGCGGCGACGGGACCGGCCAAGGGGCCGGTGGCGCAGAAGGACCAGACCCGGGCCCTCCTGCAGTTCCAGAAGGACCTCGCCAGCGTGCTCGCGCTGCGCACCGAGTCCGATCCCCTGCTCGGCGCCGCGCTGCTGGCGCGCCCGCTGGTGAACCCGCCCGAGGTGCTCACCTACCACGCCCTGCTCGAACGGGCGTCGCGCAACGAAGACGCCGGTCCTCAGGTCGCCTGGGCGCGACTGGCCGATTGCGATACCAAGGCGGATGCCTGCCCGAACGCCGAAGCGCTGGCCACGCTGCAGAAGCAGGCGCCGGATAACGCGGCCGTGTGGCTGCTCAAGCTGGGTGTGGACGGCCACAACAACGCGTCGAAGGCTGACGTGCGGGCCGATCTCACTCGCGCCGCCAATGCGAAGATCTACGACGACTACCTCGGCACCAGCCTGAAGGCGCTGGCCAACTCGGTCACCCAGCTGCCGCCGCCGGCGGACACCTTCAATCCCCTGCAGGGCTCCGGCGCCGCCGGCGTGCAGATGGTGCTGGTGTTCGGCCTGGCCAGTGCCCAGCCGATGCCGGGTTTCCAGGCCACGGCGAAGTATTGCGATGAAAACAAGGACGATGCGTCTGTCGTCGGCGACTGCCTGAAGCTGGCCAAGGTGCTCGAATGGGGCAGCAGCCCGCTCGGTCGTTCCCTCGGCCTGCATTTGCGTGAGACGCTTTCCACCGACGCATCCGATCAGGCCTCCGCGAAGACCGCCCGTCTCAACCTGATCTGGCAGATGCAGCGCTTCGCGCAGCTGAACCTGCAGGCACAGGGTGACAAGGCCACGGCGCAGAAGCTGCTGATGCTGGCGCGCAGCGGCGGTACCGAGATGAGCGTGATCCTCGCCTCGCTCCGTGCCTACGGCATGCCGCCGGAAGCACCTGTCGGCTGGGAACCTTCCAAGCCCGAGCCGGCGAAACCAAAGGCCTGAAAAAGTCGCAGGTACAAAAAAGGGCGCCCTGAAGGCGCCCTTTTTTTGCTTTGTGTGGGAGTTGCTCTGTGTGGGAGCCGGCTATGCCGGCGATGGCCTGTCGGATAAACCGCTCCGCTCCGGCATAGCTTTCCGCTAAACCGCTCCGTTGGCTTTTCGCCGCTGAAGCGGCTCCCACATTTTCCCGATTACTCGCCCAGCGCCTCGCGCATGAACTCCGGCTGGGCCAGCGCGCCCTTGTGGATATCGGCGTTGTAGTACTTGGTCGGGAAGTTCTTGCTGATCGCGCCGCGCTCGCGGAAGCCCGACAGATCGCCGTCCTTGCGAGCCATGGTGCAGCTCCACCAGCCGGTGGGGTAGCACGGCTGCGGGAAGGGCAGGGTGCGCACGGCCTTGAAGCCGGTGGTGCGCATGGCCGAACGCATGGCCTTGATCAGCTCGATGTGCGCCATCGGCGACTCCGACTGCTGGACCAGGATGCCGCCATGGCGCAGGGCCTTGTAGCAGCTGGCGTAGAAGGCCGCGTTGAACAGGCCTTCGGCCGGACCGACCGGGTCGGTCGAGTCGACGATGATCAGGTCGATCGACTCCGGCGCCGCCTCGGCCATGTACTTGATGCCGTCGATGAAGAGCAGCTCGGCGCGCGGGTCGTTATTGGCTTCGCACAGCTCCGGGAAGTACTCCTCGGCCAGGCGGGTGACGCGCTCGTCGATCTCGACCTGGGTGGCACTCTCGACTTCCTCGTGCTTGAGCACCTCGCGTAGCGTGCCGCAGTCGCCGCCACCGATGATCACGACGCGCTTGGCGCGGGCGTGGGTGAACAGCGCCGGGTGGGTCATCATCTCGTGGTACAGGAAGTTGTCGCGGCCGGTGAGCATCACGCAGCCGTCGATCACCATCAGGTTGCCCCAGTCGGTGGTCTGGTAGATCTCGATCGTCTGGAACTCGGTCTTCTCGGCGTGCAACAGGCGCTCGACGCGGAAACCGATGGAGGAGCCCGAAGCCTGGTGGGCTTCGGTAAACCAGCTGAGCTGCTGCTGCGACATGACGCTGTTCCTGCAAACGGGAAGGGGATCGAAAGCGGGGATTGTACCGGCTCCGGGCAGTGAAGCGGCCACCGGCCTCGGCCTGACAGGCTTGTAGGTGTTACCCCACGGGTCCCCGGGCGATACACGGATGTCATGGCGGCCCGGTACAATACGCGGTCTGCCGGTGGTCGCCCCGCCGCGCAGGCCCAGTCTGGTTGGCCCCGCGGCGTGCGAGGCTCCCGGCCGCCAGGCCCGCTTCAGGTCAAAGTTCGCCGCTGCGACTGTTCCGCGCACCCCCGATGGGGGACACGACACAATCACCTGGAGATCTTCGCCCATGGCGAACTGGACCACCGACCGCGCCAAGTCGACCTACGCAATTCCTTACTGGAGCAACGGCTACGTCGACGTTGCCGATGACGGCCACCTGCTCATGTGCCCCCGTGGCGAGGAGGGCCCGGCCCTCGACCTGCCGGCCATCGTCGATCAGGCCACGAGTGAAGGCCTGCGCCTGCCGCTGCTCATTCGTTTCCCCGATATCCTCGCCGATCGTCTCGCCCGCCTGCAGCAGGCCTTCGCCAAGGCGATCGACGATGTCGACTACGCCGGCTCCTACACGGCGATCTACCCGATCAAGGTCAACCAGCAGCGCGGCGTGGTCAGCGAACTGGTCGCGGCCGGCGAGCAGGGCTTCGGTCTCGAGGCAGGCTCCAAGCCCGAGCTGATGGCCGTGCTGGCGCAGGCACGCCCGGGCAGCATGGTGGTCTGCAATGGCTACAAGGACCGCGAGTACATCCGCCTGGCCCTCATTGGCCTCAAGCTCGGCCTGCGCGTCCACATCGTGATCGAGAAGCTGTCCGAGCTCGACCACGTCTTCGCCGAGGCCAAGGCGCTCGATGTCGAGCCCCTGCTCGGCGTGCGTGTGCGACTGGCCTCGATCGGTGCCGGCAAGTGGCAGAACACCGGTGGCGACAAGGGCAAGTTCGGTCTCAGCCCGGGTCAGATCCTCGAGCTGATCGAGCGCCTGGACGCGGCCGGCCTCAAGCACACGCTGAAACTGCAGCACTTTCATATGGGTTCGCAGATCTCCAACGTGCGCGACATCGCCGCGGGCATGCGCGAAGCCGTGCGCTACTTCGTCGAGCTGCATCGCCTGGGCGTGCCGATCGAGATCGTGGACGTGGGCGGCGGCCTGGGCGTCGATTACGAAGGCACCCGCTCGCGCAGCTATAACTCGATCAACTACAGCCTGGGCCAGTACGCGGCGAGCATCGTCCAGCCCCTGGCCGAGGCGGTCGCCGAGCACGGCATGAAGGCGCCGGTCATCTTCACCGAGTCGGGTCGTGCCATGACGGCCCATCATGCGGTGATGATCGTCAACGTGAGCGAAGTGGAGCCGGTGCCCCAGGGTGCCGTGCCCGCAGGCCGCCCGGGCGAGCCCAGCGTGCTCCGCCACCTTCGCGAAACCCACGCCGAGCTGGACTCGCGTCCACCGCTGGAACTGTTCCACGAAGCCCAGCACCACCTGGCCGAAGGTCTCTCGCTGTACGCGCTCGGCCAGCTGGACCTGCGCGACCGCGCCACGCTCGACGAACTTTTCTACGCCATCGCCAACGCCGTGCGTCCGCGCCTGCTGCCGGCGGAGCGTGCGCACCGCCAGGCGCTGGACGACCTCGACGAGAAGCTGGTCGACAAGTACTTCGTCAACTTCTCCGTGTTCGAATCCGTGCCGGATATCTGGGCGATCGACCAGATCTTCCCGATCGTGCCGATCTCGCGGCTCGATGAAGAGCCGACGCGCCGTGGTGTCATCGCCGACCTGACGTGCGACTCGGACGGACGCATCGATCACTACGTCGATGCCGAGGGCGTGGACGTGAGCCTGCCCCTGCACGCGCTGAACGAGCGCGAGTCCTATCGCCTGGGCATCTTCATGGTCGGCGCGTACCAGGAGACCCTGGGCGACATCCACAACCTGTTCGGCGACACCGACGCGGTGAACGTGCGCGCCACGGCTCATGGTTATGAGTTCGCCCACATCCGCCGTGGCGACACGACGGACCTGATGCTCGACTACGTGGGTTACGACCTCAAGGCGCTGCGCCAGTCGTACGTCGACCGTCTTGCAGCGGCCGGCATCGTGGGTGCCCTGGCCGAGGAACTGTACGCCTCGCTCGACAAGGGACTCACGGGCTACACCTATCTCGCGGAGACCACGGCATGAGCATCAAGGCAGCGTTTATCGGACTCGGCGCCATGGGCGCGCCCATGGCCGGCCACCTCCACGCGAAGGGCCTGCTGGTCGCGGTCGGCAATCGCACCCAGGCTCGCGCCGAGGCGCTGGCGAAGGAACTCGGCGTGGCGGCGCCCGACCTCGCCGGGATGGCTGCCTCGGCCGATGTCATCGCCTTGTGCGTCAGTGCGGACGCTGACGTCATCAGCGTCGTGCAGGCCCTGGCGCCAACGATGAAGAAGGGCGGCGTCGTCATCGACCATTCCACCGTCGCCCCCGCCACCGCCAAGCGTGCCGCCCGGATGCTCGCGGACGTGGGCGTGGACTTCCTGGACGCGCCCGTGTCGGGCGGTGTGGAAGGCGCGAAGAACGGCAAGCTCTCGGTGATGGTCGGCGGCGACGCGGCCGTGCTCGAACGCGCCCGTCCGGTTCTCGAGGCCTACGGTGCACGGATCACGCACATGGGCGCGGTGGGAAGTGGACAGGCCACCAAGGCGGTCAATCAGGTCCTGGTGGCCGGCATCGCCCACGCGGTAACCGAAGGCCTCGCCCTCGGTGAGGCCCTCGGCCTCGAAGCGGATCGCCTGATTCCCACGCTCGCCGCCGGCGCGGCCGGCAACTGGTTCCTCGACAAGCGTGGCGCGACGATGCTGCGTAACGAGTTCTCGGTGGGATTCAAGCTGGCCCTGCTGCACAAGGACCTCGGCATCGTTCGTGGCATCGCCAGCGAGGCCGGGACCGACCGGACCATCATCGAGCAGTCGCTCGCCGACTTCGGCGAACTGATGGCCCAGGGATACGGCGACGACGACATCTCGGCGTTGATTCGTCTCAAGCGCGGCAGCTGACGTAGCGCGGCCGCTGAAAACAAAAAACCCGCCGTCGCCGGCGGGTTTTTTTTTGCAACGGCAGTGAGGAAATCCCTCAGCTGCCTTCCTTCAGGGCGATGGCGCTGATGCCTGCCGCCTGGAGATGCTGCTTGGTGCTTTCCAGGTCCGTGGCCGACTTGAACGGGCCAAGACGGACGCGGTTGTAGGTCTGGGCGCCGACCTTCACGGCCTGCACGTTGGCGACGAAGCCTTGTAGTGCCAGCTTGGCCTTCAGTGCTTCCGCGTCGGCGGCGCTCGGGAACGCGCCGACCTGGAGCAGGTAGCCCGAGGTGGCGGCCGGGGCGGCAGGCGCCTGCTGCGCCGGTGCGGCCGTGACCGTCTGCGTGGTGGCCTTTGGCAGGTTGGCCGCGGCGGCGGTGGCTTGCTGCTGCTGGGCGACCTCGGCCTTCTGGGCCGCCGCCTGCTGCTGGGCCGCCTGCTGCTGTTGCTGCTTCTGCTGCGCCTCGGCGCTGGCCTGCGCGCGGATTTCGGCATCCGGAATACGCACTTCCTTCTCGGAAAGCACGGAATAGAAATCGTACGACGGCTTCTTCGGCTTCTCGGGTTCGGTGGAGTCGACCACACCCGGATCGCTGCCCTTCTGCGCCGTGGCCTGCGGGTTTGGCTCGGGACCGTCGTGCTGGCGCATCATGGGCATCCACGTGCCGCGCATCGCGAATGCCATGAGCAGGGCGCCGGCGAGGATGCCGATCAGTGCCCAGCTCCAGCCCGGCATGCCGCTCGAGCCGTTGCGGACGGCCTGACGACCCTTTGCCTTCTTGCGTGTTGCCATTTACATGCTCTCCGGGGCGGAAATGCCCAGCAGATCCAGACCGTTCTTGATGACCTGTTGCGTCGCGGCGACCAGCACAAGACGGGCGTCACGCAGGTCGGCGTCGTCGACGATCCACTTGTGCTCGTGATAGTAGCTGTGCAGCGAGCCCGCGAGCTCACGCAGGTATTGCGCGATCAGGTGCGGTTCCAGGTTCGCCGCCGCCGACTCGACCATTTCCGGGTAGCGCGACAGCTCGACCATGAGCGCCTGCTCGTGCTCGGTGTCGAGCAGCGGCAGCTTCGCCAGTCCGTTGCCCCGGTCGCTCGACAGCCCGCGATCGGCCAACTCGCGGAACACGCGGCTGGCGCGGGCATGGGCGTACTGAATGTAGTAGACCGGGTTGTCGTTGCTCTGCGAACGCGCCAGGTCGATGTCGAAGACCAGCTGCGAGTCGGCTTTGCGCGCGATCAGGAAGTAACGGGTGGCGTCGCGGCCCGCTTCGTCGATGAGATCGCGCAGCGTGACGTAGGAGCCGGCCCGCTTGGAAATCTTCACTTCCTCACCGCCGCGCATCACCGTCACCATCTGGTGCAGCACGTATTCCGGCCACTGCTTCGGAATGCCCGTGTCGAGGGCCTGGAGGCCGGCCTTCACGCGCGCCAGCGAGCCGTGGTGGTCGGAGCCCAGCTCGGTGATGGCGCGCTCATAGCCGCGCTGCCACTTCGTGCGGTGATAGGCCACGTCGGGGAGGAAATAGGTGTAGGTGCCGTCGGACTTGCGCATGACGCGGTCCTTGTCGTCACCGAAGTCCGTGGAGCGCAGCCACAGCGCGCCGCCCTCTTCATAGGTGTGACCGTGGGCGACCAGTTCGCGCACCGTTTCTTCCACCTTGCCCTCGCTGTACAGCGAGGACTCGAGGTAATAGACGTCGAAGCCGACGTCGAAGGCCTTGAGGTCGAGGTCCTGCTCGTGGCGCAGCGAGGCCACCGCGAAGCGGCGCACATCGTCGAGGTTATCGGCGTCGCCCGAGGCGACGACCGTCTCACCGTCGGCCTCGACAGACTCGCGCGCAAGGAAAGCACGGGCGACCTCGGCGATGTAGTCCCCGCGGTAGCCGGACTCCGGCCAGCCTGCCTCGTCCGGCGCGATGCCCTTGGCACGCGCCTGCGTGGACAGCGCCAGGTTGGCGATCTGTACGCCGGCGTCGTTGTAGTAGAACTCGCGCGTCACCTTCCAGCCGCTGGCCAGGAGGAGGCGGCTGATGCTGTCGCCGATGGCCGCGGCGCGACCATGGCCCACATGGAGTGGGCCGGTCGGGTTGGCCGAGACGAATTCCACGCCGGCCTGGCGGCCACCGCCATCCTGGTTGCTGCCGTACCGGGTCGTTTCGGCGAGCGCGCGGCCGATCTCGGCGTGAAACGCGGCCGGGGCCAGGAAAAAGTTGATGAACCCTGGCCCGGCGATCTCGGCCTTGCCCACCAGGTCAGACGCGGGGAGCGCCTCGACCAGGTCGGTGGCGATATCGCGCGGCTTACGACCGGCGGCCTTGGCCATCATCATGGCGACATTGGTCGCGAAATCGCCGTGCTCGCGGCTGCGTGTCCGCTCGATGACGAACGTCGGTGCGACGAAATCGGACGGCAGTTTGCCGGACTCCCGCAGAGCCCCGATGGCTTGCAGGACGAGTTGTTTGAGCTCTTGTTTCACGGGAGTCGGGACACGGATATGGAACCGGCAATCCTATCAGAAGGGGCGCCTGCGCCGGTCGCGCCAGCCCGTGCAGTTCATCCACAGGCCTGTGGATAACTCTGTGGGCAACAAAGGCCGAAACGGAAGCTGCAAGGCGCCTACAGGAAATGTCTTCGATGCGTAACAAGTAAAGACTTGCAAAATCATGTGTTTATAGCCGTGACCTCCGCGAGGACAGCAGATGTGACGCCCAAGTGGAAAACGGGGTCAATGTGCATAAGTCAATTCCTTCAAGGCGTCATCAGCTGTTTTTCGGCACGTCACGGCGCTGTAACTGGTTGTCGTCACAATTCGTCTTGTGCCCGGTGTCTCCCCGGCCGACGGCACAAGGGTTATCGACGCCCCTCCCTCGAAAGATGGCCCCCAGACGGCGCGAGCGGCACTCGCGCCGTCTTTTTTATGGGTAGTCAGAGCAGGCCCAGATCGGCCATCGAGACGGGATCGCCATGGCCGATCACGAGATGGTCGAGCACCCGGATGTCCATCAACCCCAGGGCTTCCACCAGCACCCGCGTGATGTCCCGATCGGCACGGCTGGGTTCGGCCACCCCGGACGGGTGGTTGTGCGCCAGGATGACCGCACTGGCGTGGTGGCGCAGGCAGGCCCTGACCACTTCGCGCGGGTACACACTCGCACCATCGATCGTGCCGCGGAACAACTCCTCGTACGCCAGCACGCGATGGCGGGTGTCCAGGAACAGCACGGCGAACACTTCGTGGGGCAGGTGGCGAAGCCGCGCCCGGAAGTACGCGGCGCTCTCGGCGGGGCTCTCGATGCGGGGTAGCTCGGCGAGGCCTTCGCCCAACGACCGCCGGGCCAGTTCGAGTGCCGCGATGATGCGCGCCCGTTTGGCTGGCCCGACGCCGTTGACGCGGGGCAGGTGGTCTGGATCGGCCAGCAGCCGCCCGAGACTACCGGCCTGGGTGAGCAGCACCCGGCCGGTGGCGACGGCATCACAGCCCGCGGTGCCGTGGCCGAGCAGGACGCCGATCAGTTCGGCGTCGGACAGCACGGCCACGCCATGGGCCAGCAAGCGCTCGCGGGGTCGCTCGCCTTCAGGCCATTGATGGATCGGCCTGGGCCGGTACATCGCGGGCTGCACGCCAGCATCGCGGACCTCGGTCCGATGGGAAGTCGTCCGCTTCATACGCTCGTATTCCCTGTCCTGCCATCTTGAGTGACGGCCCGACGGACAACTTAAGGTTGCGGGCATCGCCTTGGCGATAGAACGATTCTGAAAAAAGGGCTCCCTGAAATCCGTTAAGCTAACTGGCCCTCCGAAGCAGCGTCGTTCCGCCATGAGTCTTCGCCAGCGTCGCATCCTGATTGGCGTTACCGGTGGTATCGCCGCTTACAAGATCTGCGAACTCGTCCGTCGTCTTCGTGATCTCGAGGCCGAGGTGCGCGTCGTCATGACCGAAGGCGCCACCCACTTCGTCACGCCCACCACGTTCCAGGCCCTTTCCGGCCAGCCGGTGCGCGTCAGTCTGTGGGATGAGGCGGGCGAAGCCGCCATGGGCCATATCGAACTGGCGAAGTGGGCCGAGCGGGTGCTCATCGCCCCGGCCAGCGCCGACACCATCGCCCGACTCGCGCATGGCTTCGCCGACGACCTGCTTTCCACCGTGGTCCTGGCCACGGCCGCTCCCGTGTATATAGCGCCCGCCATGAACCAGCAGATGTGGGCGAACCTGGCGGTGCAGGCCAATGTCGGTACGTTGCGCGTTCGCGGCGTGGGGATCCTTGGCCCGGCCGACGGGGATCAGGCCTGCGGCGACATCGGCTCCGGGCGGATGCTGGAGCCCCACGAGTTGCGCGACATCCTGGTGGCTTCGTTCGGCGAACAACCGCTGCGTGGTCGTCGCGTGCTGGTCAGCGCCGGCCCCACGTACGAGGACATCGACCCGGTGCGCTTTATCGGCAACCGCAGTTCCGGGCGGATGGGCTTCGCCGTCGCCGCGGCCGCGCGCGATGCGGGCGCCGAGGTCACCCTCGTCGCCGGTCCGGTATCGCTGCCAACACCCGCTGGTGTAACCCGGATCGACGTGCGCAGTGCCCGCGACATGCAGGAAGCCGTACTCAAGGCGGCGCGCGGCAGCGACATCTATATCGGGGCGGCCGCGGTGGGCGATTACCGCCCGGTCGACACCGCCGACCACAAGCTGAAGAAGACCGACGGAAGCCCGCTTCGCCTCGAACTGGCGGAGAACCCGGACATCATCGCCTCGTTGGCGTCGCTTCCGGATCGTCCGTTCCTGGTCGGCTTCGCGGCGGAGACGAAGGAGCTGGCCGCGTATGCGCAGGACAAGATGCTTCGCAAGGGCATCGACATGATTGCGGCCAACGAGGTCGGTCCGGGGCGCGGCTTCGAAGTAGCGGAGAACGCCTTGCAGCTGTACTGGCGCGACGGCGGCGCCGCGTTGTCCCGGATGCCCAAGACGGAGCTGGCGCGCCGGCTCGTCGCGCATATCGCCCAACGTTTTCTCGCAGGCATCGGAACCTGAGCCTTGATCGATATCGAACTGAAGATTCTCGACGCCCGCCTGGGCGACACCATTCCCCTACCCGAGCCCGCGACCGATGGCAGCGCCGGCATGGACCTGAGGGCAGCGGTCGATGCCCCGGTGACGCTGTCCCCCGGCGAGAGCCTGCTGGTACCGACGGGTCTCGCCATCCATATCGGTGACCCCGCCTGGTGTGCGCTAATCGTGCCGAGGTCCGGGCTGGGTCATAAGCAGGGCCTGGTCATGGGCAACCTGGTCGGCGTGATCGATGCGGATTACCAGGGGCCTCTGATGATTTCGTGCTGGAATCGCGGAAACGCGATATTGACCATCACACCGGGTGACCGGATTGCGCAATTATTGCTGGTGCCGGTAGGACGGGCACGTTTGCGCGTCGTCGACGGGTTCAGCCCTTCGCAGCGGGGCGAAGGCGGATTTGGTTCGACGGGCGTTGGCTGACAGGTGACGGGGAGCAAGGGGCAGCATGGGGCGTAACGAGGGAGGGGCGAAGCGGGGGCTTCGTATCGATATGCGACGCGTGCTGCCGCTGATCGGCGCCACGTTGTTGATCGCCGGCGGCGCTTTCTGCGCCTGGCAGGCCTGGCTGATCGCCGATGAGAGCGATGCAGCCGAGCGCACGCGCCTGGCCCAGCGCCAGGCGGTGCATGACCTCGGCGACCTGTACGCCACCCGGCACAGCCAGCTCATGCGGGCCGTTACCGATCCGCAGGTGGCAGCAGGTATCGACGACCATGCCGCTACCGCCGCGCGCCTGCGCGCGCTCCTGCCGAACACGTCGAATATCGAGATCTACAGCGGCGGGCTGGACGAAGTGGTCCGCGCCAACTACCGCGAATTCGGCTACGCCAAGGCGGCCCAGCTGATGGCGGCGCTGGGCGCGACCGCGGCACCCCTCGCGTCGAGCTCGGTGCACGGCAGCGAACGCCGGCTCACCGTGGCCGAGCCGGTCAATGCCGACGGCGCCGTTCGCGCCTGGGTCTGGCTCGAATACCCCTTCGACGATATCCGCCAGAAGTTCATGGCGTCGTCCCCTTCCAGTGGCCGTCTCGAACTGCGCCAGGGCAACGGCGGCGACAGCCTCATGCTGGAGGCGGTCGGCTCGTCGTCCGGCGAGTTGTCACCGGACGGCCAGCAGGTTCCCGGCACGTCGCTCTACATCTATGCCATCTCGCCCAAGGCGTTCATCGTCATTCCGCACTCCGAGATGCTGGCCGTCCTCCTGACCCTCATCGGCGTCGGTGGTGGCGTGCTGCTGCTCTGGGCGCGGCAACGGCCGCAGCCGGTGGCCGAGCCGGAGCCCGAGGATGTCCTCGTCGCCGACGTTGGACGCAAGCCGCGCCTGCCGCCGGCGCCGATCCCCGGGTTGGCCGCCCCTTCTGCGCACGTGGCAAAGCCAGTGGCGCGCGCGCCCTCGGTGGCCCTCGATCCGGCGATCTTCCGTGCCTATGACATCCGCGGCATCGTCGGCACCCAGCTGACCGCCGACATCGCACGCCGTATCGGCCAGGCTATCGGTGGCCTGATGAACGAGCGTGGCCTGCGCGAAATCGTCGTGGGTCGGGATGGTCGCGTGTCGGGAGCCGAGTTGGCCGGCGCGCTCTCGGACGGCCTTCGCGCCGCCGGCATCGACGTGATCGATCTCGGCGCGGTACCGACCCCCGTGGCCTATTTCGCCGCGTTCCACTTCGGCACCGGCTGCGCCGTGTCGGTCACGGGAAGCCATAACCCGCCCGACCACAATGGCTTCAAGATCGTCGTCGGTGGTGAAACCCTCGCCGAGGGCGCCATCGCCGATCTGCACCGGCGCATCGCCGAGGGTCGTCTCGAGGAAGACGGCCTGGGAACATGGCGCGAGCAGTCGGTCATCGATGCCTACGTGGCGAAGATCGCCGGCGATGTCTCGGCGGAACGGCGCCTCAAGGTCGTGGTCGACGCCGGCAACGGTGTGGCTGGCGCGGTCGCACCCCGCGTGCTCGAGGAAATCGGTTGCGAAGTGGTGCCCTTGTACTGCGATGTGGACGGCACCTTCCCGAACCACCACCCGGACCCGTCCGATCCGCGCAACCTCGGTGACCTCATCGCCGCCGTCCATACGATCGGCGCGGATCTCGGCATCGCGTTCGATGGCGACGGCGATCGCATGGGCGTGGTGACCGCCAGCGGCGAGATCATCTACGCGGACCGCCTGCTCATGTTGTTCGCCCAGGACGTGCTCGCGCGCAACCCCGGCGCCACGGTGATCTTCGATGTGAAATGCACCGGGCACCTGCGCCGGGTGATCCAGGAATCGGCCGGCGTACCGCTCATGTGGCGCACCGGCCACTCGCTGATCAAGGCGAAGATGCGGGAAACGGGCGCGGCCCTGGCCGGCGAGATGAGCGGCCACTTTTTCTTCGCGGACAATAATCGCTGGTACGGCTTCGATGACGGCATCTATGCGGCCGCCCGCTTGCTCGAGATCGTCGCCGGCGATCTCGAGGAGCGCAGCGTCGCGGCGCTGTTCGAAGAGCTGCCGAGTAGCGTGTCCACGCCGGAGCTGCGTTTGCCGATGGAGGAGGGCGCGCCCTTCCGCTTCATCGAGGCGTTCCGTACGTCCGCCACGTTCGACGACGCGCGGGTCACGACGATCGACGGCATCCGGGTGGACTGGCCCGACGGCTGGGGCCTGGTTCGTGCGTCGAACACCTCACCGGCCCTGGTCTTCCGTTTCGACGCGGATACCGCCAAGGCACTGGAACGTGTGAAGCAGGCCTTCCGCCAGCGCTTGCTGGCGGTCGACCGGAGCCTGGTCCTGCCGTTCTGACCGGGTGATCAGCCGCCGTTGGCAGCGGCGGCTTTCAGCTGGCGGTAGTGCTGCAGCTGGCCGTCGATCTTCACCTTCGCCGCATCCCGGGAGGCCTGCTGGCGCTGGAGGGTGGCGCGAAGCGAGGCCACGGTGTTGCGCTGTTCGGTGATGCGCTGGGTGAGGTACGACGGCACCGGTTGCTTGGCGCGTTCCAGGTCGCCGGCACGCGTGAGCAGGTCGGCCAGCGCCTTCTCCTGCCCCTGCAGGTTCAGGCGGGTGGTGCGCGTAGCCTGATCGAAGTTGTCCAGTTCGGCGTTCTTCGCCGACATGAACGAGGTCTCGTTCGGGTAGGCGTTGAGCATCTGGTTGTCTTCGCGCTGGCGCTGCTGGTCGGCCTGTAAGGCAGCAGCCTGCTGGTCCGCGACTTTCTTCGCCGCGGCCCGTTCATCGGACGTCATCTGCCGATCCACGTGCCTGACGGTGACGCCCTGGGCGTTGACGACGTCATAGCCGGCCTGCATGGCTTCCTGCGTCAGGCTATCGCTGAAATAGGAATGACCGGCGGCGTCTTTCCACTTGTAGCGAAAGCCGTTGTTGTTGGCTGTGTTGTTGGCGCCGAAGGCTGCCGTGCCGAGGCACAGCGCCGCTCCCGCCAGGATGTAACGCACTGCACGCATGGTGTCCCCTCCTGTCGAGCGAGTATAGCCAGCGAGCGGCGTCAGATTGCGCAGGGGCGGCATGTGCTCCGGCCCCGCGTGACGCAGTCGCCGTTTTCTCAGGCCTTGACGCCGTACTGCTCGCGGTACGCCCCGAGCCGCCCGTATTCCGCGGCCAGCTCGGGCTTTTCACCCGCGTAGGTGAGGACATCGGCCAGGGTGGCGATCGCAATGACCGGAATGCCGAACTGGGCAGCCACTTCCTGTGCCGCCGACAGCTCGCCCTGTCCACGCTCCTGGCGATCGAGGGCAATGAGCACGCCCGCCGGTTCGGCGCCCTGCGCGCGGATCAGTTCGAGCGATTCGCGAACGGCCGTGCCCGCGGTCATCACATCGTCCACGATCAGCACGCGACCCTTCAATGGCGCACCGACGAGCGAGCCGCCTTCGCCGTGGGCCTTGGCTTCCTTGCGGTTGTAGGCCCAGGGCAGGTCGCGGTCCTGGGTATCGGCCAGCGCGATCGCCGTCGCGGCAGCCAGGGCGATGCCCTTGTAGGCCGGGCCGAACAGCATGTCGAACGGCACGCCCGATCGGGTGGCCGCTTCGGCGTAGGAGCGCCCGAGCCGGGCCAGCGCGGCACCGGAGTCGATCCGGCCCATGTTGAAGAAGTAGGGGCTGCTGCGGCCCGACTTCAGCGTGAATTCGCCGAAGCGAAGAACATCGCGGGCCAGGGTGAGCTCGATGAATTCGCGCTGGTAATCGTGCACGGCGGTCTCTCTCTCAGGGGTTCCAGGGGTGCAGCGGTCGCCACAGCACGAACTGCGGCCCCGCCAGCCCGCCATGGTACAGCTCACCGCTGTCGCGATAGCCGGCGCGGCGGTACACGTGAACGGCCGCTTCGTTGCGCAGGTTCACCGTCAGCAGGATGCGTTCGCGATCGGGATGGCGTCCGGCGACATAGGCGTGGATCGCATCCAGCGCGCGGCGTCCCAGACCTTCGCCCTGGCGGCTGGCGTCGATCATGAAGCTGCGCATGGCGACGGCCCCCTCGGCCAGGGGGTGATCGCCCAGGGCGGTGGCGCGCCGGTCGATCCGCACGTAGCCCACGACATCGTCGTCGACGACCAGGGCCAACGCCTCGCTGCCAGGACACAGGGCGACGTCGGCAAGAGAATCCTCAACACGTCCGACGAACGGCAGCTGCTCGTCCAGCACACGCAAGGCGAGCAGGGCAGGCCGCAGGCCGGCATCCACGGGCAAGACTCGAAGGGCACTATTCATGCCGCCATTATGGGCCCGGTATGATGGGCAGATTCGTCAAACGCACCCCAAGGTCCCATGCGCATCATTTCGCTGAACGCCAACGGTATCCGTTCCGCCGCCACCAAAGGCGTCTTCGAATGGCTGCGCGCCCAGGACGCCGACGTCGTCTGCCTGCAGGAAACCAAGGCGCAGGAAGCCCAGCTGTCCGACCCGATGTTCCGTCCGGATGGGCACCACTGCTTCTATCACGATGCCCGCAGCAAGAAGGGCTACAGCGGCGTCGCCATCTACTCGAAGCGCGAGCCCGACGAGGTGCGCGTTTCCCTGGGGCGCGAGGATTTCGACTGCGAAGGGCGTTACATCGAGGCGCGCTTCGGCAACCTCAGCGTGGTCTCCTTCTATATCCCGTCGGGGTCGTCGGGTGACGAGCGGCAGCAGTACAAGTTCCGCGTCATGGAATGGCTCACGCCGATCCTGCGCGAGTGGGCGGCGAGTGGTCGCGAGTACGTCCTCTGCGGCGACTGGAACATCGTCCACACCAGGAACGACATCAAGAACTGGACGTCGAACCAGAAGAATTCCGGCTGTCTTCCCGAAGAGCGCGCCTGGCTCGACCTGCTTTTCAAGGAGATCGGCTGGGTGGACAGCTTCCGCGCGATCAAACCCGACGCCGTCGAGTACACCTGGTGGTCCAACCGTGGCGCGGCGCGGGCGAACAACGTGGGTTGGCGCATCGACTACCAGATCGTGACGCCGGGCATGGGCGCGCGGGCGCGCGAGTGCGCCATCTATCGCGATGAGCGCTTCTCCGACCACGCACCCTATACCGTGGATTACGCAGAGTGACCGAAGTGGCCGGTGTGGCCCGTTACAAGGGGCTGCGCGGCGTGGCCGCGGCGTTTGCCCAGCCGGGTGCGGTGACCATGCTGTTCTTCGGCCTGGCCTCGGGCCTGCCGTTCCTGCTGGTCGGCAACACGCTCTCGGCCTGGCTGAAGGAGTCGGGTGTCGACTACGGTGCCATCGGCCTGGCGAGCTATGTCACCTTCAGCTACAACTTCAAGTTCCTCTGGGCGCCGCTGGTCGACAAGTTTCGGCTGCCGCTGTTCTGCCGACTGGGCCAGCGCCGCGGCTGGTTGATGTTCGCCTTGTTGTTGCTGGCCGCGGGGCTGTTGTCGATGGCCTTCATGCCGCCGACGGCATCGCTGCCACGCTTTGTCGGCGCGACGATCCTGGCCGCCTTCGCGGGTGCGACGATCGACATCGTCGTCGATGCGTATCGCGTCGAGATCGCACCGATCGAAGCGCAGGGCGCGCTGGCCGCGACCTACACCCTGGGCTATCGCTTCGGCCTGATCGCGAGCGGGGCCGGCATCCTGCTGATCGCCGATCAGGTGGGCTGGCAACGCGGGTACATGGCCATCTGCCTGCTTCTCATCGTGCCGATCGTGACCGTGCTGATCGCTCGTGAACCCGAGCACCGGGTGCGCGAGCGCCTGCCACTGCGTCTCGCGATCCAGGAAGGCTTCATCGGGCCCTTCCGCGACTTCTTCTCGCGGTACGGCATGGGGCTGGCGCTTGGGCTGCTCCTGTTCGTCGCCCTGTTCCGCCTGCCCGACCAGATGCTCGGGGTCATGGCCTACCCGTTCTACCTCGATGCGGGCTTCACCAAGACGCAGATCGCGGAGGTCTCGAAGGTCTACGGCGTGATCATCGGCATCGCCGGTGCCTTGCTGGGCGGCTGGGCGGTTACCCGCTTCGAGATGCGCCGCCTGCTGGTCGTTGCGGCCCTGGGCGTCGCCTTGTCCAACATGCTCTACCTGTTGATGGCGCAGAACCCCGGGCAGACCTGGGCCTTCGTCGTGACCCTGTCGGGCGACAACTTTGCGCAAGGTTTTGCGGGGCCGGTCCTCGTCGCCTTCATGTCGGGGCTGGTCAACCGCAGCTTCACCGCCACGCAGTACGCCTTACTCAGCTCGCTGGCGAACCTGCCCGGCAAAGTGATCGGCGGGATGTCCGGTTTCCTCGTCAAGGATTCCGGTTATTCCGCCCTCTTTGTCATCAGTACGGTCTCCATCGTGCCCACGCTGCTGGTGCTGGGCCTGCTCTGGCGCCGCCTGCCGACCCCAACGGACAGGCCGTAAGACCAGCACAACGAATTGCCAAAACTGTGTAAGATCTGCCGCACAGGGGGCATGCGCGAGGAGGTAACGCACGTGCCAGATATCGTGGTGCGACACATCGACGAGCAGATGGCCGAGCGAATCAAGACGCTCGCGCGCGAACGCCGCTGGTCGATCAATGAGGTGATCCTGCACGCGCTGCGCTATGGCCTCGGCCTCAGCGCAGGCGATGTGTTCAGCGAGCTGCTGCTGCAGCCCGGCGATATCGCGCACCTGACCGGGGCGTGGGATGCCGAGGAGCAGGCGGCGTTCCAGGAAGCCCTGGCCGCCCTCGCCCAGGCATCGCCTTCGTCTCTCATCAATGCGGCGCAGCGTCAGGCCAGCGTGCCCGACGAATCGTTCTGAGGCTCAGGGCGCCGCGTAAAGCGCGCCCAGCAGGCGTGGGCCGCGTGCGCCCGTGACGCTCGCCAGATTGCCGGGTTCGCCGCGAACGCGGCGGTAGGCAAGCCATGCGAAGGCCATGGCTTCCATGAAATCCGGATCGATGCCGAACGCCTTGCTCGTCACCAGCGTTCGCCCCGGCATGCGCTCGGCCAACGCTTGCATCAGGGCCGTGTTATGCACGCCTCCGCCGCAGGCGACGACCTCACTGGCATCGCCGGCATAGCGTTCGATGGCGTCCACGATCGATACCGCGCTCAACGCCAGCAGGGTGGCCTGAACATCCTCCGGGCTACTGTCGGCGACACGGGGATGACCATCCAGCCATGCGAGATGGAAGTGCTCGCGACCGGTGCTCTTCGGCGGCGGCAACACGAAGTACGCATCGTCGAGCAATTCGCCGAGCAGGGTCGTGTCGACGGTACCGGATGCAGCGAAGCGACCGTCGCGGTCGAAGGCTTCGCCGCGGTGGCGCAGGCACCACGCATCCATCAGTCCATTGGCCGGGCCGGTGTCGAGGCCGGAAACCTCGCCATGGGCAGATAGCCGCGTGACATTGGCGATGCCGCCCAGGTTGAGCACGGCACGCGCGCCCGTAGCGGGACGCAGCACCGTGGCATGAAAAGCGGGGACCAGGGGCGCACCCTGGCCGCCGGCAGCCACGTCGGCACGACGGAAATCAGCGATGGTGTCGATGCCGCTGCGCTCGGCGATGACCGACGGATCGCCGATCTGCAGCGTGAACGGCAGCGGGCCATCGGGCCGGTGGCGAATGGTCTGCCCATGCGACCCGATGGCTTTCACCGCGGTGGATGAGACCCTCGCCCTTTCGAGTACGGCCTGCGCCGCATCGGTGAACGCGTGGGCTACGGCGACATCGAGACGGCCGTAGTCGTCCAGGGCGAGACGGTCTTCATCCTGCGCCACGGCGAGGATGCGCCGGCGCAGGGTGTCGTCCCAGGGATGCGTGAGGCCAGCCACGAGGGACGGGCGTCCCTCGTCGAAGCGGACCAGCGCGGCGTCAATGCCGTCAGCGCTGGTCCCGGAAATCAGGCCCAGGTACAGACCATCGTCGTTAGGCACGACTCAGTCGTCGCTGCGCGATGCCGTATCGGCCCGCGCAAGTTTGGTGTTGTTATCGACCTGGTTAAGGCGGGCCAGCTGCGGGGCGACCACTTCCTTCTTGAACTTCGCCAGCTGCGCCGCCGGGAGCGGCTCCGGCTTCGGCAGGGTCACCGTCTGCGGATCGCGCTGCACGTTGTTCACACGGAATTCGTAGTGCAGGTGCGGGCCGGTGGCCAGGCCGGTCATGCCGACGAAGCCGATGGTGTTGCCCTGGCTGACACGCTGGCCCACACGAAGGTTGGCGAAGCGGGACATGTGACCGTAAGCGGTGCTGATCGTCGCGTTGTGCTGGATGACCACGAAGTTGCCGTAGCCATTCATCCAGCCGCGGAACTTGACCACGCCATCGCCCGCGGCATGAATCGGCGTGCCCGTCGGGGCGGCGTAGTCGACACCCTTATGGGCGCGCATCGTGCCGAGGATCGGGTGCATGCGACCGGCGCTGAACTGCGAGGAGATGCGCGTGAAGTCGACCGGGATGCGCAGGAAGGAGCCGGTGAGCGGGCGACCCTCTTCGCTGAAATAGCTCCACTTGCCGTCGGCGTTCTTGAAGCGATAGGCGGTATAGCGCTTGCCCTGGTTGACGAACTCGGCGGCGACGATGTCGCCCTCGCGCAGGTACGAACCGTCGCTGTAGACGTCGTCATAGATGACGGTGAAATCGTCGCCGACACGCAGGTCCTGCACGAAGTCGATATCGAACTTGAACACCTCGGCGAGCTTCAGCACCATCGCGTTGCTCATGCCCGCCTTGGACGCCGCACCGAACAGCGAGCTGTCGATGACGCCATGGGAGATGTGCTCGCGGCGCTGTACGTCGCGGGTCTTCGTGGTGAGTTGGGGGGAAGCGCCGTCGAGACGCAAGGTGGCGATGGTCGCCTCGTCCTGGTCGAAGCGCACGCCCTTGAGCGTGTGATCGCCACCGACGAGGAACTGGAATTCCTGGCCCGGCTTGATCTGGTGGAAGACTTTCGTGCCGCCCGAGCCGTCGATCACGTGCTGGAGGTCGGTCATCGACAGGCCCTGGGCCAGGAAGATGTCGGCGAGGGTCTCGCCCGGATGGACCTGCACGGTCTGCCATTCTTCAACGGGGACGATCGGTTTGATCGTGGCCGGATCCATCTTTGGCAAGGCAAGCGGGACGATCGCGTGGTCGAGCGGGTCGATGCTGGCCGCGACCGCGGTGGCGACCGTG